>RQOU01000071.1 GCA_008373165.1 SAR202 cluster bacterium | reverse complement strand
CTTACTCGTAATAATCGCAACTCTCAGTATATGATGCCGAACAACAAATTATCCCGACAGATAATTTAAGATCCCGGAGCAAAGCATTGAAAATCACCGATATCGAAGTCATAAAGTGGAATCCAGGGACAGGTAAAAATTTTATCTACATCAAGCTCACAACCGATGCTGGTATTACAGGATGGGGTGAAGCTTATGCCCAAGCAGACCGCGATATCCAAATCGAAGCCCACATTGATCAACTGTCCAGATACCTGATCGATCGTGATCCGTTCCATATACGTCATTTCATGCATATTGCGCATGAAGATTTTGCCACCAAACGATCCGCTATGGATCTGCATTGCGCTTTGAGTGGAATAGAAATAGCGATGTGGGACATTGTTGGCAAAACTCTCGAACAACCAATATACAATCTCATAGGCGGACCGGTCAGGCCACACATACGTGTGTATGCAAATGGCTGGGGACAAGGTTCACCAGATGATAAAGCTCAAGCAGCTACAGAACTTGTAGAAAAACGCGGGTTCAACGCTTTAAAATTCGATCCGTTTCCGGGACCATGGCGTGAATACCCTAATAGGGATGAACTGGTAGAGGCCGCGGATACAGTAGGTAAAGTACGTGAAGCAGTAGGACCAGAAGTAGAACTTCTAGTAGAAGTTCACAGACGCCTTGCGCCAGTGCACGCGATCAACGCTGCAAAGCAAATGGAAAAATACAACCCTTACTGGTTTGAAGAGCCCTGCCCTCCCGACAATATTGACGCTATCTTAGAGGTTAAAAACAACACTAATATCCCAGTAGTCACCGGTGAAGCACACTACACTCGTAATGGGTTTCGTGAAATCTTCGATAAACGAGCTGCAGACATCATCAATCCAGATATCTGTAACACTGGTGGGATCCTCGAACTGACACAAATCGCAGCCATGGCTCAGCCCCACTATATAGGTGTTTCACCCCACGGTTATAACTCCACTTCTGTAGGCTGCGCTGCGGCAGTGCATGCCTCCGCAACCATCCCTAACTTTCTCATATACGAATATTTCGTGAATGTCGAAGATGTTTGTCGAAACATAACTAAGGGCTATCTGGAGCCAAATAACAGTTATATAGAATTGCCGACCGATCCAGGACTAGGAATAGAAATCGACGAAACAAAGCTAGCAAATTACCCGTACGCGCCATTCCCGCCTCGAAATATTCGGACTGTAGAAGACGAACGTCGCTGGCACTAAATCAAAGACTAATAAAAAGTCGGCCACCCACGACACCAAACACCACAGAAATTAAAAACAAAGTTGAGAAATTTAACTGGTACTCAGTCGTTGGATAGATTCTGCATCCTCGGATATCACACCCCAGTCCCACAGCTGGGGAATCGTTTCAACATTGGCCCACATCGCCTGTTGATCTGAGAAATGTGGACTCGCAGGGTGACCCGATGATCCAAGCGGTACAATCCAACGACCGTTACTCCAGTTTGAAGGATCATGTATATATCTATTTATAGGCCCAGTTTTGATCGAAAACTCCGCTGTCGTAGGACTCCCGCTAGCAAACGGCACATCAGAATCCCCCGGCGCTGCAACCCTTGGAGGGTTCAACTTGTGGGCCGATTCTGGAAAAGAGCTTGAAAGCGGGTGAATATGATCTGTTTGATGCATTTCACCCCACCGCCATTTTTTCATCTGGGCACCATATCGTGTAACTAGATAGTCGACCCCAGCCTTGAATCCGGCTTCAACCAAATCCTCCGTTTCAAATCCGTATCCCGCATCTGATAGAGAATCATCATTCAGCCGGCGGATAAAGTCTGGTTTAAGCTGTCGCCTTAAGTGATCTTCAGCCCCAGCATCAACTGTTACACCCGTCACACCGCCTGATAACGCGCCGTAAGCACGAATCGCCAATAATTTGCTGATCTCACGAGAAGACGCCTCGTAAATCGCTGCTGCTACCGAGTCTTCTCTGAGATCGTGATCCCAATCTTTTACAATCTGGGCGGCACTAAGATATAAATCATCTAATTGTGGTAATTTCGCTATCGCTGCGGACAAAGTGATGGCAGGTATAGAAGTTGTGTCAGCATGAATCGCCGACATGTCTGCAACCGTTGCCTTTCTACGTGAAATTTGCTCTATACGATCCCTAACCCGCCGTGCCCTATAATCCGTCCCATACATGTGTGTAAGGTAGTGTTGATAATCATGATCGACCACTCGTTGATTACATGTAACCACCCAACCTGAATCAGGATTCTTTGATCTAGGTAATTCCGAATTTGGAATAAAACCGTCCCACTCATAATCTCCGCTCCAACCTGGAACGGGACCCCAACCATTAACGTCAGAACGAGACGGCACTCGACCTTTAAATAGATACCCAAAATTGCCATTTACATCGGCATACGGATAATTGTTCACACGATCGGTCCAGGTCGCAAACGCTGTTTCAAGTTCGTCAGCAGACCGAGCCCGCATGGCTCTATAAGCAGCGTCAAGCCACTCAGTTCCAACACCAGACCCTGGATCTGAAATTGCCAACCCCCATCCGGAGTCGAGCGATCCCGCGATGATAGGACCATGACGAGTTTCGATTACGGTAACTTCTTCAGATTGCCCATTGCGTACGTATATCTTCTCAATATTATTTGCCGCTTCCAGCCACTCACCTTTATAAAGGTATTCGACGCGTCCTGAAGAGTAACGAAGTTGTTCCACAAACAGATCCTGTGTGTCAGCACCTCCATGCGTCATTCCCCACCCAACATAATCGTTATGAGCAAAATGCATCGCCATTGGCACTCCAGGTATGGAATAACCGAGAATCTGACAACTAGGACCTTTCAGATGAATCTGATAGTAAACGTTAGGAACTTCCAGCCCACGGTGAGAATCGCCGGCTACCAACGGTAAGCCAGACACGGTGCGATCTCCCGAAATAGCCCATCCATTTGAGCCACCATCTGTTTCCAGAAGCGACGCCGTGGCATTAACGACCTCGGTAAGTTCTTGAATAGCGTTCAACGCCGGACCGGAATATTCCGCACCGGGTGGTACTGTCATCAATGCTTTTGGCTGACTACCTGTCGATATCCTCGCCACGCCCTCAGGACCAATCTCCTGAGCTAATCTGGCAAGCCATAACTTAGCTTGGAATGAGCCTTCGGCGGTATTACGAACTTTATAAACAAGAACACAATGCCAATCTTCCCATTTTTCAGGTTTGATCTCTATTAATTTGTACTCTACTGGCAGTGGTGCATCTGATTCTATAAATGCATTCACACCTCGGGTATAAGCAGAAATCATCGTGCGAACTTCGTTTGACGACACTTCAAGATCTCGCTTTGAAACAACTTCGAGTGAACGGCAGCGCATAAGTTTATCTTGCGCAAGTCCAATATCGCCCAGATATTCTGCGGACCTACCAAGACATCTCATCCTGTCATAATCCATCTGAAACAATCGATCCTGAGCTGTTGCAAACCCTTGCGCAAAAAAAAGATCCGATTCATTGTCAGCAGTTATGTGAGGGATACCCCACTTATCACGATAAATGGTAGCTTCAGAAACAATTCCGCTAAGTTTTTGTTCGGATTCAACATCTGGAAGAGCAGCTTTCAGGTCGGCATCAGTTATCTGGTTTGTCATAACACCTCTGTATATGTTCAATCGATCGCTTACAGTATTGCAGACTAACAAACTTCATTAGAACCCAACATAGTTACATGCAAGTTAAGGTTGACCAACAGCGAAACCAGCAGATAATCAGAACTGTATTTAATTAGCCTCAATCACCCAAGATAGTTATTGGGTAAATCTAGGAACTCAACATTGAAGATAACTAATGCCAGATCATGGATAGTTCGAGCTCCATGGAACGATAATCCAAGTCCTGACAACACAAATACGGGGTCGAGAACATTCGTGTTTATTCAGGTCGATACCGACGAAGGAATCACCGGATGGGGTGAAATAACCACCTATCCTGGTCCAGTCGCCAACAGAGCAATATCGGCTTTTGTCGATCAGATTGGCAAATGGATCATCGGCGAAAATCCTGAAGATATAGAACGAATTTGGTCAAAAATCTTTAGAGGAATGACATACGTTGGGACTCGAGGTGCTACAACCGCTGCAATCAGTGGTATAGATATTGCACTTTGGGATATTCGCGGCAAAGCGCTTAATCAACCGATTTACAAGTTACTCGGAGGCGCTGTACGTGACCGCATCGCTTTGTACACTCATCCACCTCAGGCTAAAACTCCAGACGAGATTATCCAGCCTGTAAAAGATATCGTCAACTCTGGACATCGGGCCTTCAAAATGGATCCCATGATGCCCAATCTTCACGTTGGGAATGCAAGTTTCCTTGATGGTGAAATCAGCCCTGAAGCAGAAGCGACTGCAATGGATATTCTAGCGGCAGCACGAGAAACAGCAGGAGCCGATATCGAAATTCTTATCGATGCTCACGGAATGTACAACGTGCCTACAGCTACTAGGCTTGCGAATCAAATGGCTGAATGGGATATTTTCTGGTTCGAAGAGCCCGTCCCAACCGAGAGCTGGAAAGCACTGAAGCAGGTTAAAGAGCAAATTTCACCACTCATATCTGTCGGTGAAAGGCTTCACACAAGGTGGGAATTCGTCCCAATTTTTGAAAACAATCTAGCCGACTACATCATGCCGGACATAACCTGGACCGGTGGAGTTACGGAACTCAAAAAGATAGCGACAATGGCAGAAGCCTATTACGTGCCGATTTCACCACACGACGCCTCGGGTCCAATAAACGTTATATCAGGTGCGCAGGTGATGCTGACCGTACCCAATTTTTACAAACTCGAAACGAGCCGCTACGACCTAACAAGCTATAACGTAATGATCGATCATCCATTAGACATAAAAAATGGTGATCTTTACGTTTCTAATCGGCCAGGGTTAGGAATCAACCTCGATCCAGATTGGCTGGCTGGTCATGAAATCGATCCGAATGAAGACTTCTCGGGTAAGGACCCTGATTCCCAATAGTAGAAATTAGCATGTTCGCCACCGTTTTCGAATCAAGTTAAGGTAAAAGAGATCCGAGCCAAGCGTCTAACCTGATACTAAGCCTGCAATCATATCGCCTACTTGAGTAGTCGTGAGAGGTCGGTCGTTGCCTGCTGAAATATCGAGCGTCCTGTAGCCCTCAGCTAGCACGGAATCAACCGCTTTTTCAATTGCATCAGCCTCAGTGTTGAGTCCAGCCGAGAATCGGAGAAGCATCGCGGCACTGAGAATTGAAGCCATTGGATTTGCAAGGGATTTACCGGCAATATCAGGTGCAGAACCATGGATTGGTTCGTACAAAGCTGGTTTACCACCTCTACGACGACGACCATTTTTCGGTGGCAAAGACGAAATCGAAGCTGAGGGTAACATTCCCAAAGAGCCACCGATAACAGCAGATTCGTCTGAAAGGATATCCCCAAACAAATTCTCAGCAACTATCACGTCGAATATAGAAGGCTGGGTAATTATCTGCATAGCGGCGTTGTCGGCCAACATATGGATTAATTCCACGTCGGGATACTCAATACCGACTTCTGTCGCTACCTCACGCCAAAGCCGGGATGATTCCATCACATTCATCTTATCCAGTGAGTGAAGTCGTTTTTTTCGATCACGGGCCAGCTCAAATGCAATGCGGACAACTCTCTCAATCTCTTTTTCCGAATATGCGAGCGTATCTACAGCCCGTCGACCTCTAGAATTTTCCCAACGACGTTTCGGTTTGCCGAAATACAAACCACCAGTTAATTCACGAACTATGATGAAATCAACGTCAATAAGTCTTTCTGGGCGAATCGGAGAAGTATCGATCAACTGTTCATAAACTTTGCAGGGCCTCAAATTTGCAAACAGTCCAAGACCTTTTCTGAGGGCCAAGATACCATCTTCCGGTCGGACTTTAGCTACTGGATCGTCCCATTTTGGACCACCAACAGCACCAAAAAGAACCGCATCGGATCCTAGAACAATATTCATGGTGTCTGCAGGGAGTGCAGATCCCGTCATGTCTATAGCCGTACCACCAACTGGTCCAGTTATATAAGTAAATTCATGTCCATAACGACGCCCTATAGCGTCAAGAACCTTAACTGATTCTGCTGTTACTTCTGGACCAATACCATCTCCGCCAAGAACTGCGATCCGTAAATCCATCTAAAAGCCCTGCTTTCTCTTATACCAAAAGAGATTTTCTTAAAAACATCTCGTGAAGTCTAACAGCGCGAAGCCACTCTCACCACAAAAATTATAAAAGGTATTTATCTGTGAAAGTTGACTACCAGCGTTTAGTTTGACTTCCCTCGTACAAGTCAATTTCTTTACTAAATTCCATAGTGACACCCACATCATCAAGACCGGCCATCAGAGAGTTCTTCCGAAACGGGTCTATATCAAAATCAGCATTAAGTCCCAGATCATCTTTGACCGTCTGTGATGCCAAATCAACTGTCACTTCATACCCGGTACCGCGAAGTGCCCTCGCCATAATAGTGTCAACTTCCGCTTCTTCTAAAATCACTGGCAAAAGCCCATTTTGCATACAGTTGTTGCGGAAAATATCAGCAAAACTAGTAGAAATAATTGCTTTATATCCCATTTCCATTAGTGCCCATGGAGCATGTTCACGCGACGAACCCGAACCGAAATTCCGACCACCTGCGAGAATATTTGCACCTAGGTAGCGATCTTCATTCAATATAAAATCAGGATTAAGCACGCCATCTTCAAGATATCGCCAATCAAAGAACGCAAACTCTCCGAATCCGGTCCTTTCAATTCTCTTGAGAAACTGCTTCGGTATGATTTGATCGGTATCAACATTCGCTCTATCAAGTGGAGCGACGATACTAGTGAGTTTCCGGAATTTTTCCAAAACAGCTACCTTTCTTTTCGATCATGACTGCCACGGCGAAAGTTACGGTTGTCCAGTTCCTTACGCCTTATGCCCTCCTTAAGAGCCTCTTCAAGAGGATCCACCGGCGGCGGCGGTGTCACAATAATGTTACCAACCTTAACATGCCGCGATTCTTGTCGCTTGTGTAACTCAATCACAACGAGTAAAGCAGCAATGCCGAGAAGCGCCAGCAGTAAATCAGCAATAACCAGTCTCTGATGGGCTACAACACTATCAGTAAACGTTAGCCGAACAGAATGCCAGACTCGTCCAATAGTAATTGGATTGTAGATAAATATTAAAACGAATATTCCTGCCCAAAAATGAACTAAATTCGATACTTTGCCTGTAGTCTTCCATGCCAAATCATCCGACGTTGTTACTTCCGGATCGCTCCCTTTGAATAACTCGCGAAACACCTGCCAAGGCTTAAACAGGTTCATGATTGGAATGAAGAACCACATCACAGCCTTTTCGGGAGTAAATCCTTGCTCACTGCTATTCAAAGTAAGAAGATTCCTGCTGGCGCGGTGAGTGAACGAACCAAATGCAAACATATTGACCAGTAGAAGCGCCATAAGAATCACAAATGCTAATGAGCTCTGGCCTTTCACAACCTCATAGATATTTTGAGCATCAAAAAGTCGATTACATTCATAAGTCGCCATAAAAACATCAGAAGTGTCTATGCAAGTCAGACCTTCCCTCTCAGCAAAATCAATCATGGATTGTGGAGAAAGAGTCGACGGTGGCACACTGGTAAATCCCTGATCGTGAAGATCTGACAAGACTCTGACGGTAGAAAAATCTAGCCAGGCAAGCCAAATTGCGACTAGAGACCAAGCAGCAAGTAATATTACGACCCACCTCAACTGGGTAAAGTTAGATTCATAAGAATATGGCTCATATGGCATAGCCTTTGCACGATCCAAGTCCGACCGACCACTGAGTCGACGCATAATGCCATCATCAGAAGTCTTGGTCTTAGATGTTCCCCTAGATCGCCGACCCGTACGAGAAGTTCGATCTGCGTCAGTTGCTCGAGCTGGATCACGATCTTCTGGAGGTCTCGGGTCGTAATTCCCTGGCTGCACTGTTATACCTCGCGCTTACAGTAAAACAAGAGTGTGAAGCACATCACTCAGTTTCCCAATCCCTAACATCTACGAAATGCCCTGAAATGGCCGCAGCTGCAGCCATTTCAGGGCTCACAAGATGTGTACGCCCACCCTTACCTTGACGACCTTCGAAATTTCGATTCGAAGTAGAGGCACAGCGTTCTCCAGGAACTAAAATATCTGGATTCATCCCGAGACACATCGAGCACCCCGATTCTCGCCACTCAAACCCCGCTTCCATAAAAATCTGGTCCAGACCTTCTTTTTCAGCAAGTAATTTCGTAAGCGTGGAGCCCGGCATAATTTGTGCACGAACACTAGATGCAACTTTGCGACCTTTGACGATCTGCGAAGCCGATCGAAGGTCTTCTATACGTGCATTTGTACAAGATCCTATAAAAACTCGATCAATCTGAATGTCTTCAATTGCCGTTCCACCCTTCAAACCCATGTATTCAAGAGCACTCTCAGCAGAAGATCTGTCGGCTATATCATCGAAGTCCTCGGGCGAGGGGACCTTATCAGTAATACGCGTCACTTGCCCAGGGTTGGTACCCCAGGTCACAAATGGCTCTAGATCATCGCAATCAATTTCAATTAATGTGTCAAACGTCGCGTCTTCATCACTGGCAAGTGCCCGCCATTGCTCAGCGGCACGGTCAAATTTTTCACCTTTAGGTACAAATTTACGCCCACGCATCCATTCGAAGGTTGTCTCATCTGGAGCGATAAGCCCTGCTCTGGCTCCCGCTTCGATCGTCATATTGCAAACGGTCATACGACCCGCCATATCAAGACCGCGGATTGCAGCCCCCGTGTACTCAATCACATAACCTGTGCCACCAGCGGTACCCATCTTTCCGATTGCTGCAAGAATCATATCCTTAGCAGTAACACCCTGCTTCAGTTCACCGTTAAATCGGACTTCCATGGTTTGGGGCTTACGTTGACGCAGCGTCTGCGTGGCAAGAACATGCTCTACCTCCGACGTGCCAATTCCAAAGGCCAACGAACCAAAAGCACCATGAGTCGACGTATGTGAGTCACCACAGACAATGGTCATTCCAGGTTGAGTGTAGCCCTGCTCGGGTCCGATAACGTGAACAATCCCTTGGGCTTTGGAATCAACATCGTAAAGAGTTATGCCCGTTTCTTCACAATTCTTACGAAGAGTATCAACTTGTATCCGAGCGATAGGATCCTTAATGACTTCCGACCTAGTGTCATCAGTTGGTAGATTGTGATCAACAGTCGATATAGTCAAATCTGGGCGACGCACCTTGCGGTTAGTAAGGCGTAACGCTTCAAATGCCTGCGGTGAAGTGACTTCGTGGACCAGATGTAGATCGATATAAATAAGAGCTGGCTGATCCTGAGGCTCGGCAACAATGTGCCGAGCCCAAATCTTTTCAAACATGGTCTTTCCCATGTACACATAACCCCCAATAAAAACCTATCGGCCAAAAAAACTTAAGCGATCAGAAATAATAACGCAGAACCAAAACTCTTTAACTAGTACTGCTTACAGTTATTTGACTTGTCGGTATATAGCTAAACTGCACCTGTGGTTGCGGTTCGATCTTGTACTCCAATTGTGATCAATCTGTTAATGGCATTCACATATGCCTTGGCTGATGCAACGACAATATCCGAGTCTGATCCACGACCTGAGTAGACCGATCCATCTTTCGCCACTCTAATAGTGACTTCGCCAAGCGAGTCAATACCTTCGGTAACCGCCGATACAGCAAACTCCGTTAGATCGATATTTAGATCAACAACCTGATCGATTGCTTTACACACAGCATCAACAGGACCAGTCCCTTTAGACTCCACCGTTCTTGATTGACCATCCGGACAATCAAGAGTGACCTTAGCTTGTGGAACTGTGTCATTCCCACACACAACATGAACTGCGATAACTTTATAAGTTCTATCAGTATCGACCATGCGGTGCTGCTCAGACATTAGTGCCTCGAGGTCCATATCTGTAACCTCACGCTTAGTGTCAGCAAGATCCTTAAACGACACAAACACACTGGCCAATTCTTCATCAGATAAGTCATAACCAAGCTCATGTAAACGTGAACGAAGACCAGCCCTCCCGGAAAGCTTTCCGAGTACAAGCGCCTGCCCACGCCAACCTACAGTGTCTGGTTCCATAATTTCAAAAGTTGTACGTTCTTTTAGAAAAGCATCTTGATGAATACCAGAGGAATGTCGAAACGCGTTCTGACCAACCACTGCCTTATTAGCCTGAACAGGAAACCCAAATATAGAACTGACCATACGACTTGAGTTACCTATCTCCTCACAATTGATACTGGTAGTAACCCCATAGTGATCTGGTCTTGTTTCTACAGCCATTATGACTTCTTCGAGAGCCGCATTTCCTGCTCGCTCACCGAGTCCATTTACGCAACCTTCTACCTGACGAGCGCCATTTTCTACTGCTGCAAGCGAGTTAGCTGAGGCCATTCCAAGGTCGTTATGACAATGGACACTGATTACAACTCCATCGATGTTAGGGACGTTTTCTTTAATTCCTCGAATTAACGCCCCGAACTCCTCGGGAGTTGAATAACCAACCGTGTCTGGAATGTTCACGGTTGTTGCGCCAGCCCGTATCACTGCCTCAAGCATCGTATAAAGGTATTCTGGTTCAGTACGGGAAGCATCCATTGGCGAAAATTCAACATCATCAACATAACTTTTCGCTCGCTCAACGGCATGTACGGCCATATCCATTATGGATTCTCGATCCTTACGCATCTGGTGCATTAAATGGACATCCGAAGATGAAAGGAATGTATGAATACGAGCGTTCTCCACGCCTTCAAGGGCTTTTCCAGCAGCATCTATATCTGAGTCAACAGCACGTGCTAGAGAGGTAATGACTGGCCCTTTTACTTCGTTAGCAATTCTACGCACAGCTTCGAAGTCGCCCGGGGAACTCCCCGCGAATCCAGCCTCAATAACATCAACACCCAGCTTGTTGAGTTGGTGAGCAATACGAAGTTTTTCTTCAACCGTTAGACCAGCTCCGGCAGATTGTTCTCCATCACGAAGGGTCGTGTCAAAAATAATTACTTTGTCTTCAGTATGACTCTGCTGCGCCATTTTAATCCCTCCAGCGCTCGCTTTTTATAGTTGAACAGTTTTACCGAACTAGTATGTAAAACCGCTACTTGTATCGGCTTAGTTTTCTATTCTCTAGAAAATACTATGTGGTCGATTCCAACCAAGGCATCATGTCTCGAAGCTCTTTGCCCACCTTCTCAATACCATGTATTTCGTTGTCAGCGCGCATTTGCTTGAACTTATGCTGACCTTCATCGTTTTCAGCGATCCACTCGCGAGCGAATTCTCCTGATTGAATTTGTTGCAAGACTTTTTCCATGTTCTTTTTGACATTGGAATCAATCACAACAGGACCACGTGAGTAATCACCATATTCAGCAGTTTCGCTCACCGAATACCGCATGTATCCGAGACCACCTTGGTACATAAGATCGACGATCAATTTCAACTCATGAAGAACCTCAAAGTATGCAGATTCCGGCTCGTAACCAGCCTCCACCAATACTTCAAAACCAGTCTTGACAAGTTCGGTCACCCCACCACATAAAACAGCCTGTTCCCCAAATAAATCGGTCTCTGTTTCTTCCTTAAACGTCGTTTCTAAAATACCTGCACGACCGCCTCCAATACCTTTCCCGTAAGCGAGTGCTACATCGTGAGCCGCACCTGATACATCCTGGTGAACGGCTACTAGACACGGAACCCCAAGGCCCCTCTCGTATACCGCACGAACCCTGTGACCAGGTGCCTTAGGAGCAATCATCACAACATCAATCTCAGGCGGCGGAGCAATCTGCTCATAGAAAATAGTGAACCCATGGGCGAATAACAATGTTTTACCTGACTGCAAGTTCGGCTGAACATCTTCTCTGTATACCTTCGACTGAACCGTGTCAGGCAAACAAAAAGAAATCAGATCAGCGGCCTTCGTAGCATCGGCATTAGAAAGAACCGTAAGCCCTGCTTCTTCAGCAGCCTGCTTACTTCGGCTACCTTCGTAAAGTCCAACAACAACGTTAAATCCACTTTCTTTCAAGTTAAGTGCATGTGCGTGCCCTTGGGATCCATATCCGAGTACTGCAATCGTTTTATCCCGCAGTATGGAATCGTCGATATCTTTGTCATAAGAAAGAATAGCCATTATGAATTATCAGCCTTAAAGCGCTTAGTTTTGTTTTCTGTCAGCAATCCCGACAGCCTATTCGCAAGCGTTTTCAAACGCTCCCTGTATCATCACCTGGAATGGGTAAAGTGTAATTTGATTGATTGGTATCTGACTGGAACAATCCGTCGACCTCACCCGCAATTAATGTGCCCCTAAGGGTCGCAACGCGACCAGTGCGTATAACTTCCTCAATCCCAAATTTACGAACGAGTTCGATAAACGAGTCAATTTTTTGACGACCACCAGAAATTTCCACCGTCAGACTTTCAGCACCAATATCAATCACATTCACCCGGAAAATATTCACCAGTTCAAGTATCTCTCGTCTAGCTAGAGCATCTGCAGTAACTTTGATCAATGCAAGTTCGCGCCAGACAATATTTTTTTCAGTGATATCACGGACCTCAACAACGTCAATTAAGCGATCAAGTTGTGCGGATACATGTCGAACAACCTCATTTGGCCCTTCAACAACGAAAGTCATTCTAGATAACCCTGGTTGCTCTGAGCGACCAACAGCGAGACTGGCGATATTAAAACCGCGTCTACGAAATAGACCAGCAATCCGTGCCAGCACACCTGGCCGATCCTGTACCAGTGCAGAAATTGTCCGCTGAAACGATGCGTTATCGCTAGACGCCATTAGTTTGGTTCCTCAATTAATTCCTCGACACTCTGTCCTGCAGGAATCATTGGATAAACGTCATCAACTTTTTCGATTACAAAATCCACTACCACAGGACCATTATGGTTATTTGCTTCATTTATAGCCGACTCAAGTTCATCCTGCTTCGATACCCGTATTCCTTTTATCCCATAGGCTTCTGCGAGTTTCACAAAGTCTGGGTTACCGGAATACGTTTCAGCTTGATAATCCTCGTTATAGAAAAAGCCCTGCCACTGAGTAATCATCCCCAAATGATTATTGTTCAAAATCGCGTACTTTACTGGAAGATCATTTTCAGCAGCTGTCGCAAGCTCCATCATCGTCATCTGAAATCCACCATCGCCACAAATCGACCAAACCAAGCTATCGGGGTTACCAACCTGTGCCCCGATAGCTGAAGGGACTTCATAACCCATCGTTCCAGCCCCACCCGATGACAACCAAGAATTAGCGTTCTTAAACTGATAATGCTGTGCAGCCCACATTTGATGCTGCCCAACTCCAGTAGTGATGATTGCCTCACCTTGCGTGACATCCGAAAGTGCCCTGACAACGTGCTGCCCCATTAATCGATCACTCTCAGGAATTCTCAGTGAAGGATGCTCGGATTTAAGATGCTCAATATGCTGTAACCATTCGACATGCGTAGTCGATTTCACTTGCGGTATGAGCTGTTGGAACACATCTTTGATGTTCCCTACAACAGGAGCGTCAACCTTTATGCTTTTGTTTATCTCCGCGGGATCAATGTCTACATGGATTTTTTTTGAACCGGTCGAAAACCGCCGAGAATCACCAACAATTCGGTCGTCAAAACGACTTCCAAAATTGACAATTAAATCGGCCTGATCAATCGCAAGAGAAGCATATGCCATCCCATGCATACCTGGAAAACCTGTACTAAGCACATGATCTTCAGGAAAAGACGAGATCCCTAGTAGAGTGGTTACTACTGGAATCTGGGTTTTCTCGGCAAATTCCTTGAGCTCATCAAATGACCGTGATAAGACAACTCCATGACCCGCGAGTATCACCGGTCGCTGAGCTGCATTGATCAATTCTGCAGCAGCTTTTATCTGAGCCTCTTCAGCTTTACCAGGAACTCTATAGCCAGGCAAATTAATTGGAGCGTCAGGATCGTATTCGCCCGTCTCGGTGAATACATCTTTTGGAATATCTATTAGAACTGGTCCCGGGCGACCCGTTTTTGCTATATGAAAAGCCTCGTGAATTGTTTTGCCCAGATCATCAGCACGCATGACAAGGTAGTTGTGTTTGGTAACAGGAAGCGTTGAACCAGTGATATCGGTTTCTTGAAACGCGTCCGTACCGATCGCAGCACGACCTACTTGACCAGTAATTGCGACAATGGGAACTGAATCCATCATCGCAGTAGCCAAGCCCGTAACCAGATTGGTTGCACCTGGTCCAGACGTCGCAAAAGCCACGCCAACCGTACCCGTAGATCTGGCGTATCCGTCAGCAGCATGCGCTGCCCCCTGCTCGTGACGTGAGAGGATATGACGCAAGTCTGGATACTGCGACAGAACTCCATAAAGCGGAAGAATCGCACCTCCCGGGATACCAAACACCACGCTCGCACCTTCTTTGAGCAGCGCTTCGCAGACAATTTGACTACCAGTGAGGATTTTAGACATATCCGTTTCCTACACGCTTGCCGGACATTACTTACTTCGGCAATTACTTGTTGATTAGGTACTAATGTTTATCGCTTGAATTACGAATAACCTTCAGTTTCTTCAGGCAAAAAAAAATCTCGTCCCTCACAAAGGACGAGACTTGCATCCCGCGGTACCACCTTCGATTGCCGGGTGCCATCCCTGTGAAGACACCAAGCCACTCAAAACCTTTACGGGGCAAGCCGTTCGACCCTAGTCAAGAAGATTCAGATCGACCGCTCCAGGGCGAGTTCTCAAACCAATGCACACCGGTTCACACCATCCACCGGCTCTCTCTAAGTACACTTGATCCGTTACTACTCCCGTTCACAGCGTTTTACACACCTCAATTATAAGTGCCAAAAGACTTGAGAAGCAATTGCTTACCGTGTAAACGACTTATTTAGTAGTAATAGTCCACACCCAATAAACTAATAATAACCGCATGTATAAACACAGGAATACACTTCAAGAACACACTTGAGTTGTCCAAATATGAACCCGTCGCTTGATCAATCCAACATAGAACTACGCACGTTCACAAAACCCGAGAT
>RQOU01000070.1 GCA_008373165.1 SAR202 cluster bacterium | reverse complement strand
TTCACGCTCCGCAGCCTCAATATCAGCTACTCCAACACCATCACCCCGCTCTATATAGTCGACATCTCTTAAAAGTGGAGCGTCCACCAGAACCCCCTTAGTGACAATCCCGCCTGTAGCTGGCATCACGTCAAACTCCGTGGCCCCTTCGGCAGTAGAGACAACAGTGGACGGTCGTCCGTTATACGTCTGACCGTTCCAGAAAAAATGAGCCAGACTGTCGATGTGAGTTACGGTATGCCCATGAAAAATCATGCCAAAGTAATCCATTGCCACCTGCCGTTCATGAGATTCGTCTTGCCTGTATGTATCCCCAGCCGAAACCATAAAATGCTGAGGAGGACGCGGCACATCCACCGCAGCCTTGAACTCAACTGGCCTGGCACAGCTTACCGTTGTACCTTCTGAAACAAGGGCCAACGCCTCCAAGGTTTTTTCCGCAGACAGGTGATTCAAGGTTCCTTTTTGATCATCGGTGCCCCAACGTCCCCAGTTATTGAGATCATTTTCAACCCAAGCCAATAAATCTTTTTGAGACGGCCAAGAAACAGTCATTGATATAAATCTCCAGTCTTAAAGCCAGTGGTCCACCATCGGGTCGTGCAAGCTTATAAGAATTTCGAGCCGATAAAATGACAATGCTAAAATTTCCACACTCAGCACAGGTCGTACGAATGAGATTTATTCTCTGGTAAATGGTGTAATAACGAGGAAAATACCGCATGAGATCCGAAATAGTAGAGAGAATGCGTGGAATCTATGTCATCGTCGACCCTGAACACACAAACAATCGAAACGTAATAGAAGTCGCAGAGGCTGCTTTCAATGGTGGAGCCGCAACAGTCCAACTACGCGATAAAATCTCAAGTAAACGAACTATTGTCGAAACAGCAACAGAAATTCAAAAACTCGCAAACGACGCGGGAAGCTTATTTATCATGAATGACCATGCTGACATAGCTCGTATAGTCGCCTCTGATGGGCTGCACGTGGGTCAGAAAGACATCTCCGTGGAAGATTCTAGAGTTGTCCTAGATGACAGACAAATAGTAGGAACTTCGAACGCTTTGGTAACAGAAGCGCAAGAATCCGAAAGAATCGGGGCAGATTATCTAGCAGTGGGTGCCATGTTTCCTACAGCTACCAAAATCGATACCCGGCCGGCGGGCTTGGAAACATTAACAGAAATTCGAGCTAAGACCTCGACTCATATCGTGGCAATCGGTGGAATCAACGAGTCCAACCTAAATGCAGTCTTGGCGGCTGGAGCAGATTCGATTTGCATAGCGAGTGCAATTACCAAAGCTGAAGACGTGGAGGCGGCTGCTCGTAGTTTAGTCAAACTTTTCAACAACGCAGCAATTTCCAAAGAGAACACTTAACAAACACCTGGTTCTCAAATTACATTCGCCTGTCAAAGATTCTCGAAGGCACAAGCACAACTTGCCACCTTTTATAGGAGTTTGCATTTGCCTTAATACGTAGCTCGTTTCGTTGACTGGCTCTTAGCCCGATGCTAGCTTTCATTAGTCAAACAGAAGTTGAGTGAGTAAATCGTGTTCGAATTTCGGAATATGATTTATATGTTTTTTACCCAATTTCTTATTCTGGACCTTCACAAGGCTTTAACACGGCCTGATGGTGGAAGGCTTTTTCGCGGAGATATGTAAATGGATACGATCTTGCTAGCAGTCGCGGCAGGAGGCATTGGCCTTATTGCTGCAGCCCTACTCGCCATGCGGGTTTTAAAACAGCCCCAAGGCAACGATGAAGTTAGAGATATAGGTGCACTTATCCAGGAGGGGTCTTCTGCTTTCCTCCGCAAGGAATATTCGATTCTTGCATTATTCGTTTTGGTAATTTTTGTGATTCTTGCCGCATTCATTGATTACAACGTTTTAAATAACGACATGATCAACTCTCTTGCTCAGGGAGGTGCAGTGACATCTGATGGTCCATGGACTGCGATCGCATATGTAATTGGAGCAATTGGGTCCGGGCTTGCCGGTTTTATAGGCATGAACATTGCTGTTAGAGGCAACACTCGCACTGCCACCGCCGCGCAATCCGGATTAAACAAAGCATTACAAGTCGCATTTAGTACCGGTGCTGTTATGGGATTAACCGTAGTGGGTATCGGAATCATCGGCGTATCTGCTTTGTGGATAATTTTTGAAAACCCAAACGTAATTGCCGGTTTCGGTTTTGGAGCGTCTTCGATCGCACTTTTCGCTCGAGTGGGAGGTGGAATTTACACAAAGGCAGCTGACGTAGGAGCTGATCTGGTCGGTAAAGTGGAGGCTGGACTCGACGAGGATGACCCTCGCAACCCTGCAGTAATCGCTGATAATGTCGGGGATAACGTCGGAGATGTAGCTGGGATGGGAGCCGACCTCTTTGAGTCATATGTTGGCTCGATCATAGCAACAATATCACTGGCGTTCCTTGGTATTGCATCAGGGGCATCATATTCGTTAGAAGACCCGAAGGCAGTATTACCCATAGTGATCGCCGGGATCGGAATTATTTCATCCATTCTTGGAATGTTCCTCGTGCGAACTGGTGATAACGCCGATATGGGCAAGTTGCTATGGACTCTGCGATACGGAATATTTGGAGCTGGGGGACTGGCTTTAATTGGAACAGGTCTCTACATCAACTCACAAGAGGCTCTCGGATTCGATCTTTTTTGGGTAGTCGTTGTGGGAATTATCGTGGGACAGGTCATCGGCACTTCAACTGAATGGTTCACATCTTACGAAGGACTCAAGATAGGGTCTTGGGAATTCAACCCCGTAAAGTGGATAGCCCAGCAATCTGAGACGGGGCACCCATCGACGATCATCGCAGGAATATCTGTCGGGTTGTACAGCACAGTGATCCCCGCACTGGCGATTGTAGTCGGAATATTCTTGGCCAACGAACTCGCTGGCTTGTACGGAATTGGTCTCGCCGCAGTCGGCATGCTATCAACTCTGGGCATTACTCTTGCGACAGACGCATACGGCCCAGTCGCTGATAACGCAGGTGGAATCGCGGAGCAGGCACACTTAGATCCTGACGTACGAGAGAGAACAGACTCATTGGATGCACTAGGAAACACAACTGCCGCTACAGGGAAAGGATTTGCTATCGGATCAGCAGTACTCACTGCTCTCGCATTGCTGGTAGCCTACTCACTCGTAACAGGTGTCACAACACTAGACCTGCTGGAACCCAAAGTACTCATGGGCACTGTGATCGGTGGATTGCTTCCCTTCCTGTTCTCAGGTTTGACGATGCAAGCAGTCGGTACAGCTGCCGGTGAAATGATCGAAGAAGTTCGCCGGCAATTCCGCGAAATTCCTGGCCTTAAAGAAGGCAAGCCAGGGGTAAAACCGGACGCGGCGCGGGCAGTGGCCATAAGTACACAAGGTTCACTCAAAGCCATGGTTATACCAGGTCTTGTCGCTATATTGGCACCAATCGCAATCGGATCAATCATGGGAGCGGAAGCCCTGGGCGGTATGCTCGCTGGTTCGATTGTTTCCGGATTCTTGTTGGCAATTTTTATGGCCAACGCCGGTGGAGCCTGGGATAACGCTAAAAAATTCGTTGAACTCGGAAATTTCGGCGGTAAAGGTTCGGATACACATGCAGCGGCTGTTACGGGTGACACAGTTGGAGATCCGTTTAAAGATACTTCAGGCCCGGCTATCAATATCCTGCTGAAGTTAATGGCGATAGTGTCATTGATCTTTGGCCCACTGTTCATCTAAATGACTTTGCGCAGATAAATTTAACGACAGGGCTAAGATAATTTACAGCCCTGTCGTTAAATTTTAAGTCTCAAGACCCGCGACCGGATTACTTCCAGTTAAAGACCATTGTTTCGCAAACCGATTAATCTATGAAGATACGAACAGCGAAACAATGATGAAGACGAGACAATCAGCAAACGACATTCAGTAGTCATTAAAATCAATCGCTGGGGACACTTAACTGTTCTTGCAGCCTGGCCAGTGCGTTGATCGCATCTAATGGGGTCATGTTTTGCAAATCAAGATCTCTCAACTGTTGGAGTGCATCTTCATTCAATTTTTTATCTTCATCAATTCCTGGCAACATATGAAGTTGGTAGCCAGTGTTAGATCCTGATAAATCAGCCTCGCCTTCAAGTTCTTGTAAAAGATCCCAAGCCCGGCCAACGACATCGCTCGGCATACCGGCCAAACGTGCCACATGTACTCCATATGACCGGTCTGCTCCCCCCGGAACTATCTTATGAAGGAAAACGACTTCCCCTGATTCCTCAGCAACTGAAACACGAAGATTGTGAGCCCTAGAAAGTTGATCTGCCAATTGGGTCATCTCGTGATAATGGGTAGCAAACAACGTTTTGCATCCCAGCTTAGGCGAATTATGAATATGCTCGACAACTGAACGAGCGATGGCGAGACCATCGTAAGTAGATGTGCCACGGCCAATCTCGTCGAGAATAGCCAGGGAGCGATCTGTTGCCTGATTGAGGATAGAGGCCGTTTCTACCATCTCGACCATAAAAGTCGATTGTCCACCGGAAATGTCATCAGATAATCCAGCCCTAGTGAAAATTCTATCGATCACTCCTATGCGAGCTTTGGACGCAGGTATAAAACTTCCTGTCTGAGCTAAAAGCACCAATACAGCAGCTTGTCGGATATACGTTGATTTACCAGACATATTGGGACCCGTGATAATAACCACCTGACGATCGGAGTTAGAAATATCCAAATCATTAGGTACAAAGCGTCCAGGTCCAAGCGAAGCTTCGACAACGGGATGACGCCCATTTTCTATCTGCAAATCTGTACCATCATCAACTACTGGCCGAATCCAGTGATTGTCGATCGAAGCCTGGGACATAGAAACAAGTGAATCCAGTGTACCGATGGCTTTAGCTGTCTCCATAATTCGTTCACTCTGAACCGCAACCTCTGCACAAACCCGCCTAAAAAGATCTCGTTCTAGTTCACTTATACGATCACGGGCACTGAGTATTCTGGATTCAAGATCTTTTAATTGGGGTGTGACGAAACGCTCAGCATTAACAAGGGTCTGACGGCGTTCGAACGCATCTGGTACTAATTTGAGATTGTTTTTGGTTACCTCGAGATAGTAGCCAAACACACGGTTATAACCGATTTTCAGGCTTTTGATACCTGTCGAAGCCCGATGTTCTTCCTCAAGCGCAGCGATACTGGAACGAGCATCCCCCGAAAGCGATCTAGCTTCGTCCAAATCCCTGTCAAATCCCTCACGAATGGCAGACCCTTCTCCAACAGCTAATGAAGGATCATCAGATATAGAGGATTCGAGTAGTTCCACAACTGTAGTTGAGGAATGCAATCGACCAACCACGGCGCCACCTGGGGGAAGTTCTTTCGGTAAAGCCGCTATCAAACTAGGAATAACAGTTAGCCCTGTTCGAATAGAAGCTAAATCCCGAGGATTCGCACTATTAGTCCTGACCCGATTTACAAGCCGTTCAAGATCAGGAATTTTCATCAAAAACTCCTGAATATTCATCCGAGCACTCGAGTCATCGGAAAAAAGGGCTACGGCACCTTGACGGTTACGTATCTCAATAACATCAAGCAAAGGATGAGTAAGCCACCCCTTGAGAGTCCTGGCACCCATGGCGGCCTTGGTGTGATTCAGTGTCCCATAAAGAGTTGGAACCCCCGACTTACCCATAGCTGAATCAAATACTTCCAAATCACGGAAAGCTTTGGCATCTAACCGCATATACGAGTTGATCGACTCTGTACGAAGTGAGGTTAACTGTGGAATAGTTCCAAACTGTGTTTCACTCACGAAATCAAGCACAGCTGAGGCTGCAACAATCGCCAGCGGCATGTTTGAGCAGCCAAATGCTTCGAGTGTAGTCGCTCCAAAGTGATTTAATATATGTGCACTCGAAAGCTCTGAATCGAGCTGACTTTCATCTAATGAACGAATTACAGTGGAGGAAGATTTACCTGAACGGAACAGGTCTGAAGCTACGGAATCAGCAAGTAATTCAGCCGGGTTTAATCGCTGCAGTTCATCATTTAGATCCGAAGCCCTGAATTCCCCGGTAATAAACTCGCTGGTTGATATGTCGACATAAGCCAGCCCAGCGCGGACCCCATCACTAACAGCAGCAGCTAAAAAATTATTAGTTGATTGGTCCAACAGTGCCGGCTCAATGAGCGTACCGGGCGTAACTACCCTGACTACTGCTCTTTCGACCAGACCTTTGGATTTTGCAGGATCGCCGATTTGTTCTGCTATAGCAATTTTTAAACCTGCGGCAACCAGCTTACCTAGATGGTTATCGAGTGAGTGATACGGAATCCCAGCCAATGGAGTTTTTACACCAGAGCCCGATTCTCGAGATGTCAGAGCGATTCCGAGCACCTTCGCAAGAGTGTGTGCGTCATCATCAAAAGCTTCATAAAAATCTCCCATCCTGATCAGTAAAAGGGAATCGGGATATTTGGCTTTGAATTCTAAAAATTGCCTCCGACCTGGGGAGACACGTTTCCCTGCAGCAGCTTTGTTTTGGTTTCTCTTGCGTGGCGTGGGGGCACCACGGGTTGAGTCGCGTGACGCGGGTCTGCCAGAATCGTTAGGGGCTGCCATAATCACCAGATTCTAGCGCGTACGCTAGCCTTTTATAGTCAACGAAGCCGTTTACTGGTACTTAATTACCGCACTATCCGAGGCGTCCCAACGTAGTTCAGTGAACTCGCTACCTTCTGGGAGCTCGAATACCAACATGCCGACCACTTGCTCCCCCTCATCCAGTGTCAACGAACCCCACATCGGCATGAATTCCGGCGAATTGACCTTATCTACCCCTTCGGCCTCAAGCGTCCGTTCAATAGTGTTTAACGGTAAATAGCTAGCCCGATCGCCATCCAGCAACTTAGCTGCTTCTTCATCGATCACCAAATTCACCGAACCAGAGGTCTCATTGAATAAACTTACCTTTACATAAACTAGATCATTCTCTGATTCGTTTTCTGGATTAATTAACCAAGTCCGGAAGTCACCCTCACTGTCGAGCCCGGTGTAAGTGATGAACTCACGAGATTCAGGTTGTTCAGCCCGAATCCACAGGGTTCGACCAGCGACATACAAAGGATCGCCACCTTCAGGTTTCAGCCAGGTCATCAAACTTATAAATATGACGGCAAGGATAATCGAAACTCCAGTTATTCCGATCAAGACAACCGGCGTGTTTTCTTTGGGGGTCCTGATCTGACGCCTGGCGAGAATAGCACCCGCAGCATCCACATCCATGTATTCAATGCCGGAGTCACCCCTAAACCCAGAGGTCGGAGCAAATTCAATCCTTACTCGAACAATATCGTTTGTCATCGATTCTGCAGACACAACGTCCCATGTCAGTTCAGCATTCCGAAGACGCGGACCATACTCATATTTGTTCGCAGCAGCGTACTCCAAGGCTGCACGCACTTGAGTGGGAAAACGTTCAACAGCCCTATCGCCAACAGCAACAGTTTCTGTACCCATCGCAGGCTCGGCTTGTTCCGCAGCCATGTGATTCTGGCCTGCAGATTCCTCTTTTTCTTTGTTATCTTCAGTCATCCATTGCTCCACTGTCCCAGTTGAATTCGGAACGACACCTGAGACTACATCAAGTACTTGAGCCAATGCAGCAGTTTTACCAATTAGAAACAGTAATTATTACTGCCAAATCCAAACCGTATTTTTCAAATCGGGTCTTTAAGTTTACTAGCAAATACCTTGGCTTTAAGTTGACGAAGGGAACGCCCTGAGTTGTTTCAACACAAGGGGTAAAGCCTTCAATACATCTGTAATATCCTCGTCAGTTGTATGACGCCCCAACGAAAATCGCACACTCCCAACTGCAAGTGCTGGTGCTTGCCCCAGCGCCAAAAGCACATGAGAAGGTTCAACGGACGCAGAACTACATGCACTACCGCTAGAAGCTGCTATACCCTTGAAATCCAATCCTAACAGTATAGATTCACCCTCAACTCCTGGAAATGAAACATTAATTATTTCCGGAACATGAGACAAGCGTTTATCGTCGATAATTGCATCAGGTATTTTTTCAATGATGCCCTTCACTAACCGATTCGACAAACGCTGCATACGCGACCTATTTGACAGTCGTTCTGATTCAGACAGAATCAAGGCCTCACCCAAGCCGACGATTGATGCAACATTTTCAGTTCCCGATCGTCGCTGACGTTCTTGTCCTCCACCAGATATTAATGGATCCAATACAACTCCACGTCTTACAAACAAAACTCCAGCCCCTTTCGGGCCGTAGATTTTATGACCTGACAAACTCATCATATCGACCCCAAGTTCATCTACATCCAATGAGATTTTTCCAGCTGCCTGCACAGCGTCGGTGTGAATTAACACATCCGCACCACAAGAAATAGCCGACTGACGAGTTAGGTCTGCGATATGACGCACAGGCTGAATGGTCCCGATCTCGTTATTAACCAACATCACACTGGCAAGGAATGTATCGGGACGAACGGCTGATGCAAATTCCTCTGGGTCTACGAGTCCAGTGTTATCAACTCCTATATAGGTTGCGTCGTATCCCAATTTTTCAAGTTGTTCAATCGGATGGATAACAGCATGATGCTCTATCGACGTTGTGATGATATGCCCTTTACGCATTTCTCGAGCAGATGCGGTCCCCTTGATAGCCGTATTGTTAGATTCGGATCCGCTACCGGTAAACACTATCTCGTTTTCACGAGAATTGATAACCTGAGCTACTTGTTCTCTAGCCGCATCAACGCCGTATCTAGCTTCTCCAGCGAGAGAATACAAACTTGAAGGATTACCAAACTTTTCTGTGAAGTAAGGCAGCATTTTCTCGAGCACCTCATTGCGCATAGGTGTCGTAGCTGCATGGTCGAGATAGTTAATCCGGTCGTCGTTGGAATTCATTATTCTTAGTATTTACCAACAACCTGAAATACGCATCGAAAAGATGTAGCCGTTGCGATTCAGCTTGGATAAGATATTTTAGTTTGTGATACGTGGGAAAAAAAGTGTTGTGCTTATTTTACGTTCACGCCAGGGTGCTTTTGAGACTAGCAAAGTGATTGTTTTACGCTGCTAATAATTAAAAGCACGCTGAAAACGGAGTCAGCAATTGATCAAGATTGAGCATATGTCTAAGAGTTACGGTCCGTACCCGGCCGTAATTGATGTCTCATTCGAAGTTCTCAAAGGCGAGATAGTTGGTTTCCTGGGCCCAAATGGTGCGGGGAAGACCACGACTATGCGAGTCGTGACAGGATTCACTCCTCCGACCGAAGGGGAAGTAACCGTCGGCGGTTACGACGTGGTATCCCATTCTCTGGAAGTAAGACGACATATCGGATACCTCCCTGAAACCGTTCCGCTTTATCTGGATATGACGGTAAACGATTACCTGACTTATATGGGTGAAATAAGAGGGATGAATGCATCCTGGGTGCAGGAACGGCTTCCAAAAGTGATCGACATGGTCAAATTAGGGGAATACCGGAACACATTGGTAGGACGCCTCTCAAAGGGATACCGCCAAAGAACTGGCATAGCACAGGCGATATTGCACGAACCTGACGTTCTTGTCATGGATGAGCCCACAATCGGCATAGACCCTATTCAGGTGGTGGAAACCAGGGAACTAATAAGCAACTTGGGAGAAGAGCACACTATGCTCTTGAGTTCTCACATACTCCCTGAGGTCAGTGCCATTTGCAAGCGGGTCTTGGTGATTAATGATGGACGAATCGTAGCTGACGATAAGCCAGATGACCTGTCTGAAAAACTCCAACATGCCGAACGAATAGAAATCAGCGTCCGTGGTGCTGAAGCCCCAGAGTTCATCAATTCCATGCGCGAAATTTCATCCGTTATCGATGCTCGCTCCGACCTCAGGGCTTCCGTTGTCCAGAGATCAGAGAGGGAGGACTTCAGTCCGTTCATTGTTGACGCTAAACCGAATGTACAAGCATCTGAACAAATCGCAAAATCGATAATCGAAAACGGGTGGGGTCTGACAAACCTTACCCCCCTACCGATGACACTTGAAGAAATCTTCCTAGAATTAACAACAGAAGAGAATTTAGACGAGTAAACATTGCGCTTCATTTCCGTTATAGCAATCAAAGAGATCCGCACATATTTTGCATCCCCGATGGCATACGTGGTATCGGCAGCATTTTTGGCCATTACTGGATTCTTCTTCGTGGCATCAGTGTCCGACGCATTTGCCGAAGCTAGCATACGCGGTTATTTGGCGGGTGCAATTTTCTTCATGATCTTCATGTCTCCGGCGCTTACCATGCGTCTCCTCGCCGAAGAACAAAAACTCGGGACACTTGAATTGTTGCTGACATCACCTTTGCGTGAGTTTGAAATCGTTTTCGGCAAATTCATCGCAGCCTTTGCGATGACCTTAATAATGATCATTTTGTCGCTTTATTTCGTACTTGTTTTATTCGTGTACGGAGATCCTGATATCGGACCATTACTGAGCGGCTTACTGGGGCTTTCAATGTATGCATGCGCCACTCTTGCGGTCGGCCTATTTGCCTCCTCCCTCAGTAGTAACCAGATTGTAGGTTTGGTTGTCGGATCGGGGATCTTAACAGCACTCACCATCATCGATTTCGTAAGCGCACGTCTATCAGGCATAGCATCTGAAGTTCTGAATGCTTTCCAGCTTGGAGCGTCCTTCTCCGTGTTCGACTTGGATAGCTTTGGTGTAGCTGAAGGCGGCCACTTCGCAGACTTTGCCAGAGGGATCATTTCGGTCACGGATATTGCTTACTACATATCAATTACAGCAGTGTTCTTGCTTCTAACAGTTCTTGTGCTCGAAGCAAGACGGTGGCGATAGGCCGTTATATGTCAACAGAGCAGCAGAATAGTCCAACCAGCCGACCAACACCCGATTCACTTCGCAAAAAGACCCCTTTTCTTGAGAATCTGAAACGCAACACGCAATCAATACGGCAAGCACTGGCATTTGCTGGAATCGGCGCGATCGTAGTCGGTGTGTTGATATGGATTTTCCTCAGGGGTCTAGAAGGTCCATCTTATATTGTCATTGGTATCGGACTTACCATTCTTCTTGTTGATGCAATCATTTCATTGGCTACAGTGAGGCAGGCTGTTTTCGGTCGCAGAGGTCGGTACGGACTTAATACTGCTATTGTTTTTATCGTGTTCCTAACGATCGCCATTATCGTAAATTTCAGTCTGCACTGGGCAGTCGACCGTCCAAACCCCGCTGCATGGTTGCGTGTAGATACAACAGCTACTAAACAATTTCTACTTGAAGAACAAGTTGTAAACACATTGGAAAATTTGAAGGAGCCTGTGAAAATCACAGCCTTCTTTGCTACTAATACTGCGGCCGATGCGGCAGCGTGGCGTGATACTGAAGATATGTTAAGTGAATTCAGGCGCCGTTCGGGAGATTTTGAACTTACATACGAATTGGTTGATCCTGAAATCAATCCAAATGTAGCTACCGGTTTTGGAGTCACTCAGTTTCCAGCTCTTGCGATTCAAGGTACCGAAAGTTTACGCACTGAGATTGTGGTCGGAGCTAACCCAAACGAAACATCGGGTGTCTTCACCGAACAACAGGTCGTTACCGGTCTGCTTGTGATAAACGAAATCCGCCAGAAGAAGGTCTTATTTGTAACGGGTCACTCTGAACGGGATGTGCTCGACATCAACGAAAGCACGAGTGTCGGTCTTGCAGCTAGGGCTTTGAATCGCGAGAACTACGTCGTCCTTGTAGAAACACTTCAAGAACTCGCTACTCGGCTAGCGATCGGGGACCCTTTGGAGGTACCCGCCGTACTCGTATTCTCAAATCCAACTCAAGAATTGCTTCCAATAGATCAAAATGCTCTCCTCGAGTACGCAAGGTCTGGTGGAAGTATTATGTTCTTGCTTGAACCAGATGACACCCCTGATACTTTCAAGCAGTTCCTCTCACGGTATGGAGTAGCCGTTGGGGATGGTGAGGCTGCAGACCGTGCTAGTTATGTCGGCGGAAACGAAACGTTCATCCAGGTCAAAAAGAGCAACCAGCAGTTGCCTCCTCATCCGATAACCGATGATTTTGAAGTTCTTTACATGCCCGGAGTTACGCATTTCGGCTGGACTATTGACCCCGCTTCTGTACCGCTGGTAGACGATATCACGCCAGTTGTAATGCAAGCGATGCTGGCTTCTACCACGCTGTATAGCTGGTCCGAAACCGATCCTGACTTTATAGGTTTCGATCAAGGTGTAGATATTGGTGGTCCTCTTCCCATCGCCGTGGCAGTTGAAGCTATCGGAGAACTGGCAGGTGGGACCTATAGCGATGGGGAATCAACAATTTCGATGAACATGGTACTTATCGGGGATACTGACTTCGCCACTAATAACTACTTCGGCTCGGCAAATAACGCAGACTTATTCATCAACTCGGTGAATTTCCTCGCTAAGGATGTCGAACTAATATCAATTCGTGCCAAAACTGAAGCAGATCGTCAAATGTTCTTGACTAAAAATGAACGAGATTTCGTCAGATGGTCTGGCTGGCTGCTAATGCCAGCTTTAGTCAGCATCTTCGGTTTCTGGACCTGGTGGAGGAGGCGCTAGAAAATGAATCTGCGCCTGCTGTTGGTTCTACTCACGGTACTCTCCTACGTAGCTATAGGAGTAACGTGGTTTTTAACAAATCCTTCGGAAGAAGTCGAAGAAGCTGAACCCCCTTACTTTTATACCGTTGCACCCGACGATCTTAGAAACATAGAAATCACAACAGGTAATGAGAAAGCTAGTTGGTCACTAAGGGAGGATGAGCGTCAACGCCGCTGGTACTTCGATGATCTAAACGACATCCCCGCAGATCCCTATCGCTGGGGAGGAATTACCCAATTACTCGGCGGCCCGCGCACCAAGCGAGTACTTGGTGCCTCCGACAACGCTGAATCTCGTTACGGTTTGGATAACCCGAGCACAACCATCTCGGTCACCCTACGTGATCAGTCACAAATAAAACTGGCACTTGGAGGCCTGACACCGGACGGTATCAACCACTATGCGCGACTAGAGCGTTTAGAAGGTTCAGAATTAGTTCTCGTGGACGCATCTTGGGGTGGCGTACTTGAACGTCTCGTATATGACCCTCCCTTACCGGAATGGTATTACAGCCTTAGTGGAAACGTCCGTGAAGTCATTCTTTTTACCAACAACGAAGTCCTTAGAGCCTACGGATTCGATCGCGAAGAAGAACTTTGGTACATATGCAACGTACCACTCGAAACTGACCCATGTACCGGCACTCAATTAGCGGATTCAGATGCCTTGAACGAGGAAATTGAGCATTTCGGCAACCCCATTATTGATGGTGCAATCGCTTTACGACTTGATGACGATGATGAATACATCCCGTTCGGAACGACCATTGATTCTCCCTACATTGCTATTCGCGTAGAAAACAAAAATGCTAGCAATGTCACCGAAGTTACTCGACTAACAATGACAATCGGGGATAAAACTGAGGACGGCGAATCACGATACGCAGTAGCAAATGAAACGTCAGACGTTATAGCCGTAGATCTGCAATGGGCAGACCGCGTACTAGATTTGTTTTTCGGAAAATTACTTGTAGCGGACGAGTAATACCCATTCTTTTAGACTCAAGATTTAGCCAGTCTATGTAGTGAGATTGCGATACAACTGGGGCAAACGCTTGGGAAGCAGACTAATATCTGGAAGCACTTCATAGCTAAAGTCTTCCATCATTGTTTTCATGTAGTCGTGACCTGCCTTGTCTACAGTGAGGCAAAACGGCGTTATGCCCTCTTGGCGAGCTTCAATAAGAGATTGTCTAGTATCGTGAACCGCGTACTCTTTTTCAACGCCCTCACGAGAATAACCTCTGTCTTGTGGTCGCCCATCAGATATGAGGAAAAGAAATCTTGAACGAGCCTCAACTTCAGCTAATTTGGCTGCTGTGTGTCTAATTGCCGGCCCCATACGAGTAGCGTGCAAGGGTGCTATACGATCAATTCTCCTCGGAACAACGTCAGTAAATTTTTCATCCAAATCTTTTATCGTATAAAACTCAACATTCTCACGTCCGTAACCAGAAAACCCGAATATCCCGTATGTATCCCCTAGAGTTTCAAGAGAGTTGACTAGGAGTGTTATACCTTCTTTCTCTACGTCAACAATTCTTTTGTAAGTGCGCCGCAATCCTTCTGATCTACGTGATCTAAGCCATACCATGTACTCAACTGGATCGTCAGGAGCGCCCCAATCATCAGATGGCTTTTTGGCCTCATCTATCGCTTCGGCGGTGGAAGCAGACAAGTCGAGCAAAAAAGCCACTGCCACAGAACGTTCATTCTTATTTCGTCGCCAAAAAAGTTTTTCATCTGGAGATACGCCAACTCGCAAATCTATGACTGCTTCTAACATAGCGTCCAGATCATGTTCCTCACCATCTTCAAGGCGTTTTTGCTTCCGATACATCTCTGGAATGACCAATTCAAATTGACGCTTAATTTGAACTACTAAAGAAGTATTCTCTGCAAGTGTCTCCCGGAAAAAATTCGGCTCACCATCAGTCATGACTTTTTCGTGAATCATGCACCAATTGGGTTTGTATTCATTAGCCCTAAAGTCCCACTCCGGGTAGGTATAAGTATCGGGTTCTGTGGCCGTTAGAGGCCCGCCGTCTTCATCTACATGCTGCGATGGCCCTGGCTGGAATTGCTGGTTTTCAGGATCACGTTTCTGAAGTTCTTTCATCAGATTTTCGATCATCTCAGAAACTTGTTCGTCACCGCCCTCCTCCCCTTCTACCTGTTCCATGTCCATCTCAGGAGCATTTTTCATCATCTCTTCAAGTTGTTCTTGAGTAATTGGCTCCATTTCGCCAGTCTCAGACAATTCTCCACTTTCCATCAACTGCATTTGGGACAGCAATTGTGATAGTTCTGGTTTGAATTCACCGCGATAGTCGACCTCCTGAGGAGATGAATAGTCATCCTCACCATCCTGCCCTTCTTCCCCTTCGGTATTTTGATCTGGATCTCCATCACTTTCGCCTTCGGAAGATAGCTGACTCATGAATTTTTGAAGAACCT
>RQOU01000069.1 GCA_008373165.1 SAR202 cluster bacterium | reverse complement strand
ATGGCCTGCTTTTTCCACAGTACGAATTACTGACTGATCCCTGGAAATTGCAAAGGGTGTTGTGCCTTCATTAAACGAAAGTACTGATGCGGACAATTCATGCATAAGTTGGGGTATCTGTGTTTCGGCAGGGCCTTCGACGATTATCAGCCTGTTTCCAACCTGCGCTATATCACTAGTCAGATCATCCAGACATTCAAACAGGAAGCTGAGTCTTTTCCGCGAAACTGATGGTATGTCCACAAGTCTAGGTTCGAGGACGAACAGTCCACACCACTCGTCTACAGCGCGAGATAAATCACTGAGCGCTCGATTGTCTTTCAGCCGTAGGTCGCTTCTAAACCAGTGTAGTCCTCTCATTTAGGTTCCAGTCATGTGTTTATACAATTGTTCAATCTTAAAGTGGACGGAGTTCTAGTTGATTAAAGTATGGCTTAACAAAAAAGTGGCCCCACTCTTGGAGTGGGGCCAAATGACCACTAAGGAGGACATCGGAGCATAAAGAAGTTGGTGTGAATAAGTTGTCAATGCATTCCTACAATGCGATTGGTAGCAGAATTCGTAAAGCAGGCTGAATCTATTGATCCTTCGTTATTACTGCGTACGCGGAATGATTGTGAATCGATTCAAAGTTCTCGGCAGCCACGCTAAATCTACAAATATCATGATCATCATTAAGTCTGGCGGCAATATCGCGAACGAGGTCTTCAACAAATTTTGGGTTCTCATAAGCCCTTTCAGTCACATATTTTTCATCGGGTCTTTTTAGCGTGCCAAATAATTCGCAACTCGCTTCCTGTTCAACTAGCTGGACCATTTTGGTGATAGTAACCGAGTTCCTAGCCTCAACCTTCAGAGTGACGTGCGAGCGTTGATTATGAGCACCGTAGTCAGATATTTCTTTTGAGCACGGACATAAACTTGTTACTGGTATCACAATTTCAAGTTCTACCGATGTCGAGTCTGGAGCGAGTCGACCATTAAACGTCACTTGGTAGTCCATCAAGCTTTGAACTCGTGATATTGGAGCGTATTTACGGATGAAAAACGGAAAACTGACTCGAATTACACCAGTGGTTGCGCCTAACCTTGCTGTCATTTGTTTCAGGAGAGATTTAAAGGAATGGAGAGAAAGAGCACTGTCCTGACCGTTTAGAATTTCAATAAATCGGGACATATGTGTGCCTTTGATATTCGGTGGTAAGTCAACATACATATCGAATTCGGCAATCGTTGACTGCTCATTCTCGTCTTCATCGGCGACTAAAATTGGATGGCGGGCACCTTTAATCCCCACTAAATCTATAGCTAGATTTCGAAGGTCTTTGGAAGATTGAACGTCGGCGATGGACGCTACGTTTGTAGCTGTGTTGTCAAGACTAGCCATAAGGTATTCCCATGAAAGTTAGAGCGCCAATATAGAAATCATGGCGTGAGTATTAAGTGAAGCTGTTACTTGGTAAAACAATTCTTGCCGTTATTAATTGGAAGGCCATTTTTGCGGCACTTTTCTAAGTTTGGTTATGTCATAACCCAGCGACTCAATTGTATGCACATGTTTCTGGTAGTCTTGTTGAGAGATGTTTGGAGTTCGCGCCATCAACCAGACATAGTCGCGTTTCTGTCTCGCCACAATTGTTTGGGTGTATTGCTCGTCTAGGGACACGATCCTGAAGTCGGCTTTGATCGGCCAGATGAATTGCATACCCCATGTGGCATTTGTTTGATGATCCAAGATGAATCCACGAGGCCTGTAGGATTTAAGTGGCCCGTTAAATCCCCCTTTCAAATAGGTAAAGGTGGTCGAAACTGTACCGTCATCTTTGAGCTGATAATGTTCGACTGCGTTGTAGCTGTCACGCTCAATCAGCGTTGGAATACAGGCAATCACGTACCATGTCCCCATGAATTTGTTGAGATTGACAAAATTGACTGTGGACATCGGCTTGTTTGATAAGGCTGTTTGGGTCATTAGTAGATAAAGCGGTAGGGCCAGAGCGAAGGCAATTAACCATTTACGGTGGCGTAATTCGTGGACTGAAGTCATCAGTGAAGTCAATTTGTGTTGTTGTTTCCAATAAATCGGTAGTGGCTGACACCCCAGGGCTCACCATCTTTCATCGCGAACAGTTCTGCGCACGCCATGAAAAATATGCGCCATCGTTGAAACCACACTCTCGATTGCTGTTTGCCGTAAACACGCTTTAGGATTGTTAAAGCGCTGGAACGATTGTGATCCAGGTTAACTAGCCACGACTCTGCGGTTCGATGGTAGTGGTAGCCATTCCAGCGCCAGTGTTTTTCAGCAACTAGATCTTCCTCGAAGGATAATGGGAGAGCGTGACTCGGCATCATGCCGCCGGTGAAGAAGTGTCTGCTCATCCAATCGGTGGGCCCTTCGTCACAAAATGTGTAAGGCCTCTCAGTGTGAGTAAATATGTGGATAAATAATTTGCCACCAGGGGTTAGCCAGCTCGCTATACGCTCAAACATCATTCGGTAGTTTCTAAGATGTTCGAACATCTCAATGGACACGATCCGATCATATTTAGACTCGGAGATGTAATTATTGATGTCGCATGTTGTAACTTTGAGATTGTTTAATCCAGCTGAAGCTGCTTGAGATTCGATATAGTGACGCTGAGAGTCAGAGTTTGACAACGCAGTAATTTGAGCATTCGGAAAATTGGTTGCCATCCACAGGCTCAGTGCACCCCAGCCGCAACCCAGCTCAAGGATGCGCTGGCCGTCCTCAATTTGTGCGCGGTGACAAGTGATCTCAAGTGCACTACGTTCCGCATCGACTAGGGTTGTGTCGCCTGGATTCCAGTAACAACAGCTGTATTTTTTATAGTCTCCTAGAATCAGCTCAAAAAACTCGGGTGGCAGTTCGTAATGCTGACTGTTGGCTTTATCTGGTAACGGCGCGATTTCGGCACTGTTCATTGCTGTTATGAATTCTTTTAAATAGTGTTGGTTTGGCAATGACTGGAGAGGATTTAGCGTTTTGAGACGTTCTTCGCAGAGATGTCGAATACCCGATCGTATAACGGCGTCGGGTAACCACCCTCTATCGGCCGCAGCAAGACAAGTGCTAGAAACTAAGCTCATGGTTCTATTTTCAAGACGCAACGTCAACAGTGTGTGAATAATTCTTAGCCAAGCGCTTTCGAGTCCATCTCTCGATTAGTAGGAGCAAAGGCATGGCCAGTGCCCATTCGATCACGACTGGTACTGGACCTACTGGTAGCTGTAAAGCACCAAGTCCTTGTCCAGCCGTGTAGGCTAACGAACCCGCTATGCCTCCAATGACTGACGACAGCCAGTATCGTCCTAGCATCCAATGTAGGCAGTAGCGCAGGCTTGCAGCTAAATTAACCCAAAGGGCTATCATCCAAACAGGCGAGATAGAAAATAGAGTGTGGGTGCTTCCGTGTAATTCGATAGCTCCTGTCCAGAAGAGAATCGTGTCACAGAAAACTCCTAAAGCTGCCGCTGCAGTTAGTAACCCTATTTCTGACTTAAGATTTCCTTGCCAGATTAGAAAAGGGATGATCCAACCGATAACAATGAACGGCGCGACAAAACTCCAACCATGGGATGCACTGGCAACGACACCGAGCCAGGCTAGATTGAAAAAAACAAAATTAATAATTTTGCTTGTCATCGGTCGCGCGATACTGATGCACTTTCGACGATAAAGTCGCGCCAGCCAGGTTTGGCAAATACCATTTGAAGATTCGAAAGGTAGCGCTCCTGGAACCCTGCCTCGCAATAACTGAGGTAGTAGTGCCAAAGGCGAATGAATCTATCCGAGTAGCCTAGCGTTCTTGCTTCATTCTCAGAGTTAGAAAATCTATCGTGCCAATGATTAAGTGTTTCAGCGTATTGAGTTCCTATGTCATCTAAATGAATAAGTTTCATGTTCGATCTAAGTTTCACTTGGGCAAGCATCGCTTCGAGAGACGGCACACAACTTCCCGGAAAAATATATTTCTGAATGAAATCGCAGCTTTTGCGATACTTTTTGTATCTCTGATCCGGCATTGTGATAGCTTGGATCACTAGGCATCCGTCGTGATCGAGCAATTTCCCACAGCACTTAAAAAATTCAGGCAGGTATTGGTGTCCAACAGCTTCGACCATTTCAATTGAGGCTATTTTTTTAAATCGTCCTTTAATGTCGCGGTAATCCCGTAATTGAAAATCAATTCGATTGCCGATACCCTCGAATTCGGCCCTTGACTTAGCAAAATCGAGTTGGGATTGAGATATCGTGACGGCAGTTACGCGAGCGCCGTAGTACTTAGCGGCATGAATCGCCAAGCTCCCCCAGCCACATCCGATCTCGAGCAAATGATCATCTTTCTCTAGGTTGAGCTTTTGGCAAATTCGATTTAATTTATTGATACTGGCGCTCTCGAGAGTCTTATGATTTGTGTCGAATATCGCTGCGGAATAGGTCATCGTAGAATCTAAAAACAACGAGAAAAGATCGTTCCCAAGATCGTAGTGTGCTCTGATATTTTTCCGACTCCCAACTCGGCTGTTTGCTTTATTCCGATGTACAAGGCTTGCAATGAGTGCAGCAATGCCCGACAACCCGCGGTCGAGCGTGTCGGAAAGCGCGATATTACGGACGAACAATCGAACGAGATCAGTCAGATTATCTGTCGTCCATTGCTGATCCATCCAGCCTTCGGCAGCGCCAAGACTTCCGGAGGTCATTAAACGCCGGTAAATTGTTGGATCTATGACTCTCATTTCTGCAGCAAGGCCCTTCCCATCTCCGACAATTTCGTCCCCCCAACCGTCCGTAATTCGTAGTGCGCCGTTTAGATGTTTAAGCTTACGGTGGACTATTGTTCTGCAGAGAGTGTCTATTGGGTTAGACCTAGGCATATCGTGCCTATGAGAGTCATGCAGCTCCGGAATACTGGTGTTCATCAGCTTTTCTCTGTCCCAAGATTTGACTGTTTCTTGTTGTGAATTGGATGTGGATAAAACGGCATCTTTTTTAGCCAAAGATGTGCTGCTTCCATGTAAATAGCAGCCGCTACCTTTGTGGTCATAAACGGATAAGAAAGTAAGCAACTTGCTAGGTTCGAGCTATTTAAGTCAATGGCTTTTAGATTCAAAGACGCTTGGAATACCTGTTGATTATTGGTCGACGAATTCATCTCGATATTCAGACAATGCTCCGGATAGCTGAACTCCCATGCATACATTTGATCCATGGGCATAAAAGGAGACACGTGAAATTCTTTATCTAAAACAAATTGGGCACTACCATGCATCCAATCACGTGGGCATTCCAGAACGTAGCAGTGTTGTTCACCCCACGGAGTGTTATGTACCTCAGCAACGATATGTTCGATTCGGCTCACAGACTTGTCCCAGCAGTAGTAAAAGCTAACGGGGTTCATGACGAATCCGAAATAGCGCAGATGAGTTAGCAGGGTGATCGGCCCTTGCGGGAAAAGTCCCACTCGATCATGGACTAGTTGACGGATAGCCTCATCCAGTGTTTCTGCCTCACTTCTATAGTGGTCATCACGGCGAAATCTTGCGATCGCGGGACGACGGGCTGAACAAAACCAAATCTTGTCAAATAGCTCGGGGAGCTCTTCCAGTACGATGTACACCATGAATACCTTATAAAAGAAGGAGTGAATTTTCGGTTTGAGCCGTTTGTGCCGAAGGGTGCCGGTGTAAATGTAGCTATTCAAAACGGTGGCTCTATGTCAAATGCTTTGGCTACGGTGAGACTGCTTCGGATGCCATCTTCATGAAACCCATTTCCCCAATAGGCACCGCAATACGAGATTCTATTTTTCCGTATCAGATGTTGGTGATTTCTTTGGGCTATATCACGACTACCTCCAAACACCGGGTGCCGGTAAGTCATTCGCTGAATTATCTTTTCCGGTGCTATGTTTCTAATCTGATTAAGCGATACACAGTAGGTAGTTGCTACGTCGAGCGCCTGCAGTCGGTTCATGTTGTAAGTTACTGAGACCGGGTCTAAATCATTAGCAGGGATTCGATAGTTCCAACTAGCCCAGGCAGGTTTACGGTTAGGAAGGACTCTCGTATCAGTATGGAGACAGACATGGTTATCTTGATACGGAAAAGCCTCAAGTGTTTCCCGCTCTATATCATCGGGACTTGCGAGGAGCTGTAAGCTGGTATCCGCATGAGTGGCCAGAACAACTTCATCGAATGTTTGTCTGTATCCATTCGCAAGTTCCACTTCGATGCTTCGTGGTTGTCGATAGATCTTTCTTGCTGCAGTCTCAGTGAAGAGTTTTCCCCCGATAAGATTAGTAATCTTTTTGACATATTGTTGAGAACCCCCGGTTACCGTTAGCCAGGTAGGTCGGTTGGCTAATTTCAGCATGCCATGGTTTTCTAAAAATTCGACGACGAAACGGATAGGGAATGACTTAAATTGCTGGGAACTGCATGACCAAAGTGAGGATCCCAAAGGCACGAGATATTGGTCTATAAAGTTCGAGCTGTATCCTTGTTGTGAAACATACTGACCAACGGTCAAATCCCCTGCCAATGTCTTTGTACCGAATCGAGATACAGTCCGGTTAAACCGGAGTATGTCGATCAACATGCGCCAGAAATCAGTTCGAAAAACGTTTGAGCGTTGGGCGAACAATGAGTTCAGATTTTCTCCGTTATATTCACGCTTACTTTTTTCACACACCACACTAAAGCTCATATTAGATTGTGTTGATTGAACGTTAAGTGCACTAAAAAGACGACACAGCAGCGGATAGTTGCTTTCATTGAATACAATAAATCCTGTGTCGATATTCAGTTGATGGGTTTCATCTCTCACTGAGACAGTGTTTGCATGGCCACCGGCATAGTCTGCTGATTCGAACACGGTGACAGTGTGACGCTGACCCAGCACGTAAGCCGTAACCAGACCCGAGATGCCAGCACCAATAACGGCTATATTCAAGTCGCGTCCTGGTTTTTTGCAGTCAGGGATGATGGGGCTTTTTGTACGTTCCAAACTAACCCAACCGCAGACATCAGTATTATTCCGAGGTAGGCAATGTCACATTCCCACCAGTAAAGCCCATGTCTAGCAGAACGCGGGTATCGGTGGTGGTTGTTATGCCAACCCTCACCGAGGGTGATCAATGCAAGTATCGAATTATTTCGACTGTTATCTCGTGTTTCGAAGCGACGTGTGCCCCATAGGTGTCCTAAGGAATTTATCGCGTAGGTAGCGTGATATAGGCACGTGGTGGAAACAAAGAACCCCCAGACAAGGCACTGTGCACCGCTGGTCTCAAGTCCAGGAAAAAATGTATTCAGTAGCGAGCCTAATGCATAGCAGATTCCGGCAAGACCGACGAACGGTAGCCAGTCAGTCTTATCAATCCATTTTAGTTCTGGGAAAATAAGCCAGTCTTTTATGTGATTCTCGGGTGTTAAATACGTCTTGGGGGTCAGAAACCATAGCGAGTGACTGAACCAAAATCCGGTTTGACTAGGAGAATGGGGATCTTTGTTGGTATCAGAATGTAGATGATGTGAGCGGTGGTGACTGGCCCACCAAAGTGGACCGCGTTGGCCAGCTGTACAGCCAACAATAGCCATTACAGTCTGAAATTTTCTCGAACATTCAAAGGCTCGATGCGAAAAATACCGATGATAAAACGCAGTGATAAAGAACATTCGGAGCACATAGAGAATACTGGCGAGAACCAAAGCAGCAGTGGACGTGCCCACAAATAGGATGCCAACACAGCCCACATGCATAAGGAGGAAAGGTATAAGTCGAAGAGGGTCGACGTCGTTATTTTGAATTTTATTGGCGCTATAGAAGCGGTTGTCATTAGTTAACCAAAATAGAGTTCGCTTAAACTGAATGACTAGCTTCGCGTTGTTGGTCAGGCTGTGTAACACAGATAAAGCTCTCTCGGACAGATGGATTGGTATTTGCTAGCTGCTAATAGGAGCAGACGTTAGCGGGGTTTCTAGTAGAAAATAGTTTGCCTGTGGCATATGCAGTGTCGCGGTCGTGCCAACTCCTGGCTCGCTGGTCAGATCAACTTGCCAGCTGAAACGGTCAGAGAGTTTCTTGACGATAGATAGCCCAACACCATGCCCGCCCCGGCGGCTATTGCTTCCTCGAAAGTAAGGTTTGAAAGCCTGCCCTTTATCATCTACCTCCATTCCGATTCCACTGTCCTGCACTATCAATCTATTGCTGTCGATAATAAGATCGATGGTTCCAGTATCGGTGTACATCACTGCATTGCCAAGAAAGTTTGAAATAATCACCGATAGGACTTTTGACGGTGCGTTTACTTCAAGTTGACAGTTGGTCTTTATGTTTAGCTCAACAGGTTTGCCTTCCAATAATGGCCGAAAGCGTTCAGCCTCTTCGGCGAGAAGTTCGTTCACGTTCACTGGCTCTGTTGTTAGACTGCCGTCAGACTCTCGTGCTAGTAACAAAAATGCTTCGGCCAGTGACTTCATGTCATCCGCAGCACGTTTAATACGATGAACAGAATTTTTAGCCGGCCGAACGAGTTCTTGTTCCGTCAAAAGCATGTCACAGGCGATACTGATCACAGTCAGCGGGCTACGTAATTCATGACTGACATCACGCGTGAAGTCTCTTTCGCGCGAGATGAATTCACGAACACGCTTTGTCAATCGATCCAGTGCTTTAGTCAGAGTGACAATCTCTCGATCTGTACTCAAGTCGAGGGTTTCGGGTTTAAATTCATTGTTACCAACACTCTCGAGATCTAGTGATTCCACTTTCTTCGCCAAGCTGATAACAGGAGACACAGAGGATCGGTAAAACCTATATCCCAAATAAATTGAACAGTAGACGAGTACAAGTACGACTCCTAGCGGTAGTAGTCCGAAGTAAAGTGTGAGTTCGTGTACCTGCTCTCCGTCAAAAAGCAATACCAATTTCTCATTGTTCTTTTGAGAAACTAGGGCTACGGAATAGTCTGATTGCGAAGGTAGTTCGTGAAATCCTGAATCTAAATCCTGTAGATCAGCAGGTAGTAATGATGAGTTGTTCTCTGTGGATAAAAATCCGGTTAAGTTCCGTGTGTCGGGAAGGTTGAAGTCGGGGTTTTGTTGTCTGCTCTTCCAGAAATAGTTGGCTTCCGTTTCTAATGCCTGTTTGACAAGAAGTTCTTTCATCACCCAACCAGCACCCCAGGTGCCTAAAACGGCAGCGACAGCTACGAGGGTTAACTGGATTGCTACCGCTCGTCCGAAGCGGTGTGCTATACCGGGTTTAAGGGTTTTCATCCTTGGCGTAGAGGCGATACCCATTGCTTGGCAAAGTATGGAGGAGCGAGTTGGAAAATGGTCGATCTATCGATTTACGCAGGTTGTACATATGGCTACGCAAGGTATCACTATCAGGTAACACATCGCCCCAGATTGATTGTTCAATTTCGCGACGAGTAACAACGTTTGGAGATGCTTCCATAAGGATCTCTAGTAACTTAAGACTTATTGGAGACAGCTGGAGCTCCTTGCCATTGCGCACCACCATAAGTTTGTTTAGATCGTATGTAAGGTCACCTACCGTGAGAACTTCGCTGGGTTGCTTGCTAAATTGACGTCTTACTAGCGCTCTAATTCTCGCTTCCAGTTCTTCAATCTCGAAAGGTTTTACAAGGTAGTCATCGGCGCCGCTATTAAATCCAGATATTTTGTCTTCCAAGGTGTCTCTTGCCGTAAGCATTAGAACCGGCGTGTCGCGATGACATTCTTCACGAAGGGTCTTGCATACGCTTAGCCCGTCACGGCGTGGCAACATAAGATCGAGAATGATCGCGTCGTATTCGTTTTCTCGAGCAAGGTTTAGCCCTACTTCACCATCGGGAGCGTAATCTAGTTCGAATCCTCGATTTTCCAGATATGCAAAAATCATCTCTGCTATATCTTGGTGGTCTTCCACTAAAAGTATTGTGCGTTTAGCTGGGTTATCAGTCATCATTACAGGTCTTTGCCGTCTCTTTTTAGAGACTCGATTATGTGATTGTTGCGTGACGTTTTTGTGAAGAGGAAATCAGCCACGCGGTGGGAGCGGTAAAAATGCACTGGTCCGTCTGATGTATCGTGCATAGTCCGGCCTACGCTGCGTTATACCTGTTTCCATACGGCGGATACCGCTAAAGTGAAGAATGCAATAAGTAAGGAGTAGAGGGGATAGCAACGTCCACCATCCCCCAGACGGTAGTGCTAGAAGGTAGGCGCTCCACCAAACGCAGCATTCTCCAAAATAGTTGGGGTGTCGGCAATATCTCCAAAGGCCAGTATCCAGTACAGCATCGGGGGTATTTGAAGCTTTAAATCTTCGCAACTGAATGTCCGCAACGGTTTCAAACATCAATCCGAACAGCCAAATGCTAGCCGCGACTAGATGTACAGGGGTTAAATTTGGAGTGGGGCTTATGGCTACAAATAAACTGGAGGAAATCAACCATGCGAGGGCTGCCTGCAAGCCGAATATGCCAAGCAAGCTTTTGAGGGCAAATTTGCTCCCCCATCTGGCCCTAATTTCGGCATACCGTTGGTCTTCCGGTTCGCCCCATGATCGGGTAGTGACGTGTACGAATAGCCGGGTAGCCCATAGACCTACGAGCGCTAGGACAAGCCAGGCTGCGGGTGTTATTTGGGGTGCCTCAAGCACGTAAATCAGTGTCGCAGTGGAAAGAAACAGTGGCCAAAACGCATCTACGACAGCAGCGTTCATGGTTTTTAGGCTAATGAACCACGCTATCAGTGCGAGGCCGACCAGGTATGGAATGGCAGTGAGCATTGGAAAAACATCAGGCATAGTCGGATAGTTTGGTCACTAAGATAGGTCGTATACAGATCAATTCGTTAATTAAATAATCTAAATTGCACTATATGCAGTCATGTGAAAAAAAAGTGATGAATACATTTTTATGACCTTGATGACGGTTGGGTTTGACTTTTAGATTCGAGAATCCAAGCGAACCTGTAGACAGGCCCTTCACGTAGGGTAGTTAGACTTGATCGAAATAATCTTCGAAAGAGTTGGCTATGAAAAGTTTCCAAGATCCGATTGTTGCTGTCGTAATCGGATCAAATCGCGGGATTGGACTAGCCTTGGTACGACAATTGCTTGTCAACCCGATGGTTGATGTGGTGTACGCGGGCTGTCGAGATCCTGGATTTGCTTGCGATCTTGACGATTTAGTGAAAACCTATGGAACTCGCGTTGTACCGATGGCAGTTGATGTGACTAACAGCGAGTCCATCGAAGACTTGGCGAACAGGCTTGAATTTGATGGTGCTCATCCAAACCTTATTGTCAACTGTGCTGGCTTACTTCACGATCGTGATCTCCAGCCAGAGAAAAGGCTTGAAGACGTTACTCTCGGCGGTTTGCGCAGGTCTTTTGACATTAATTCGATCGGACCTGTACTGCTGATGAAAGCCGTGAAGCAGCTGATTCCAAATCAACAGCGTGTTGTTATCGCAAATCTTTCTGCCAGGGTTGGAAGTTTGAGTGACAATAGATTAGGGGGTTGGTACGGTTATAGAGCCAGTAAGGCTGCTCAAAATATGTTTACCCGAAATATTGCGATTGAGCTCGGGAGGCGAAACAAAAAATTGGTGTGCGTGGGTTTGCATCCTGGCACCGTGGATACAGACTTATCTCGACCGTTTCAAAGAAGCGTTCGCACGCAGTCGTTGCTGTCAGCCGATACCTCTGCCAAACGTCTTCTTGACGTCATCGATAGTCTATCGCCTGAGGAATCAGGCGGTTTCTATGCGTACGACGGTTCGAGAATTCCCTGGTAGAAGTGCCTTTGGATGGGTAGTGCCACAGATAGATGGCCGAACCTATATTTCCCTATTATCGCCTCCTGAAGTTTCCTCGATTAGCGAATTTGAAACTTAACGGATTGAATATACTCTTGGATAAACTAACAGGGTCTTCGACAGTAGTCGGGGGAACGCTTAGGTAGGGCAGGCTTAGTTTTTACTGTCACCCTATATCCGTAATGCAATCTTAAACGTGACGAATACGTCAAATTTTCTTGCCACCACAACAGCTTAATCCGTATGAACTAGGTCGTTGTCAAGATTGCGAAGCTTTCACTCATCGTTGACATCGATTTCATTACTCTACCGCTCTACAAAGTAACTCTGCTCACAAGGAACACGCAATGCGGATATTGAAACTCATTCTACTTGTTTCGATTTCAAGCGTATCAATGTCGTCATTTTGTGCCGAACACGTCGTAGAAGCTCTAACAACCGGAACAAATGGCGACATAATGGTATTTGAACCCGGATTCTTAAAGGTTGAGGTTGGCGATACGGTGGTATTCAAACCGTCTGATGCATCGCACAACGCTGAATCGCTATTTACACCATCTCCTGACGCTTCTTTTGTAACCGAGCTGGGCAAAGTATCAGCTATACAAGTGTCTCACGAAGGGATTTATTTATATAAGTGTACTCCTCACTTCACCTTAGGCATGGTTGGTGTGATTCAAGTTGGTAGTGCCGGAAACAAAGATCAGGCACTTGCAGCTTGGGACTCTATGGCGGCGATGATGGCGATGAATAAAGGTCGCGTGGAAAATTATCTTGCGCAGATTGAGTAGTTGGACTTTCCACAGAGACTACGGATCACTGATTGATCGGGGAGTTGTAGTGATTGGTAATCACATAATAGGTTTCTTCATTTTGGCTATGATGTTCGCTAACACTTCAGCGGCAGATAAAACTACACTGGATAGTTTTGACTCAAATCCAAGTTCCCGTTGGGCTTTTATATCTGATCAAGTTATGGGTGGGATCTCAACGGGTCGGGTCACTTTTACAAGTCATGAAGGCGCAAACTATGCTCAATTAGAAGGTACAGTTAGTACAGCAAATAACGGCGGATTCATACAGTTTAGGAGTGCGCCCGGTGAAGCAATCACAAGGAATGCAACTGGGGTGTTTCTCCGTGCGAAGGGTAACAACCAAAGATATTTCATTCACCTGCGGACAAAGTGGACCAAACTGCCTTGGCAGTACTATCAATCAGCATTCGATGTCACCGATGTTTGGCAAGAATATCGACTGCCTCTGAATACTTTTGAGCCATCAAGCGGTTTTATGCCAAGGTCCCCCTCGGCGAAAAGTCTAACCTCGATCGGAGTGGTCGCTTTTGGTCGAGATCACGTGGTGAATATTCAAGTCGAAGAGATTGGCTTCTATTAAATAATGAGCACAGAAATATAAAACGTATAAAAGCAGGATGGGCCTGTAATCAATTGATTGTTTGTAAATGAGCCCTAGTAATAGGACCAGGGCCGGTGGATCGTTCCACTGAAGTCTCGGATTGATCTCTAGGGATTATGGGTCCCTTTTCGATCAGATCACTGTGAGCATAATGTGACCGAAATGTGTCCACTCCAGTCCCTTCAGGTCCGTTTGCGTGGAGTCGGAGCCTGTTATTTAAAGTGTTTTAGGACTGTTGCTGAGGAGAGCACTGTCTTCACACGGCAGGGGTCGCTGGTTCAAATCCAGCCGCACCCACCATTTTCTTGTTTTATACCGTCCAACGCCAAAAGGTTCAGGCTTGCAAGAGATCGACTACCGTACCGAGCAAAGCTGGATTACCCAAGAATAGAGTGCGGCCTTGAGATTCGAGTGTGAGTGGCCGACCGCACCAATCGGTCGCCGACCCACCGGCACCCTCGACAATCGCTACGGGTGCCGCAAAATCGAAGGGATCGAGTCCAAAGTCTATCGCAATATCCAGCTTGCCAGATGCAACCATGGCGAAACCGTAGCTGCCGGCGCCATAGACCCTGAAAGACCCTGCGTCGGCGAGTTTCGAAGATCCAAAATTCTCTTCAGCGCTGCCCCGGTTCGGATCACCGGGTGCTACGGTCGCTCCGCATAAGTCGATGCATTGGGCGGTAGTCACGGGTCGGCTGTTCCAGCAAGTCGGATAATCGCGTCCACCTATCCAACGGTCTCCGGTAGCAGGAAAGTCCATCACTCCGAGAACAAACTGACCTTCTTCAGCCAGTCCGATCAGCGTGCCGTAGACCGGAATACCGGTGGCGTACTGCTTAGTTCCATCAATGGGGTCGATCACCCATACTCGTTCTGCAGTCGTGTCCCGACTCGGGAACTCCTCACCTAAAATACCATGATAGGGATATCGCGCATCGATACGGTCCCTCAGGCTTTTTTCGATCTCCCGGTCTACTGGCGTCACCGGCGAGCCATCGTCTTTTATCTCGTAATTTACATCCAGAATCGAGTGTGAGCGAATGATGCTGCGGCTCAGATCCGCAAGTTCTACGCTAAACTCGACCAGCGCGTCTATGTCCTTCATATTTCTCTGCCTGCTATATACACACGTCCCTAGTGAGTCAATATTTGCTCGAGAAACAGCTTGGTTCGGTCATTCTTCGGATTATCAAAAAATGTTCCTGGCGGCCCAGACTCAACAATTTCACCCTCATCCATAAATACTACGTTATCGGCAACGGAGCGAGCAAAGCCCATTTCATGACTCACGCAAATCATGGTCATGCCCTCCTTAGCCAGGTCAATCATTACATCCAAGACTTCGGAAATCATTTCTGGATCGAGTGCCGAGGTTGGTT
>RQOU01000068.1 GCA_008373165.1 SAR202 cluster bacterium | reverse complement strand
GGTACGGAACATATGGCGTAAAGAACGCCCCGATGACTATTCGAGTACCTTATGGCGGTGGCGTGCGGGGCGGTCTATATCATTCTCAAAGTATTGAAGTGTTATTTGCCCATACGCCGGGCCTGTCAGTTGTTGCTCCAGCAACGCCTTACGATATGAAGGGGTTGCTGGCTTCAGCAATTCGCTCAGATGATCCCGTGATTGTTTTAGAGCACAAGCGGACTTATCGGCTTGTCAAAGGTGAAGTGCCCAGCGATGAGTACACCATACCGATTGGTAAGGCTGAGATTAAACGGCCAGGCACGGACATGACTGTGGTCACTTATGGATTAATGCTTCACTATGCCCTTCAGGCCGCAGAGTTGGCGGCGGATAGTGGTATCGATGTTGAAGTGCTCGATTTAAGGACGTTGCGACCTATTGATGCTGATTCGATAGCAGAATCGGTTTCTCGGACCGGGAAGGTATTGATTGTCCAGGAGGATACGCCAGCGGTAAGTATTTCTTCAGAAGTATCAGCCATTATTGGTGAACGATGTTTCTTCGATCTTGATGGTCCGATCACTCGATTGGCTCCTCCTGAGATCCCTCCGATGCCATTCTCACCAATACAGGAAGCAGCATTTATGCCGTCGTCTGAGACGATTTTTCAGGCTATAACAAAGCTTGCGGAGATATAGATATGGCATTTGAGGTGCAGCTGCCCCATGTTGGCGAATCCGTTACTGAGGCGGTTATCGGGAAATGGCTGAAATCTGCTGGTGATGTGATCGAAAAATATGATCCACTGGTAGAAGTCATTACGGATAAAGTTGTGATGGATGTGCCATCTCCCATCACAGGTACCCTTATTGAAATACTGGCGTCTGAGGGTGAGACCGTGTTGATGGGTGCGGTAATTGCGCAAATGGAACCTCAGGAAAGCGGAGTAGTCTCAGAAGTTTCAGATATGCACACCCCTGCGGAGAATCGCATCGGTAGCCTTGTTGAAGGAGCAAATGTCGGACCGACAGGTGGCGAATTTCTGGATACAAGTTTGAAGCCACTCGAACCGACTCCACAGAATGTTGCTGAAACGACTTCAAATGAAGATAAGCGTCAAAAGGGATTTTCACCTGTAGTTTCCAGACTCGCGAGCCAGCATGGAGTTGATTTAAATACCTTGACGGGTACTGGATTGGGCGGGCGAGTGACCAAAAAAGATGTCCTTGCTGCAGTTGAATACTCTCGTAGCGATGAATTCCCAATTCTTTCTACTGAAGATCGTCTAATTGAGCCAACTGCAATTCGAAAAATGATTTCTGACCACATGGTCAAATCTGTGTCTGAGATTCCGCATGCTTGGTCTGCAGTTGAAGTGGATGTGACTGGAATGGTTGAGTGGCGTACGCAGAACAGGGCGTTGTTTGAGGAACAGTATGGTGTTGGTCTCACATATTTGCCAATTGCTCTATACGTGGTGGCTGCTGCCCTTAAGTCCAACGAGATAATCAACTCTACGTGGTCGGATGACAAGATAGTTATTAAAGGAGCAATCAATATTGGTGTGGCAGTAGCTGCTTCTGAAGGTTTGATCGTGCCCGTTATTCACCAAGCTAATGATTTGTCTATAGTTGATATTGCTCGTGCGTTGGATTCAGTGATCGAGCGTGCTAGAGATGGATCGACAACTTTGGATGATGTCCAGGGCGGAACTTTTACGTTGAATAACACAGGCGCATTGGGTTCTGTATGGGGAGGTGCGATCATAAATCACCCTCAGGCTGCCATTCTTACTACTGAGGCTATCGTGAAGCGTCCGGTTGTAGTAAGCGAAGAAGGCGTAGACACTGTCAGAGTGCATTCGATGATGAATATCTGTCTGTCTTTTGATCACCGCATTATTGATGGCGCTGAGGCATCGAAGTTTCTCCAAGCGGTTAAGCTGGGCCTTGAATCCATTGATGGATCTTCAAAATTTGATTGAACCGTGTGATTGATTAAAGATGAGTACAGAAAGCGTACGAGAAATCCACGGGCTCAGGCTCGGCACCGTCGAATACCGTAAAGCTCTTGATATTCAACGTTTTTTTCACACCAGGCGTAAGCGAATTGGCGCCGCAGATATTCTCTTATTATTGGAACATAACCATGTAATCACCATGGGACGTCGAGCAAATGAGTCGCATGTGTTGCTGGATAAGGAAACTCTTCATAACTTAGGGGTAGAGGTTTTTGAAACGGATCGCGGTGGTGAAGCCACATATCATGGACCAGGGCAGCTGGTGGGCTATCCCATAATTGATGTCAGGGCATTGTCTTTTAGCCCCGTGAAATATGTGAGAATCCTGGAATTATCCATAGTCGAAACTCTGAATGTCTTGGGCATTCAAGCTCATTTAATAGATGGAGAGACAGGTGTCTGGGTAGGTGGTATTCCAAACGAAAAGAGGCGGCATGGAGTGAATCCTGAGGGCAGGAAGATTGCGGCTATTGGAGTCAGGATATCCGATGGAGTATCGATGCATGGGTTTGCATTAAATGTTTCGACTGATCTCAGTTATTTTGGGAAAATCATTCCGTGTGGCATGCCCAATCTTGCCGTTACGTCTGTTCAGGCAGAAATGGGGACTCCCATTTCTACCGATGATTGTGCTGAAATAATTGCATCCATGCTGGCTGAAAAACTGAATCTGGAGTTGAGTTGGGCTGATTTGGCTGATTTTGAACTACCTGTTCCAGGCCTAACATGAGAAAGCGAATGTTCAGATTTGACACGAAGTTTTGCAGGGTATTCGATCTATTTTTAGGTGGAAATCCTTATTAGAATTTTTCATGGTTTTAACTGATGTCACTAGCCCTACTGCCGTATGTTGATTCAATTTATGAAAGGGATGTTAGAGCTAGCTTGTTTCTGTTTTCAGAAAAACACAAATTTACATTAGTGTTGTTAGCGATAGGCGCGCTAATGCTGCTGGGGGCATGTTCAAGGCCGATCGCTCCGCAATTCAGCATTTCCAACGAAATAGGCAACGCTCCCCATGCAATCTCATTCGCCATTGATGAATCTATAGAAGCGGATAGATTTCGCTGGGATTTTGGTGATGGTGTTGGCAGTGAGGAACGTGATCCTGAGCATATATTTCAAGATGCAGGTACTTTCAACGTCAGATTGACCGTTGTAAAGGATGGCAGGAGTTCTGTAGCTGAGAACACCGTCACGATTCTACCTGGTGAAGCAGGTTGGATCGATGTGGGTCAAATACCTGATTCGATCACATACCTATCATCGGCGGGATTCACAGCCAAGGCTTTTGATGTTCTTGGGAATTCTATTGTGGATCCTGTATTTGACTGGGATTGTGATCCTGCCGCTGGCCAAATAAATGCCTCAGGGATTTTTACAGCTGGTAAGCATGTCGGTAATTATCCTGATGCGATAACCGTTTCGTTTGAGCGGCTTGGTGTAGAAGTAGTTCAAAAATTCGGAATAGAGATTATCGGAGGAGACCTTCATGCTGTTTTTATCGAACCAGACAAACTCGATGTGCAAGTAGCCCGTTCTGAAAATATAAAAGTTAGCGCTATTGATGAGGCAGGGCATTTACTCGAATCAGCTTCTTTGCGTTTTAAGGCTATTAGAGACGGTGATAGTGTGGATTCCACAGGCAGGTTCGAGCCGAGTACTATCGCCTCGAACGGTGAGGAATCACTGGTTTCCGTGGAAGTTGAACTGAATGGTCGCGTTATTGAAACCGTAGTTTCTGGGATCATAAGACCAGGAATTCTCGATCAACTACATCCATTTGATGTTCCTGCATCGTTGCAAATAGGAGATTCTGTCCAACTCTCAGTTTTTGGTACTGACCGGTTTGGGAATTCTCTTACCCTTGACGAAATGAAGTGGTCTGCCGATAGCTCAGATATCGGATCAATAACTGATTCAGGGATATTCACCGCTGGAACAGTAGCGGGTGAATATTTTGAGGAAGGTATAAGTGGTCGAGGTATTCTTCACGGGGTTGAATCATCTGTGATTATTCCGTTGAAGATCGAACCTGGCCCCGCTGAATCATTGCATATCCTTCCAGATAACGATTCTATAGCGATTGGCGCGGGATCTCCTTTTGTGGTTTTGGCGTCTGATGCATACGGCAATGTTTTAGACATAGAAGAAGAAGAATATGAGTATGAATATTCTAGTGCCGGGAGAGGTAGCGAGATAGCGATATTCATAGCAGGTTATGAGATAGGGGATTTCGAAAACGCAATAACCGTAACGTTGCCCGCCCATGTCGCTGGGAACGCAATTGAAATTGTTGCGCAATCGGACGTGAATATCCGACAGCGTTCATCGAACATAATAGCCGTGGAGGTTATGGATCAGGATGGCGGCGGGATTCTCTTTTTAGATCTCGAAACTGCCCAACTAGGCTCAGCTGATATCAGCTTTAACGATAATGGTGCAATGGAGCTTGCACCTTCATGGTGGCCTGACGGATCTCGACTTGTATATGTATCTGATTTGACTGGTGAACTGCAGATTTACACGTTGGATCTGCTGACAAGAGCCGTAGTTCAGGTTACGGATGTGGCCGGCGGAGCTTCTATGCCAGATGTATCGCCTGATGGCGGGTCATTAGCTTTTGTCACTCTGGAGGATGATAGGTGGCAATTGTATGTTGCATCCATCCCTGAGAATTTAGAAGAAGCACCGATTACAATCGAGGACGCCATACGTGTTAGTGAAGATCACGACGCCCAACACATTCTTCCTTACTGGTCTCCGGATGGGATGCAGTTATTAGCATCCCAGAACACTGCTGATGGGTTGGTTCGTATGATGCTCTTTGATCCTGCTCTGGTGAGACCTCCCGAAGCGATAGGCCCATTTGGAAGTGTCGCATTTGGCTGGACACGTGACGGATCCGGTATTCATTTTGGGTTGGGTACGGACGATGGAGTGCTTAATTTAGGGACGATTAACCTTGTGGATTTGGAACCTAAATTAATTCAATCGAGTTTGGAATTTCTTGTTGCCGGCTGGGCCCCGGATGATTCTGAACTTATGGCGGTGGATGCCGGTACTGGTGCCGCCTGGTTGATGGATTCAGATAGCTCAGGCCTGCGACGAGTAGTTTCGGCAGATCAGCTTCCGGCTAGAATGTCGTGGCGCCCAAGGGCCTTTGGCGATCCTGTATTCGATCATCATGAAGATGTAGAAAAGAAGATGCTTGTGCCTGGTGACAAGCCCGCACCACCTTCAGGTGCATTGGATACCTCATTAGAATATTCTGCGGTAATTGTGACTGATGCTGGAACGATTACGGTAGAACTTTATGATGACCAGGCGCCGCTTACTGTAGAGAATTTTATAAATCTAGCGCGTATAGGTTTTTATGATGGTTTGGAGTTTCATCGTGTGATTGCTGGATACCTGTCTCAGTCAGGTGATCCTGAACCTACAACTGAAGTGATTGATGGCCCAGATTATATTTTCAACGACGAATTTAGTCGTGATCTTTCACATGATTCAGCGGGCACGTTGTCAATGGCAAATGCTGGATCTAACACTAATGGGAGTCAATTTTTCATAACGCACGGCGTGGCCACCGAACTTGATGCTTTTGAAAATGGCGTGGCAAAAAACTGTGCTGACGACGCTGTAGCATGCCACTCGGTTTTTGGTCGCGTTACGATTGGGAATGAGATTGTCATGGGAATGGCTGAGCGCGATCCTGTCATAGCGTCTAAGTCAGGGGTCACAATTCTTTCCATTTCAATAGTGGAAAATTGATCTGTTTTGTAAATATTTATGACCACATTTTTTGTTTGGAGAATTGATTGTCCTATCGAACTCATATTCGTAGTCAAATTACTCACCTAGAGTGTTCGCTTTCAGGTGAAACTGTAGACCATAAATATCCTCATCGTTTGAATCCTGAAAACGGTAAGCCATATTTGGCTCGTTATGACCTTGGTAAGGCCTCTGAGACGCTCACCAAGGATTCTTTGGCTGATCGTGAGTCGAATATGTGGCGGTACCGTGAGGTCATGCCGGTTGTCGACCCGGCAAATATTGTGACACTTGGTGAAGGGCATACTCCTCTTCACATAGCCGAACGGTTGGGGAAACATCTGGGCATGAAGTCTTTGCTGATTAAAGACGAAGGGGTGAATCCGACAGGGTCGTTCAAGGCGCGTGGGTTGTCTGCTGCGGTCTCGAAGGCTCTTGAGCTAGGGCAAACCAAGTTGACCATGCCCTCCGCCGGCAACGCTGGTGGAGCACTGTCCGCTTATTCGGCGGCAGCTGGAATGGAAGCTCATGTCTATATGCCAAAGGATGCTCCTTATGCGAATCAGGTCGAATGCATCGCCCATGGGGCGGATTTGAATCTTGTAGACGGATTCATTACCGATGCAGGACGTGTTTCCGGAAAAGCTGCTGAAGAACGTGGGTTTTTTGATGTTTCAACACTAAAAGAACCCTATCGAGTCGAAGGCAAGAAGACCATGGGATATGAAATTGTTGAGCAACTTGGATTCCAGATTCCAGATGTTGTTATATATCCAACAGGTGGCGGAACAGGGATTGTCGGTATTTGGAAGGCGCTTGATGAGCTTGAAGAACTGGGGTGGATTGGCCCGGAACGACCGCGTATGGTGTGTGTGCAGGCTGAAGGGTGTGCCCCCTTGGTAGATGCTTACAAAAAGGGGGTTGAGTTTGCTGACCCGTTCTTGAATCCCTCTACTCTCGCAGCTGGCATGCGGGTGCCGGCTGCTGTCGGTGATTTTTTAGTTATACGAGCGGTGCGACAGAGTGGTGGAACGGCTTTGACTGTAACAGATGATCAGATGGTTGACTCCGTCCGTGATATGTCTACATATGAGGGGATATTTCCGGCTCCAGAGGGCGGGGCGACATTGTCTGCACTTCAGATATTGTTAGATTCACATCAAGTCGAGCGTGACGAGCGTGTTGTACTGCTTAATACCGGTTCCGGAATGAAATACCTAGATGTGCTTGGCCCGGCGTTAGGTCTTTGATCGGGCTGTTGGATCTAAAATTTCGGAGAATCCCAAGTGGTTACGTGGCTGAGAGTTCCTTCTGGGTAAGCGTTTGCATACTCATCAGAGAGCATACCTAGAATCACCGAGTTGTATCGGGATCCGTGATGTGGTCGACTTTGTCGAAGCGTACCTTCGTGCTGGAACCCAATGTGTTCAAACATGGTTCTGGCAGCAGTATTGTATTCCGGAACATCAACCCAAGCGCGGTGTAGCCCTAGGTGCTCAAAAATGTGTTCTAGCATTGCCATTACAGATGAGGAACCATATCCCTGGTGCCATAATGATTTCAACCCGATAAGAACTGACATCTGAGCATCTCCGAGCGGTTCATCTATAGAAAGTTGACCTTCTCCAATGTGCTCTCCGGACGCTGTATATATTGAGAATATATCGCGATGCGGTTCGTGGTGAGGGTCATGAAACACTTCGTCCCACTCTTCCTCGGTGGCGTCAATCATGTTCTTAGGTTCATATCCCAAATGAGCTGGATCTCCGTATGTATATCGGCCGAACCAGGCATCAGATACATCAGGGTCATCTAACCAGATTGATAATCTTTGTACGTCTTCCCGCGTCACAGGACGTAATTCGACGTTTGAGGGCATATATTGTGTCCACCTCGAGTATGTTGACGCTGCGTCATCCTCAAATCGTGGAGCGACTTACGCTCATTAGGATTACTTCAACATATATTCATGTCTTTGAACTGACTCGCAGTATATCGCAACTTGAACTTTTGCTATTGAAATTAATTGAGTAAACAGGGAAATGATTTTTCAAGAACATGTTATTTTTGTTCGAGCTACCTGATACGATCTTTCTAATGGGTTTGCAGGTTAGTTAGAAACTAAATTAGTGCTCGTGCTACCCCGTTTTTATTGACGAATAGTCTGAGGTGAATATATGTCTGATCATTGGAAGATGGAAGCTGAAATCGAATATTGCGTTCCGTGTGGATACGCTAATTTAGCAGCGAGTATGGTTAGCGAGTTGTTTCAAGCAGCTGGACCAGCGTTAGCTATCTCTCTGAAGCCTGGCCACAGCGGTGCGTTCAAGGTGACAGTCGACGGTCGAGTGCTTTGGGATAAAAAAGATCAGGGCCGCTCACCACACATCATGGAAGTTAAAGACATTAAGGCACAGGTCGCTAATATGATTGAATCAGGTGCTGTGATACAGACTAGCTAATATTTTCTGTAGTCCGGGTGTTTGGGCCAGAATACTGGAGTTTTCAATGGTTGAATTCCCCGCGAAAGTGCGCGTTGAAATCGAATATTGTGTCCCGTGAGGGTACCATTCAGTGGCTTTCTGGATGGGAAGCGAACTTTATGCGGTAGGTAAGTCCAATGTGGCTATCACTCTCACCCCTGGACAGGCCGGTGTTTTTACGGTCAGCCTAAACGGTGAGATCGAGTTCGATAAGGGCAAATTAGGGCGATACCCTTCTTTACCAGATGCTAAAGAATTACAGGCGAAGCTTGTAAATTTGATCGAAGCCGACTGATTCCGCCACATTCTCAAAGAGTTTGATACATAACTTGTAGTTTACGACTGCTCGATATCGGTGACGTTAGACCTAAATACACCGCTAACTATGTTGGACATCTTGATTTATGTTCAACATTTTTTATTGAAAGGTGGAGATCCTTCGTGAAAGCTGCAGTCCTTTTTGAATCGAATAAGCCAATGCCAATAGTCGAGCTTGACCAGTCAGAGCCTAAAACTGGCGAGGTGCGAGTTAATATATCGGCCGCTGGGGTGTGTGCTTCGGATCATCACGTGATGACTGGTGACAATCCAACTCCAATGCCAATAGTTCTTGGTCATGAAGGTGCTGGAGTTGTTGATACTGTTGGTCCAGGTGTCACCATGGTGAAAAAAGGTGATCGTTGCGTTTTGTCATTTGTTCCGAGTTGCGGTTACTGTAGATCGTGCCGTACGGGTATTCCTAATATATGTGATACCAATCGAGAAACTGGGACACGTCAATACGACGGAACTTGCCGACTTTATACTTCCGATGGGACTGAAGTGCATCAGTTTGCAAAGCTGGGAGTGTTTGCTGAATCAATTGTGATTCCACAACAGGCGTGCTATCCCATGCCGGATGATGTGCCAATGGAAGTCGCTGCGTTAATTGGGTGTTCTGTCACGACTGGAGTAGGGGGCGTGATAAATCAACCTAATATGCGCGCTGGAATGACTGTTGCTGTCATCGGCGCCGGCGGTGTAGGCCTCAACGCTATCCAGGGGGCAGCCTTGATGAATGCTTCGAGGGTGATTGTGGTTGATATTCATGATCATAAGCTGGAATTCGCCTATAAATTTGGAGCCACAGATGTGATCAATGCCAAGGATCGTGACGCCGTCGATGTGATTCATGAAATGACTGGTGATGGTGTTGATTTCGCTTTTGATACTTTCGGTCACAAACTGACAACTGAACAGGCTTATAAGGCAACTCGTAAAGGTGGCACTACTGTCATTGTGGGTTTGGCCCCAGACGGTATGAACGCTGAGATTCCACTTGTTGAGTTGGTGCGAAATCAGAAAACCCTTGTCGGTAGTTATTACGGATCAGCAAGCCCCCATGAGACGTTCGGAAAGTTACTTAACTTTTATAGGCAAGGTCGTATAGATGTCGGTGGGATGGTAACTCGCAGATATAAGCTAGATGAAATCAACCTTGCTTACGAGGCACTTGAACGCGGCGAGGATGGCCGCGGGGTGATTATTTTCGATTAATTTTTGACTTTGATGGTTGTTGAAATGGATGGATCGCTCATTTTTTCACTTGCTGCTAAAAGGGGTGACTGCTATGCTCCGAACTGATCTTTTTTAACTCGTTGAACAAGTAATTGGCAGTTGATGTTCGAGGATTATTTTCGGCAGTACGCACTGCTTGCCATATTCGGTCTTGCCGCGGTGTCAGTTCCCGTGGGCATGCTTATGATGAGTTATCTGGCTCAGTTCGTACGGGTCAGGCCCTCACGGCCCACAGCGGTTAAAGAAAGTGCGTACGAAGGCGGTATGCCACCCCTGAGTGATCGGCCAGCTCGTTTTAATTTTCGGTACTACCATTACGCATTACTTTTCGTAGTCTTCGATGTAGAAACTGTGTTTCTGTTCCCCTGGGCGGTTAAATATGGTGTGATGAGCCAGCAGTTCGGTTTTGCGGCTCTGGTGGCTGTAGGGGTGTTTTTAATAGTTGTGACTTTTGCATATGCGTACGCTTGGCGAAAAAGAGCTCTAGAGTGGGTGACAAATTAATGACTGGTCCTAAATTGATAGATCCCTATGGTGTTCCTCCGGGGGCCGACCCAAGAGGAGCGCTCCAGTCCATTACCTTTGATTTGGATCAAACTGAAGGTGATGCTGTGAATAAGATGAAGTCGACTCATTTAGAGCCGTTTCCCGATCCGGTTTTAGAAGTCCCGGATGAACTTGAGCGCAGCGTCATCATTAGTTCGGTAGATTATCTGCTTAACTGGGCACGTAAATCATCGGTATTTCCTCTTCAATCTGGTCTTGCTTGTTGTTCATTCGAAATGATTAGTGCAGCAATGGCTAGATTTGATTTGGCCCGATTTGGAATGGAGGCACTGCGGGCATCACCTCGTCAGGCCGATCTACTGATAGTCGCTGGCACCCTGACATGGAAAATGGCAGTCCCATTACGTCGTTTATATGACCAGATGGCAGAACCTCGATGGGTTATTTCGATGGGTGTTTGTGCTACTTCGGGTGGACCGTATTATCAAAGCTATTCAGTGGTCCCAGGTGTAAATCACATCATGCCGGTAGATGTTTACGTTCCAGGTTGCCCTCCGCGTCCGGACTCACTGCTTTACGGGATTATGCAACTGCACGACAAGATTCGTCGCTACAGTGTTACAGGTCAGGCGGCAGGACAGGTATGACCACAGTTTGGAGTGGTAAGGCGCTTGCTGAGGCGATTGAAGAATTCGCCCCTGGATCTGTGCAGGGCAGTAGCGGAACAGATGTGTGGTTGAAAGCAGAATCTATATCTGTTGTATGTGAAGGCTTGAAACAACGCCCAGAGTTCAAATTTGATTTGTTGAACAGTCTGACAGCGGTGGACTATATCGATCATTATGAAGTGGTATACCATCTCACTTCACTCCCGATGAATGCATCTGCGGTTTTAAAATCACGCGTTGGTATGGGCAGAACTGAACCTTCCGTTCCCAGTGTGGTATCGATCTGGCGTGGGGCAGACTACCAGGAGCGTGAAGTTTGGGATTTGATGGGAATCAGATTTGACGGACATCCGAACCACAAGCGAATTATGTTGTGGGAAGGGTTTCCTGGGCATCCGCTGAGAAAGGACTACGTCACTTACGACCAATCCATTGTTACTTCGATTCCTGAAATTTCAAAAAACGCGGGATCAGACGAATAATGGCAATCAAGACACAGCCAGTTACCGTCAATTTGGGGCCTCAGCACCCATCCACGCACGGGGTGTTCAGAATGCGGGTGATGTTTGACGGTGAGGAGATCGTTGACGTCGAGCCGATTTTTGGCTACTTACACCGAGGTTCAGAAAAACTTGCTGAAGAACGGACATATACCCAGATAGTAACTTTGACTGACCGTATGGATTATGTGTCGTCAATGTTAAACAACCAGGCCTATATTTTGGCCGTGGAAAAGTTGGCAGGAATTGAACCTTCCCCTCGGGGCGTATGGCTTCGAATGATCGCATCAGAATTGCAACGTATTGCGAGCCACCTAGTGGCAACAGGATTTCTGCTTCAGGATCTGGGCGCATTAGGCACACCCCTCATATACGCGATGAGGGAAAGAGAAAACATTCTTGACCTTTTCGAAATAATTTGCGGAGCGCGTATTACCAATTCATACTTGCGACCTGGGGGCGTATTTATGGATGCCCCCCAGGAGTTTTGGCCCGCGCTTGACCGTGGGTTGAGCGATATTGTCAATACGCTCGATGAACTCGAAGAGTATTTAAGTGGAAATGAAATTGTATTTTCACGCACCAAAGGAACTGCGGTTCTGTCGCCTGAATTATTGATCAATGCTTCAATAACCGGTCCGATGTTACGTGCCAGCGGTGTCGATTGGGACCTGCGTCATCGTAACCCATACGATTATTACGAAAAGATTAAATTTGAACGGAAATTACATACAGCGTCCGATAATTACGCTCGTTATTGGGTAAGGGTTCAAGAAGCCCGTGAAAGTGTAAAAATTATTCGTCAGTGCATTGATCAAATTGAACCTGGACCAGTTCGTCCATCATTTGACGATGTGCCAAGACTTTTGCGACCTCCCGCCGGTGATGCCTATGCAGCTATTGAAGGGTCCAAAGGTGAACTGGGGTTTTACCTTGTGAGTGATGGTGGAATAGCTCCATATCGAATGCATGTCCGATCATCTTCTTTGATTAATTTAACCCTGTTGCGCGACATGCTCATTGGAGGCCAATTCGGTGATTTATTTGTAACTTTCGGAAGTGTCGACCTTAATATGGGTGAGGTGGACCGATAATGGATCAGTCTTTCCTGGACAACTCGTTGTGGAGAAATATCTACTGCCTTCTTGCGGGTGATAGTGCAGGTTGTTCAGCGCGTGATTATGCCTCGGGTTTGTTGCCCGGAGGTATGGAATGGCTTGCGTTTGCAATCACAGCATTGGCGATCATTGGTCTTGTAATCAATGGTGTGCTAGGCGGGGTTATTGTGCTCATTTGGGGTGAGCGACGACTCTTTGGTCGTTTTCAATCCCGAACCGGACCTAATCGCTGGGGGCCGTTTGGGATGCTCACCTCGGTGGCCGACGCTATCAAGACGATGTTTAAGGAAGACGTGGTACCCGTAGATGCTGATCGGATTCTTTTTAATCTTGCTCCTATCTTAATTGCTACTCCTGCGCTTTTAGTTTTCGCCGTGATTCCATTTGGCATTGGGACCTATGTTGCTGATTTGAATGTCGGTGTATTGTTCATAATGGCTGTCACGTCGTTGACCACCCTTTCTGTTCTTACAGCCGCTTGGTCCTCAGCCAATCGAATAGCTATTCTTTCAGCCCTACGTTCGGTCGCATTGCTGATAAGTTATGAAATTCCTATGGCGCTTGCGCTCGTAGGTGTCATCATGCTTGCCGGATCTCTATCGCTTGGCCAGATTGTTCAAGCTCAGGGGATTCCATTTATTCTGGTTCAGCCACTCGCATTTTTCGTGTTTTTCATCGCTGCAATGGCTGAGATGGCTCGTGCTCCGTTTGACTTGACGGAGGCTGAATCGGAACTTGCCGCAGGTTATTTGAATGACTATGCAAGTATGAAGTTCGGCTTGTTCTTTCTCGCAGAATTCATGGCTGAAATTAGTACAGCTGCAATTGTTACTACTTTGTTCCTTTCGGGGTGGAAAGGTTGGGAGCCCATACCGTCTCATTTCTGGTTCATGGCGAAGTTGATACTAGTTCTTTTCGTCATCATCTGGTTCCGAATGACTCTGCCTCGACTACGTATTGATCAAGTACTTAAATTTGCATGGAAGGGTTTGTTTGAACTCACGCTGATAAATATTGTTGTTACGGCTATTTTGATAGGAATCTGGCCACAACCTACAACCGCGCAATTGTGGATGATGGCGGCGGTTAATTGGCCAGTTGCTATTATTTCGATTTGGCTGGTGAGTAGGTTGCTTGGCACTGCAAAATATGAAAAAGCTAGCCCTGATTCAGATTCTCCGGTCTATTCGGTAGCCACTGAATCAATCCCGAAGACGTCTGAGTACATAACGAATTCGACTGATGTTTCCAGTGTCGAAGCTGTTTCCAAAGAGGGGGGTGCATAATGATTGGGCTTGGGCTACCTCGTGGATTCCTCGTAACGCTAAAGAATTTTGTAAGACCTGCCGTTACAGAGCAGTACCCAGATCGTCATGTTGGTTTGTTGGGTGCGGCTAAAGAGGCTGGGATGAATCCTTTCCAGTTTTTGATAAAAAATCCTGGAAATTCTCTTAAGGCTATAGCAGGACTTGCCACTGTGCCTGTTGCAGTAAAGCAATCACCTCGGTTCCGCGGTAACGAGTTCACATTTTACGAGGATAGGTGCACCGTTTGTGCAAGCTGTGCGAAATACTGTCCATTAGGGATTATTGAGATTGTGAGCGTACCGGGCAAAATTGATGCTCAGGAAGGTGAGAGCTATAAGATTGAGGTATTCGACATCGATATTGGTCGGTGCATGTTCTGTGGTTTATGTGTAGAAGCTTGTCCATATGATGCTTTGCATATGGGGACGAAATTTGAGCGTTCAAGTTATATACGCAACGACCTGGTAATTTCTAAAGATGAGTTATTTGCTGCCGAAAAACGGCCGAGCTCGTTCTATCGGCCTCAATTCGAAGAAACAGGATTTGATCCATTTTCTGAAGAAGTCACAGACTACCATGACGCTGGTAGGCATGAGCGACCGACAGATGAAGATCTGAAAAGAAAATGGGTCGACGAACGATGATGGAAGTTTCAGCTTTGACCACAATCGTCTTTTGGGCGGCTTCTGGCATGACTTTAGGGCTGGCTGTCATCGTTGTCACCCAGCGAGATGTTTTCAGGGCTGCAATTGCTCTAGCCGGTTCATTCTTAGGAGTTGGGATTCTTTACTTTGTGCTTAACGCCGAATTTGTTGGTGTAGTGCAAATACTTGTATATGTGGGGGCTATTTCAGTTCTGATGGCATTTGCCGTCATGTTTATTCAGGACATTGCATCGGGTAGTCGACCTTCCGAAGGCAGACTATTTGCTGTGGTCGTTTCAGTGTTGCTGTTTTCCGCAGTAGTGTTCACCGCATACAACTCTAACTGGTCTTCCATGGATGAAATAAATGATCCGTTAGCTCTCCATGCTTTGACGGATGGGTATGTGGAAGTGGGCACCGGTACGGACATATCAATACTCAAAGACCCGCCGATAGATTCCGACGCTGTTGTGGTTGAGAACGGTGGGGTTTTGGTTGACAGTACAGGCCCGATTGGCGTGATGTTGATACGAGAGTATATGCTCGCATTTGAAATCATCGGATTGTTACTGGTCGCCACATTGATCGGGGGATTGCTTCTGATGCGTGATCGGGCGCCAGAAAATGAGCCTGAGAACGGAGACGCCTCCGTATGACTATTGAGAGCGTACTCGCAGTTTCCGCAGCACTGTTTGCAATTGGGGCTTATGGAGTGATTTCACGACGAAGCCTGGTGACCGTGATTATGTCACTTGAATTGATGTTCAACGGAGTCGTAATTGCTGCGGTGGCGTTTAGTAGATTCACTCCCTCAGCCGCTCTTATTGCTGCAGATCCATTGACAGCCGAGGCGATACGGTCATCTTTGACAGGGCATACTTTCGCAATATTTGTCACAGCAGTAGCAGCTGGGGAAGCTGCATTGGCGTTTGCTCTCGTATTTGCGATGTATCGAGCGGTGGAATCGGTAGAAATTACAGATGCTTCTGAAATGAAGAACTGATTGGTCTAATACAAGTATGGAATTTCATTGAAATGTGGATCGACTATAAAAAAACACCAAACCTTATATCTGCACAGATGTGGAAAGACCTTCTCGAAGGGGAAGGGCTTCCGACTATGTTGATACCAGAGGGCGATATTTTGGATTGGGCCGAAAACTCGTCCTTTCGGGTCATGGTTCCCAAAGGTAGAGAACACGTGGCAGACGAAATATTGAGAAAACTGTGATAGGGAATACTTGTGATAACTGAGGGTTTTGTCTGGTTAATAATCGCGCTGCCAATCATCAGCTTTTTGGTGAATGGACTATTGGTGCGTGCCTTCATCGGATCCAATTCCAAATACGCTGGTTACGTCACAATCGCAGCTATTGGCGCGTCGTTTGTGCTTTCTTTGATGTCGCTGGCAACCGTGATGTCTGATGGGCCTCTTGATTTTGAAACTCATCACTGGATATTTATCGGTGGGATGGACTTGAGTTTCGGTTTAATCCTTGACCAACTATCTGTAATTATGCTGGTGGTGGTTAGTGGTGTTAGCTTGCTTGTGCAGATTTACGGACAGGCATATATGGACGGCGACAAGAGTTACACACGATATTTTGCTTACATGTCGTTGTTTACCGCTTCAATGCTTGGACTCGTGCTCGCTAGAAATGTGATCCAGATATTTGTTTTTTGGGAATTGGTTGGGGTTTCTTCTTACTTGTTGATCGGTTTCTGGATGGATCGTCCTTCGGCAGCCGCTGCTGCTAAGAAGGCGTTCATCATGACTCGCTTTGGGGATTTCGGGTTTCTCCTGGGAATCCTGTATCTCTATTCGATAGATCCGTCTTACATGGACGTTTCCAAGCTTTATGAGGCTATCGGAGTCGAGGCAATTACTGCATCTATGGCAACGTGGGTCGCGTTGGGACTTTTTGCTGGTGCTGTCGGAAAGTCTGCGCAATTCCCACTTCACTCATGGCTTCCCGATGCGATGGAAGGTCCGACTTCTGTATCTGCTTTGATCCACTCGGCCACGATGGTTACTGCCGGGGTATTTCTGATCGCACGTTTTTTCCCGTTATTTGAGCATTCCAACGTTATGACTCTTGTTGCTCTGATTGGTGGATTTACGGCTGTATTTGCAGCAACGATGGGTTTGGTTGCAAATGACATCAAGCGGGTTTTAGCCTATTCAACGATCAGTCAGCTTGGTTACATGGTGATGGCGTTAGGTGTTGGCGCTTATGCTCCAGCAATTTTCCATTTATTCACTCATGCATTTTTTAAGGCAGCATTGTTCCTGGGTGCCGGGTCGGTTCATCATGCATCTGGAACATTCAATATGAAATATATGGGTGGTCTGAAGAGGCATATGCCATGGACTTACTGGGGAATGATCATAGCCAGTCTTAGTCTTGCCGGCCTCTTTCCCTTTTCTGGTTTCTGGTCAAAAGACGAAATACTTGGGCATGCTGCTGAAGTTGGAGCCACGACCGGTAATATTGTTTTGGCTCTAGGATTGATAGCGGCTCTGATGACGGCGTTCTACATGTTCCGGGCAATATTTCTTACATTCCATGGAGAATGGAATGGAGGTGGTGAGAAAGAGGAGGCGGATGCCCAACTTTCAGGCGATCCTTCACCTGTAGGAAATGCGCATTCACATCTTGGGGAGTCCCCGTGGCTGATGATTGGTCCTGTCACGTTGTTAGCGGCCATTTCTATATTTATAGGATTCTTTTCTAATCCCGTCGTTGAAGTGGGTTCGATAGATAAGCACGCTTTTGCTCATTTTGTGACGGTGGAAAATGAAGATGTATTTCCAGTAGACGAAGATGGTGGCCACAAAGCTGCGGATCACGCTGGAGCGGCACCTAAATTTAATTTTGCGGTTGCTGGTATCTCATCTTTACTCGCGCTAAGTGGAATTGCCCTAGCGTACGCGATGTACATTAAGTCTTCGATTTCACCGTCATCTATAGGCGCCCGGTTCCGGCCACTCTACAACCTGATGTTCCGTAAGTATTACTTTGATGAGCTATACGAGAATCTAATTGTTTCCAAGGGTTTCTATAAGTACCTTGCTGATGCTTTGCGCTGGTTTGATGAGCACTGGATAGATAACGCAAATATTCATCTTTCCAATTGGGTGTCTCGAATCGGAAAAAGTGGGGTGCTAATTCAAAACGGTCAAACACAGACTTACGCAGTAGGCATGGTCATAGGCGTCATTGCAATTGCAGCGGGGTTCCTACTATGGGGTTGATAGCTGGCGTGGGAATTCAATCATGGGGAACGGCACATATGTTGGGTGCTGTATCGGAGGCTATCAGTGTTTGAAGGGCTTCTGACGATTACGGTATTTCTGCCTGCGACCGTTGCAATATTGGTTACTCTTTTTGCACGCGGAAAAGAGGTTGACCGGCAAGTACGTTGGATTTCGATTGCAGCCAGTGCAGTTACGTTTGCTCTGACAGTCATGGTCTACGTTGGGTATGACCAAGCTGTTGGTGGTATTCAGATGGTGGATTACTATGAGCGTTGGATACCCGTCGATGCATTAAGGTCCTCTTATTTACTTGGAGTTGATGGATTGAGCGCACCATTGGTGCTTCTCACCGGGATACTGGGCTTGGCAGCCGCTTTTGCCTCATGGCGCATCAAAAAGCGTGTTCGTGAATATTTCATGTGGTTGCTTCTGCTTGAGACGGCCGTTTTGGGTGTGTTTGTATCACTGGACTTGCTGCTCTTCTTCATATTCTTCGAATTTGAATTGATTCCGATGTTTATGCTGATCGTGCTATGGGGGAGTGGACGACCTCGTTATTCTGCGATGAAGTTTGTGTTGTTTACGCTGGCGGGAGGGGCGTTCATGTTGGTGGGCATTCTCGCTATTTACGTAACCCCCGATGTAGGTACTTTGGCGATGGTTTCGATTCCTGAGTTAGGAATCACTGGGATTCCTGAGCTTATGGCCGGTGCAAAATTGGCATTGCCAGCGGCTTTGATATTTGGATTTTTCTTCATAGCTTTCGCTGTGAAATTACCGCTGTGGCCAGTGCATAGTTGGTTGCCAGATGCTCACACTGATGCTCCCACGGCCGTTTCGGTTATGTTGGCTGGGGTTTTGCTGAAAATGGCCGGATATGGGCTTTTGAGGATTAATCTTGGCTTTTTCCAAGAGACCCAGGATTTCACGATTCATGATGTAGCCGGGCCAATGGCGATCATCGCGGCAATTTCAGTTATTTACGGCGGTATAGTTACAGTTCGACAGACAGACATGAAAAGATTGATCGCATACAGTTCTGTCAGTCACATGGGTTTTGTCATGCTTGGCTTATCTGCAGTTGGGGCATCGGCTGTAGACACGTCTGCTGCGGGTCTGAATGGTGCAGCATTACAGATGTTTACCCATGGCACTATTACTGGACTTGCCTTTTTGATGGTTGGGCTATCTTACGATCGGACTCATACCCGTCATATTCCTCATCTGGGAGGCCTATGGAAGAAAATGCCAATGATAGCGATTTTCTTTTTGATAGCTGGCTTTGGCTCACTCGGGCTCCCGGCTCTATCGGGATTTGTGGCTGAGATCATGGTGTTCCTTGGCACATTTTCGGTTTGGCCATGGCCTACGGCTGTTGCTGCGTTTGGTGTGGTACTGGCCGCCGGTTATACGTTATGGATGGTTCAAAGGGTCTTCTTCGGTGCTCGCCCGGCAACCCCAGGACTTTCTGATCAAGTGTATGAAAACCTGACTGACGCTAGCTGGGTCGATATGATCCCGGTAATCATATTGGCGGCTCCTATTTTTATTATTGGATTGTGGCCTTCGGTTGTTACCGACGTATTCGATATTGGTATCCAGGCGGTGCTTAGGTAATGACTGTTAATGATTTTTGGGTACTGTCTCCTGAAATTGCTATGGCGCTTCTCGCTTTGGTGGTAATAACCGCCGATCTCATCACTCGAAACGTGGTGAAGGTTTTGTTTATTACTCTTGTGGGACTCACAGTGCCGCTGGTTCTTGCATTGAATCTCTGGTACGGATGGTTTGGCGACCCTGTCGCGGGTTCAGCCCTGTTCGGAACAGTTGAAGCCGACCGCTTTTCACTCTTTTTCAAATTCCTGCTTATAACCGTTAGCGCGGGCACTATTCTCGCGTCCGTGAAATATATCGCAGCTGACCGCATGAAAAATTACGGCGGAGAATTCCTATCTCTATTACTACTATCGGTAACAGGGATGATGCTTCTCGTTTCTGCGACTGAGTTGATAACAATCTATGTTGCACTCGAACTTAGCGCGTTGCCCATTGTTGCCCTTGCCGCTATCCATCGGACTAAGCAAGGAATTGAGGCTGGCACAAAATTCTTTGTATTGTCTGCTATATCCAGCGCCATACTTCTTTATGGATTTGCATACATTTATGGATATGTTGGTAGCACTAACCTTGAGATGATCATGGAGCGACTTGCCGTAATTCCAACTGAGGCCGGTGTTCCATTTGGTTCATACGCTGTTTTACTGGCTGTGATATTGGTGGTAGCCGGATTTGGTTTCAAGATGGCGGTTGTTCCTTGGCAGATGTGGGTCCCGGATGTTTACCAAGGTGCCCCGACCCCGGTTGCAGCATTTCTTTCCGTTGCTTCGAAAGCTTCGGCATTTGCGGTGATAATGAGGATTATGTATTCGGCCTTCGGGGATCCTTCCATGATGCAGGATTGGTCCGGGTTGTTTGCAATCTTGGCAGCTATTTCTATGACTGTGGGTAATGTTCTGGCTTTGGCCCAGTCAAATATGAAGCGGTTGCTTGGTTATTCCACGATTGCTCAAGCTGGTTACATTTTAGTAGGCGTTGCTTCTGTGCCTGCAAATCAGGTTGGTTCGGCTTTTTCCGGAGCGGGACCTCAAGGTGCGATGTACTATCTTGCCGGATACGCGTTTACGAACTTGGCCGTGTTTTTCGCTGTTATCGCTATCACGATGCGTACTGGCGATGATTCAATCGATGGTTTGAAGGGAATGCTGAAGCGTTCACCGCTTCTGGCTTCTCTTCTCGTGTTTGGCATCCTTTCTCTATTAGGTATGCCTCCCACGGTTGGTTTTATGGCAAAGGTTGTCGTTTTTGGGTCGGCGTTGAACGCTAACCTTGCATGGCTGGCCGTAATTGGGGTGGTAAATACAGTAATTGCGGCATATTACTATCTCAGAGTCATTCGGATGATTGTGTTTGATGATCCAGTAGAAACGTCTACTTTTAGCGGAGATAAACCGATTTTGGTTGCTGCAGGGGTTGCCGCTATTGGAACTGGCATTTTCGGGCTAGCGCCGTTCCTATTACTTGAGTTCGCTGAAAGTGCATTGACAATTGTTCCGGGCTTGTAATTCACCTGTTAAGTATTTGTAATCTGTTCGAAAGTGTCCAAATAAATCGTAAACTTTTTAATCACCATCAGATTCATGAGATGTAACTAGTGATATGCCCCGGTATCAAAACATAGGAATTGTCTACCACGGTTTGTTGACCGAAGCAGAGGAACTTGCCAAGCAAATTACTCTTGCATACGGCACCGATCGGAAATGGTGGTTAGCGACTCAAGACACACTCAGGGAACATGATGAAGATCTCAAAACCTCAGATTTAATTCTCACAATCGGTGGCGATGGTACGATCCTGCGAGGAGTGCATGTCGCTGCCTCTCGTGACATACCTGTTCTGGGAGTGAATATGGGTCGAGTTGGGTTCATGAGCGATATTGAATCTAAAGATGCGATCAACGAATTAGGTTGGTATCTGGATGGGAATGCTCGAATTGAACGCCGCTATATGCTGAATGCCATAATCCAAGGTAAGGAATCTCAGCCGATTATTAGCCTTAATGATGTGACGGTTGCACGTGGCTCTGTTGTACGCGTAATTGAGGTTAGTACGGTTGTAGACGGAGTACATCTGGCCACCTATCGCGGTGATGGTGTGGTGGTTTCCACTGCCACTGGATCAACGGGGTACACCCTTGGACTTGGTGGACCGGTGATGGACCCCACCTCCCGGGATTTTCTTGTTAAGCCGATTGCTACGCATATGAGTCAGTTTGGGGGAGCGATACTGCAGGCCTCATCCACAGTTGAACTAACAGTGCACTCAGAAGAAAATGCTACGTTAAATGCAGATGGATTTATCGATGTGTCGTTAGCGGATGGTGAAACCGTGGTGATAACGCAAACGGGAGATTACGCTTCATTCCTACGTCGTAAGCCACCAGCTGAATTTTGGGGCGACTTGTCAAGGCGATTAGGACTAAGAAAAGGTCCACTTAAATCTCCTCGCCGATACGTTCTATAACGGTTGAAAACTCGGTAAAATAATAAAGTTTTGCGACCTAAACGCCCTACCATTCTGTCAGTTGAACGTAAGTACGAAGGAGATCGAATCTCACTTCGCGTTGAAACCGCTAAATTTGATGATGGTCCAAAGTTTGATCGTGAGATAGTTGAACACCCTGGTTCAGTTGTTCTTGTGCCCATCACAGATGCTGGTACGGTTTTGCTCATCAGGCAATTTCGTCAAGCAGCTGGGAAAGTTTTATTAGAGGCTTCTGCTGGAACCATAGAACCAGGGGAGGCTCCAGAGGTAACAGCACTTAGAGAGTTGCGAGAAGAGGTAGGGCAAAGGGCCCGAAAATTATTTTTGGTTGGAGGATCTTGGGTCGCTCCTGGATACTCGACTGAGTATTCGTATATGTTCATAGCGAGTGAACTTGAGGTGGCTCCCTTACCTTCTGATGATGGAGAGGATATTTCGGTTGAAGAAATTGAATTTGATGACCTGCACCGTTTGATAGCTGAGGGTGAGATTGAAGATCAAATGTCGATAGCTGCGTTGTTATCGGCTCAACATGTGTACACGAAACATATCAAGGGCTCGGAAAATGAGTAGAAAAATAAGAAGTCTTAGTGTCAGGCAAACCTATGTATAAACATGATGTTTTGATTATTGGTGGTGGGCTTGCTGGTCTGAGGGCGGCTGTTGAAGTTACTCGTGCAGGCGGTGATGTTGCAGTGATATCCAAGGTTCATCCTGTACGAAGTCACTCTAATGCAGCCCAGGGTGGTATCAATGCTCCCCTTACTGATCGGGGTGATGATTGGGAAGGACATGCATACGATACGATCAAAGGTAGTGATTTTCTGGCAGATCAAGATGCTGTGGAGGTAATGTCTGTCGAAGCTGGTGACGCTGTTTTAGAACTCGAACGCATGGGCGTGATATTCAGTAGGGGCGATGATGGGAAACTGGGTACTCGTAGATTTGGTGGTCAGAAGATAGCTCGAACATTTTTCGTGGGAGCTATTACTGGATCGGCTATATTGCACGTTTTATTTGAGCAGGCGTTGAAACTTGGACTCAATGTTTATGAAGAGTGGTTTGTAACAAAGCTGATAATTGAAGATGGCAGATGCCGCGGAGTGGTGGCAATTGATTTAAAAACCGGGGAGATCCACACAATTAAAGCTAAGGCAGTCATAATGGCTGCGGGTGGAGCTGGACGAGTATTTGAACCGTCAACTAATGCACTGATTTGTACCGGAGATGGCCTAGCCCTGGCATATCAAGCTGGGGCTCCGTTAATGGATATGGAGATGATTCAGTATCATCCAACCACGCTGGCGCGTACTGGGATTCTCATGTCAGAGGCAGCTCGAGGTGAAGGAGCCCACTTGCTCAACTCAGATGGGGAACGGTTTATGGAGAAGACTGCTCCTGATTATATGGAGCTTGCCTCTCGTGACGTTGTTTCCCGTGCAGAGCAGACTGAAATTGATGAGGGAAGAGGAATAGATGGTAACGTGCTACTCGATCTTCGTCACTTGGGTCGCGACTTCATTGAGCAACGGTTGGGTTATCTTCAAGAAGTGTCGGTTGAATTCCTTGGAATTGACATGGCCGAACAGCCAGTACCAGTACAGCCCGGTATGCATTACATCATGGGTGGGATAAAGACCGACATAGATGGAGCTACTAATGTCCCTGGCCTCTACGCTGCTGGCGAGTGTGCGAATGTCAGTGTTCATGGTGCCAATCGTTTAGGAGCCAATTCTCTTCTAGATACAGTGGTGTTTGGTCGTAGATCTGCGGTTCATGCAATTGAATACATTAAGAGCGTCGATGATCATTCGGCGTCTGAAGAAGAACTCGCATCTGAACAAGTACGATTACAGGCACTTTTGGATCGCCCCAAGGGAGAACGGGTTGCAACGCTTCGTAATGATATGGCCCGTGGTATGACCAGGGGCATAGGGGTATTTCGTGATCAGAGTTCTATGGAGGGGGCCCTTGAAAATCTCGAAAATGTGAAATCTAGAATGTCGGGATTTTCTATTGAGAACAAGGGTAAGATTTTCAATACCGACCTGATGTTCGGTCTTGAACTTGAATTTATGGTGGACTGTGCTGAAGCGGTAGTGGCCGGGGCACTTACTCGTAAAGAGAGCCGTGGGGCACACTTCAGGACTGATATCACCGAGCGTGATGACGATAATTGGTTAAAGCACACTCTTGTGTACAAAGATGAAACACAAGAACATGGCACACGTGTTGAAACGTCCGACGTGAAAATCACTCAATGGCAACCGGTGAAGAGAGTCTATTAAATGCAAGCGAATTTGAAAGTCAAGAGATTTGACCCCGCTGATGAAGGCGGGAAGACTTGGTGGCAAGAGTATAAGGTTGATGTTCACCCTGATTCGACGGTTCTGGACTCTTTGATTCAGATTCGTGAACAGGATGACGGTACCCTGGCACTTCGTTGTGCCTGCCGAGCTTCTATATGTGGCTCTTGCGGTATGAAAGTGAATGGGGACGCCAAACTGGTTTGCAAAACGCGTGTCGTTGATATCGCTCCTAACGGGGAACAGTTGGTAATCGAGCCTATGGGTAACCAGCCTGTCATACGGGATTTAGTGGTTTCCCTTGATACATTCTTTTCGCAGATTCAACGAGTAGACCCGTTCCTCCAGCCTGACCATGTCCCGGAGCAGGGTGAGTACATCGCATCAAATGACTCTATGGAGAATCTTCTAACATCAATGAACTGCATCATGTGTGGTTGTTGTGTGTCTGATTGCACGGTTCTCGAAGTCGATGCTAATTTTATTGGGCCTGCTGCATTAGCTAAGGCATGGAGATTCACCGAAGACCCTCGAGATTCTAAAAGAGACGAGCGCCTCAAGGTGCTGAACGATGAAGCGGGTGGCATATGGGACTGTACCCGATGCCTGAAGTGTGTGGAGGTTTGTCCCAAGGGCGTGGCTCCAATGGATCGAATTATGGAATTGCGTGAGTCTGCTATAGAAGCTGGTAATACAAACACTCCGGGATACCATCACACCGAATCGTTTTATAACTCTGTCAAGAAGAATGGTCGTTTGGATGAAACGCGGCTAGCAATGGATTCTGCAGGGTGGACAAATATTCCAAGACTGCTTGATCTTGTGCCAATCGGTATTGCTGCAATGCGGAAGGGGAAGTTACCTCCGTTGATACCGCATAAATCTGAAGATCATAAAAAAGTTAAAGACCTCTACGATAACGTGGAGGGGGAGTCTTCATGAAGTACGCTTTTTATCCTGGATGTGTCGCACGTGGTGGAGCTCCCGAGTTGTACGATTCAGCGTTGGCCGTTATGGACAGGCTTGATATCGAACACGTTGAGCTGACCAAAGCTGCTTGCACCGGTGCAGGTGTCCTGCAAGAAAAAAACCTCAAAATGGGTGATATTTTGAATGTGCGAACCTTCGCCATGGCGGAGCAAATGGGGTTGCCCATAATGGTACTGTGCTCTACGTGTCAAGGGGTTATGGCTCAGGCTAACCACAGGGTAAAGCGTGACCCTGAATATCTCGCTGAGATAAACAAGCATCTTGAGGATGAGGGGCTTGAGTACAAAGGAACCACTTCTGTGAAGCATCTTTTGTGGGTGCTTATTGAAGACATTGGCCTCGATAAGCTAAAAGAAACGTTTACTCGTGAATTGACTGGGATGAACATGGCACCGTTCTACGGGTGTTACATGGTTCGGCCTTCGGATGCTCTTGAGTTTTCTTCTAATCCTCAGCGGGAAACATCGTTGGAAGATTTGATTCAGTCAGTGGGCGGCAATGTTACCGATTTTGCAGGTAAGACTGCTTGTTGTGGCTTTCCGATCCTGTTTATCAACCAGGCCAATTCTATGAAGATGGTTGCTAATCACACTGGAACAGCTAAAGACCTTGGTGCTGATGCCATGGTTACTCCATGTCCACTATGCCACCTAAATCTTGATGGTTATCAGCCTAAAGCGCGTAGACAGGTTCGAGGTGATAAAGCTGATCTTCCGGTTATCCATGTTCCCCAGTTGATCGGTCTTGCTATGGGTATGAATGAAAAAACTTTGGGACTGAAAAAGCATATTGTCTCGACTAAAAAAATTGTACGAATGGCAGAGGCTTTACCATCAAAGGTTTAGTGATCAGGTTTTACAGACTCATCGCGCCGTCAATTACGTGAACTTGCCCCGTGGTATACGAGGATTCATCTGACGCTAAGTAAACAGCCAAATGGGCAATTTCTTCGGGAGTTCCTACTCTACCCATTGGCTGGCGGGCGATAAAAGCTGCGCGAGCAGCCTCGGCGTTACCGGTGGCTTTTATGCGTTCCTCGAGAGAGGGAGTCTCGACTGTTGCTGGTGCTATGGCATTTACTCGGATATTGTCTGAAAGGTAGTCTTTGGCCACCGATTTTGTTATCCCGATGACGGCTGCTTTCGTTGCAGTGTAGGCAGCGCGATCTGGTACACCTAACAGATGCGAAGAGAGTGATGCCATGTTAACAATTGAGCCGCCTCCGTTTGCGATCATCGGGGGGATGTAGGCTCGCAGCATCCAAAATAGGGACTTCACGTTCAGGTCGAATGAGAAATCCCATTCTGCTTCCGTTGAATCAAGAATTGTTCCAACAGCGACATATCCTGCACAGTTAAATAGGATGTCAGGTGCCCCAGTTTCTGTAAGTAGGGCAGTGATCGATTGGGGGTTAGTAACATCGCATTTTCGTGTGATGATGCCGGGCGTGTTGTCGAGTTCACTGAGTTTCTTAGTGTTTATGTCTGTTGCCCAGACTTGTGCTTTTTCTGCGGCGAATGAGAGAGCTGTTGCTTTGCCGATTCCTTGAGCTGCCGCTGTTACAACGGCTGTTTTTCCTGCGAGCCTTCCGGGCATTCGTTGAACTCCCACATCAGTTTGATTTCATCTATCTGTTGAGTTTTGAATCTCGAGGCGAACGATAATTTATACATCTACCTTCAGTGATTTTTGCAACAAAACAGGCTTTTAGTTGGTGGTACGCAATTTCTAGGTTAAGCAGATCACGCCTTTGCCATGATGTCGACGAGTTCTTGCACTGACTCAGCAGATGCGTTAAGAGCCGCGGACTCATCATTGGTGAGTTCAACTTCGATGATCTCTTCTATACCTTTGGCTCCGAGTTTTACAGGAACACCGGCGTACAGGCCGTTGATGCCGTATTCGCCTTCAAGGAATGCAGCACAAGGCAATATTTCTTTGCGATCGAGTAGAATTGCTTCGGTCATTTGGGCGACTGCTGCAGAAGGAGCATAGTAGGCTGATCCTGTTTTGAGTAACGCGACGATTTCTGCACCGCCGTCACGTGTTCGCTGAACGATCTCTTCAAGACGCGTCGCTTCGATTAATTTGGACACAGGTACCCCACCTACAGTTGTTGAACCGATAAGGGGCACCATAGTGTCGCCATGCCCGCCAAGAACATATGCACTTACATTGGTGACTGATGCGTTTAACTCTTGGGAAAGGAATGTTCGGAATCGCGCAGTGTCGAGAATCCCGGCCATGCCTATAACTCGTTCTTTCGGGAATCCACTGACGTTGTAGGCGTGCTGAACCATAGCGTCGAGCGGATTTGAAACTACGATGAGTACAGCATTTGGTGAGTACTTAGCTACTTCAGCGGTTACAGAACCGACAATTTTCATGTTGGTTAACAATAGGTCATCTCGACTCATTCCTGGCTTACGAGGGATTCCGGCGGTCACAACGATTAAATCGGAGTTAGCGGTGTCTTCGTAGCTGTTTGCACCAGTGATTTGCGCATCTGACCCTACCACTGGTCCAGAGCACAGCATGTCCAAAGCGAGACCTTGAGGTTTGCCTTCGACGATATCGACAAGGACTATATCTGCGTAACCATTCTCAAATATGCGTTGGGCGGTGGTTGCGCCGACAAATCCAGCTCCGACCACTGTCACCTTGAACTTCATTTATTGTTCCTTATTTTTTACTTCAGCCTATCGTTTCAGATGGGCAATTATTTGATCCAATATTGTCAGGTTAATATTTGCACAACACCGAATTAGTTCATCGGTTGTGATTTATTGGTAGTGATGATTTATTGCCATTTGTGAGGTTTGCCTGTTTTGGGTAATACTTTGCCGGTATCGGGTCTTATCGCGTGGGTTGCGTTAGTCTTTGTTGCCGACTTGTTGGTTACTCGCTCTATGCCCTCGATGCCTGGAACGCCCATTGCTTCAGCATGACCCATAGCTACAAATAAGATATCGGCTGTTTCGTCGGCGACTGCATCGTCCCCTTCTTTTTCAGATATTGCCTGAGATAGTTCATTGAATTCTTCATTCAGAATACTGGTCCGATTCGCTACTATTTCAGTCGCACTTTGCCCGTGAAATTGGCCTGATCCAACTTTAAACCGGTTGTGAAAATCCCATACTTCGCCTGCCATGCGGGCTATTGAGTCGACAAATTCTTGTCGGCTGATCGTGTTGGGTGCGTATTTTCGCTCGTCATTACTTGCTGAGTTATCTGTCATGATTGAAGTATCAGAGCGGGATGTTTCCATGTTTTTTAGGCGGGAGATTGTCGACCTTTGAATCGAGCATTCGAAGTGCTTTCACAAGTTCAGGTCGTGTTTCTTCAGGATCTATTACATCATCAATATAACCACGGTTTGCTGCAATATATGGGTTGGCAAATTGGTTGCGATAGTTCGTCACCATTTCCGTGCGTTTAGCTTCAGTATCTTCAGCATTGGCAATCTCTTTGCGCCCAATGACGTTGATGGCACCTTCTGGTCCCATTACTGCGATTTCGGCACCGGGCCAAGCTAGATTGACATCTGAACGAAGTTCCTTTGAACTCATGACGATGTATGCACCGCCGTATGCCTTGCGTAACACGACAGCAATTTTTGGAACGGTTGCCTCGACGTAAGCGTATAGCAGTTTGGCTCCGTGTCGAATTAGCCCGCCGTATTCCTGATGTGTTCCCGGCATGAACCCGGGGACATCTACGAATGTCACAAGAGGGATATTGAAAGCATCACAGAACCTAACAAACCGAGCAGCTTTGTCAGCAGCATCAATATCGAGCATCCCTGCCATCTGATTTGCTTGATTGGCCACGACTCCAATACTCTGGCCATCGAGTCGGGCGAGGCCAACTACTATGTTGGGAGCGAAATTATGGTGCACAGCCAGGAATTCGCCGTTATCGACCACCTTCGTGATGACGTCCATAACGTCGTATGGTTGATTAGCTTCGTCAGGCACAACACTTCTGAGCGATGAATCAACTCGCTCGGGTGGATCTGTGGGTTCGATAGACGGTGCGGATTCTGCGTTGTTTGCCGGAAGGTACGATAGAAGACTGCGGACATGACTGAAACATGCTTCTTCGGATTCGACTGTAAAATGTGCTACCCCGCTTCGAGAAGAGTGAGCCAATGCTCCACCGAGATCTTCGTGGGATACATCTTCGCCAGTCACTGCTTTTACTACATCGGGACCGGTGATATACATCTGTCCGATCCCTTCCACCATATAAATGAAATCGGTCAGGGCAGGTGAGTACACAGCACCACCCGCTGCTGGGCCAGCGATGATGGTAATTTGTGGTATGACTCCTGAGGCTAGGGTGTTGCGCTTGAAGATTTCACCGTAGCCGGCCAGAGAATCTATACCTTCTTGGATACGGGCTCCTCCAGAATCATTGATTCCGATTATTGGAGCACCATTTCGCATTGCATGATCCATCACTTTAGATATTTTTTCAGCCGCCACATGTGATAGCGAGCCACCAAGCACCGTAAAGTCTTGGGCGTAAACGAACACTTTGCGGCCGTTGACCAGACCGTATCCAGTCACAACTGCGTCGCCTTCGAATCGTTGTTTATCGAGCCCTAGATCGGTTGAGCGATGAGTAACGAAAGTATCGAGTTCATTGAAACTACCGTCGTCTAGAAATCTCAGCAAACGCTCTCTGGCGGTTAGCTTTCCGCGTTTATGTTGTGCGTCGACACGTTTCTCTCCACCGCCTAAATGGGCAGATTCTCTTCGCTTGTCGAGGTTTTCTAATTTCGAGTTTTGGGTCATGTCAGAGGTGGCAGTAAATATGGTTTGATTGGTGATCTTGATGCATGGGCAACAAGAGATTTTTCAAGGTTCTCTAATTGCTTGGGAAGAGTTTATCTTCAAGTACAACGTAATTATTTTTGATGGAATATAACCTTGTGAATTTTAACTTAGGTCAAGTAGAGCGGCAACTGGCTGTTTATTGATTTTTTGGGATCGAAGGGTGTTAAACTCAGGTTGCAGGAATTACGATACAGGTATGTCTGCTTAGGATGTCAAGTTAGTGTCCGATCCATCGGCTTTGAGTAAACCAACTGTTATTTCCAGTTCCAATATAGGCGCTCATGAGTTCATTTGGGGTGAACGTACTTATGTCATGGGGGTTGTTAACGTCACCCCTGATTCTTTTTCAGGTGATGGAGTTTTGTCGGTAATTGGGGATGTTCAGTCTGCGATAGACCAAGCGCTGCGCATGGAGGACGAAGGAGCCGACATAATCGATATCGGCGGTGAGTCAACCCGACCAGTAAGTATTTACCCAGATGCGCTACCGGTTTCTGATGATGATGAGATATCTCGTGTTATTCCAGTTATTGATGGACTGATTACTCGTTTGGATATTCCGATATCGATCGATACCCGTAAAGCAAGCGTGGCTCGGGTCGCTGTAAGGGCTGGAGCAGCCCTCATTAACGACGTATCTATGATGGAAGACCCACAGATGATAAGAGTTATTTCAGATATGGGCGTGCCAATCATTCTCAGTCATATCCGTAAGAATGGGCATCAAGACGATGTCGTAAATGACGTTATTGACGATCTTCGTGGAGCGGTTAACGATCTAAAAAAGGCTACCGTTAGTCAATCGAAAATCATCATCGATCCGGGCATTGGATTTGCTAAGAACGCTGGCCAGTCTATTGCTTTACTCAGGGATATTCATCGGTTTCGTGCCGAGTTTGAACTACCAGTATTGATTGGGACGTCTAGAAAATCTTTCATTGGATCCGTGACCGATGAAACCGTAGAGGACCGACGTTTCGGAACAGCCGCAACAGTTGCCTGGGCTGTTACAGCCGGAGTTGATATTGTGCGTGTTCACGATGTCTTAGAAATGGTAAAAGTTGTGAAGATGAGTGACACATTGGCCAGGCATTTTAAAAGCGGTGCCTCCCGTGCCTAGTGGACTGATCACTGCTTACGTTGGGCTAGGAAGTAACCTTGGTGATAGGTCTCGGAATCTCCAGGGAGCGATTGATCGGCTCGGGAAGGTTGGAATTATCAGCGCCGTTAGTTCGGTATATCAAACAAAGCCGTGGATGGTCGATGATTACCAGCCTCGATATCTCAATCAGGTTGCTGCAGTGCAAACCACTCTTGATGCTCTTCAAGTCGTGATTGAATTACTAGCTATCGAATCATCGCTTGGTCGTGTTAGAGAAAAGAAAAACGCCTCCCGTACCTTGGATTTAGACCTATTGCTGCATGGGGATACTGTGCTCGAGGCGACTGGCGTGACAGTTCCGCATCCGCGTTTACACGAAAGAGCGTTTGTGCTTGTTCCGCTTGCGGAGATAGCTGCGGAGGTGGTGCATCCGATTCTAGGTCGAACTATATCTGACTTGGCCAATGAGTCTGATCGCTCAGGAATTAGAGGTATTTTGTAGCGGATAGTTAGACAAGAGGCGCCAGTATTGTTAAGGCTGCCAGCTTCTGTTAAGTTGAAATCGAGTTTTCGAATAATGTTCGTAGCACAGAAGCCAAAAGGAAAATTATCACACCCAAGAACACCATAGCGTTATACCCGATTAGCCACGAGAGTTTGCCACCGAGTCCTGTTGGTTGAGTTGTTGGGTTGAAGTCTGATTGCCGGAAGCGCCATACTAGGTAGAACATCCAAACTGCCAGAGCCAATTTCAGCCCAAGAACAATGAACCAAGCTGGCGAAGCGTCGTTACCCGTTAAACGGTCGAACATGAGGATGAGACCTGTGATGATGATTGCAATTACAGAAATGTCTACGAGTTCTCTATAAACCGAACTTAATGGTTGCAGGATGGGACGAATGGCGTCAGGATGAGTTTTTTCAACCGGCCTTATCACGAAGGCGAAGAAGGCGCTACCGCCAATCCACGCGACCGAGCTAATTGCGTGGACCCACCGCACGATCAGCGAGATCCAATCTCCAAGAGTTATTTGTTCAAACATCTGCTGATTATGCCCATAGTTTTCGGTGAATGATGATGTTTTTAGATTCCAAGTATTGCATCTAATTCCTGATTCAACTGTTGCTCGTCGATAATCCCTGTCCAAACGCGGGATATGCTGTGGTCCTTTCGCAAAAACACCGTAGTCGGGAAGGATAATATTTCGTAATTAGCTTGTACTTTTGAACCGAAATCGGCCATTACGGGGTATGTGAGCCCGAGTTCTCTGATAAATTCGATGCCCATTTTTTCTGAGTCGGAACCCATCTGTTGGATACCGATAAACGCAACATCTTCACCATATTTTTCAAAGGCAATTTGGAGATCAGGCATTTCAGCTCTGCAGGGAGGGCAAGATGGGAACCAGAAATTTATTAATACTGGTTTTCCAACGTGCATATCGAGATCGAAATTTCCATGGAAAAATGTTTCGCCGGATATAGGCTTCGCGATCTGCTCTTCACTATTTGCACAGTTAATGGTGATAAGCATGCCCAACCATGAAATCAGGAATATCCAAGATATTTTGTGAATTTTCTGGTTGATTGGGATATCGATAATTCGGTTCATCGGCAGGATCATTCCGTGTGATCATTAACACTACGCGTAGTGGCGCTCATACTTGGACATCTTTTTAGCAGAGATACTGGGAGTTTAGATTTTTGTTTCGTCTAACCTTGGCAGTCTTTTCTCATTGTGTTTAATTGCTCCCGTATAGCAGTTTCGAGGTTGTCAATACCAACTCGAATCTGTTCCATGCTGTCTCTATTGCGAATAGTCACGGCATCGTCATCTTCGACTGTGTCAAAGTCGACTGTTACGCATAGGGGTGTGCCAATTTCGTCCTGTCGGCGGTATCGGCGACCGATGCTCTGAGAATCGTCATATTGAGTGTTGAAGTGAGGACGTAATATGTCATAAACGCGTCTGGCAGTAGGAACCAGTTTCTCGTTTCTAGATAGTGGTAGCACCGCTAGTTGGAATGGGGCTATGTCTGGATGGAATCGTAGAACAGAGCGCTTTTCTTTTCCTTCTCCTTCTTCATCATAGGCGTCTGCGAGGAATGCAAGAGCCGATCTGTCGGCACCCATTGAAGGTTCTACGATGTACGGCACGAAGCGCTTCTTCTGCTGATCATCGAAGTAGGAAATGTCTTTACCGCTTTTAGTGGTATGGGCCTTCAGATCAAAGTCGGTTCGGTTGGAAATTGTCTCGAGTTCTCCCCAGCCCCAGGGGAATTCATACTCGACATCAGAAGAGGCTTTGGAATAATGTGGCAATTCATCTTTTTCATGCTTGCGTAAAGCCAATTTTTCATTTCGAATGCCATGGCCCTTGAACCAGTCGATTGAAAAATTCATCCAATACTCATACCATTCTTCGTCTGTTCCGGGCTCACAGAAGAATTCTAATTCCATTTGTTCGAATTCTCGTGTGCGAAATGTGAAATTTCCGGGTGTAATTTCGTTACGGAAAGACTTGCCAATTTGTGCGATTCCGAAGGGTATTTTTTTTCGGGATGTTGTCTGAACGTTTTCGAAGTTTACGAATATCGCCTGAGCGGTTTCTGGACGTAGATAGACCGTTGAAGTATCGTCCTCGACCGGTCCGATGAAAGTTTTGAACATCAAGTTGAATTGGCGCGGTTCACCGAATTCTCCACCACACTCCGGGCAAACATTATCTGCAAGCTGGTCTTGACGGAATCTCTTATGGCATGATTCGCACTCTACCAGGGGGTCAGAGAAACTGTCCACGTGGCCTGAAGCTACCCAAATGTCCGGGTGCATTAGGATGGATGCGTCCATACCGACGACATCGTCGCGTTCTCTGACCATCGATTTCCACCAAGCATCTTTTACATTGCGCTTGAGTTCGACCCCAACAGGACCGTAGTCCCACACGCTTGATAGTCCGCCGTAAATCTCAGAACTTGGGAATACGAATCCGCGTCGTTTTGCGAGTGAGACTAGTGTGTCTAAACTAGTGCCAGTAAGAGTGCGTTTAGCCAAATCAGTTGCTCCTGAAGCCCATAGTGGGTTAAATAGGCTTAGATCAAAAAACACGTCCACGGGGGGGGTGTGCGCTATCTCTAAAGTTTACAGCCGCACGACTGGATTACCAGCGGTGCCGCCCGTACTGGGCTATGATTCGCCAGTCAAGGTTACTGTCGCTTTGCAAAGATAAGATTTTTACGCTATCGAAGGAGATGAGGTTTTATGAGCAGCTCTATGGCGACGCAACTTCAAGGTAAGGTTGCATTCATTACAGGTGCAGGTCGAGGTATCGGCGCAGGAATCGCTTCGGTACTTGCTAGCCGTGGTGCTTTAGTTGCAGTTTGCGATGTTGATGGATCTGCTGCTCAAGAAACAGCTGATCACATAAACACTGCAGGTGGTCGGGCGATCGCAGGTGCGGTCGATGTGACTGAACCTGATTCGCTTCAACCATTTACAAGCCGTGCGATAGCGGAACTGGGCGATATAGATATTTGCGTACCAAATGCCGGTGTAATTGGAGGAAAAGGTTTCGCCACGCGTAAAGATTTCACAAAGCAAGATTGGGATATGACTTTTGCTGTTAATGTTCATGGGGTCGCAAATACCGTGGATTCTGTTAAACAGCAGATGATGACCCGTGAACAAGGAAAGATAGTGATCATAGCCTCACATGGAGGTCGGAAACCTCGCGGCGTAGCGGACAGGGCGCGTGGCAGTGCTCAACAACCTTATGCGGTGTCGAAAGCTGCAGCTATCCAATACACCCATTTTCTTGCGATGGAGCTTGGGGCATATAACATCAACGTCAACGCAGTGTGTCCGGGCAGACTCTGGACTCCGATGTGGGAGGCCATTGCAATTAACCATAAAGAATTGGATCCTGCATTTGCTGATATGACTCCTCACGAGATTTTCATTGAACAGATCAAAGCGACTATGCCGCTCGGACGTCCTCAGACCCCAGAGGATATCGGGAAAACTGTGGCGTTTTTGGCTTCAGACGATTCGTCTGAAATAACTGGACAGGCGATCAATGTGAACGGTGGCGCAATTTTCAGTTGAGTGGACAATAAGATCTGTGATTCACGCCTGTTAATGATTTGCTGTTTTCGCAATATCTTTTGGGAGTGGAAGGGTTCTAAAAGGCAGACAGGAAGTTGCCCAAATCTTTGAAGGCTTTTTAAGATTTTTGGATGAGATGACTTCATTCAAGATACATCAGTGATATGCAAAGTTAAAAATGCGAAGCTAACTACGAATAGACATTTGAGAAAAAGAAACAATGAATGATCGCGAATTAATGTTTTTACCGGCTCATGAACAAAAGAGATTGATCGTTGAGAAGGTAATCTCTTCCGTTGAGATGGTAGAAGCCTCATACCGCCGAATTGCCGAGCTAGAGCCACAACTTAATGCGTTCATAACTCTGGATGAAGATGGTGCTATGTCTGCCGCACGCAGTGCGGATGCTCAACTGGCACAGGGGAAGAATCCGGGAGTACTGCATGGTGTTCCTATAGCGGTTAAGGATCTTGAAGTAACTAAAGGCCTGCGTACTACTCTTGGTAGTACGTTTTTTAAAAACTGGATTCCTGATTATGATTCCGTTGCCGTGCAGCGTATACGAGCGACCGGGGCGGTAATCATAGGCAAGACGAACACGCCCGAATTTGGAAATCGCGAAGAAACTTTTACGGATATCGCCGCTACTTGTAATAACCCGTGGGATCCAACTCGAATGCCGGGAGGATCAAGCGGCGGTACCGCCTCTGCAATTGCTGCAGGTATGTGTTCTATTGGAACGGGATCTGATGGTGGGGGGTCAGTTAGGCTTCCGGCATCTTTCTGTGGGATTTTTGGACATAAGCCGACACATGGGAGGATTCCGCGATATGGTGGGCAGGCGAAACCTGCGTATAACTCCGCCGGTACCAGTGGTCCTATGTCAAATGATGTTCGTGACTCTGCGATTTTGAACCAGGCATTGTCAGGATTTGATGACCGAGATCCAGGATCGATTAAAGGTGCCGTTCCTGATTATCTAATTGACCTCGAGAATGGCATTGATGGCATGCGAATTGGCACTACTATGACTCTTGGCATATCAGACGTCAATGATGATGTTGCGACTGCGGTTGAGGATTCTTGGTTCGCGTTTTCTGAACTAGGTGCTAATGTCGAAAACCTTGCGATAGCCTTCGATCCGATACCCCGAGAGGCTTGGTGGACCTTATGGACTGCGGGGCAAGTGGCTATGTATGGGCATCTTGCGGATGAGCGTCCTGAGGACTTGATGCCGTATACACTGGAAATGATTGAGCACGGCAGAACGCTGAGTGGTGCTGATGTTAGTGTCGCATTGCGTAACGTGCAAAATTTGCAACTGCAGTTGCACCAAGTATTCCAAGAATACGACTTAATCTTGGCGCCAACCAATGCCGCTGTGGCTTGGCCGCATCTTCAACCGCCGGAAAAGATTGGATCCGAGATCAACCAAGATGATATGGCTGGCATTAACTATGGTGCCATTCCATTCACCATGGTATTTAATTCCTCTTTCAACCCTGCATCTTCAATCCCTTGCGGATTTGGAGAAGGGGGTATGCCGGTTGGGTTGCAAATTATTGGTGGTTATGATGACGACGCAACTGTGTTGCGGGCGAGTCGAGCGTTTGAGCAGGCACGTCCTTGGAGTGGCGATCGACCGCCTGTTTCCTAGGTTGCAAAACTTGTTGTTGGCGTTTTGTTTCGTTGTTTGTAATCTACATTTTCAATGGAATATTGATGCTACCAATCAGCTACCGATCCATCGTTGTCGTAGTAATACTCTCCGCCAAGCTCTTTATGATAGCCGTATGCTTCTCCATCGTATGTTTTAGTAGCTTCAGCCTCATCTATTTCAACACCTAGGCCAGGAGTGTCCCATAGGTCTATATGTCCATCTATTACTTCCCATGGTTTTTTTAGAAGACCATGCCCAAGTCCAGCGTCGACCTGTTCTTGTATAAGGAAGTTTGGAACTACCGCATCAACTAACATGCACGCAGCAAGTGCCAGCGGGCCAATCGCACAATGCGGCATGATGTGTTGGTAATAGACTTCTGCATAGTTAGCTATTCTTTTTAGTTCGGACGGTCCACCACAATGAGCTACATCTGGTTGTAATAGAGAAACAGCCTGTTTCTCTATTACTTCTCGGAATTCCCATCTCGATAAAAGTCGTTCACCGGTTGCAAGGGGGAATGGGACTTGTTCTTGGATCCGCTTTAGAGCGTCCGGGTTTTCTTGTGGTACGGGTTCCTCCACGAACATCGGCCGCATCCCTTTGATCTCGTTGCAAACCTCTACCGCTAATCCTGGTGTCATTTTGCCGTGGAAGTCAAAACACAATTCGACGTCGTCACCAACCCACTCCCGCATCATGTAAGCAGCTTGCACGAACTCGTCGATTCGAGATGGAGGCTCATGTGCTCGCCATGTGCCTGCAGGACCAGCTTTATAGCCGGTATATCCACTTTTTTGGAGTGTAGATAGCCTATCGCGTGACTCTTCTAGCCCTTCGTCTGAAAGGTCCCGTATGCCCCAGTGAGCGTATACACGTATCTTGTCTCGGACGTTGCCCCCCATCAACATGTAACTTGGGACACCGTAGTGCTTACCAGATATGTCCCACAACGCCGCGTTTATTGCGGCGATTGCTGACATATTGTGTGCCCCGCCTCGGAAGAAAGAGGACCTGTACATCTGCTGCCAGTGATGTTCAATTCTTAACGGGTCTTTTCCGATCAGGTAGTCAGCAAATTCGTTTATTGCTGCGGGCACACTCTGCGGTTTGCCTTCGAGGGTACTTTCGGCCCAACCTTCGATACCGGTGTCAGTGGAGATACGAATTAACCGCGTACGGTTTCGTGGTGCAAACTGATCGACTTTTGTAATTTTCATATTCTTAGTGATTCTCTAGGGATCTACTTAATTGCAATGGCAACTGTTTTGCATTACAGCGAACCTTCATAAAACGGGATATCGTACAACTATCTTGGTGAAAATATTGAATATTAACTTGTGAAATCCGTCTTATGGGGAGAAATTTGCATACGTTTTGAAATTGACCAGCCTTACTCTAAAACCTAACATGCTGCTATGACTATACAAACTACATTTCCGCAAACCGGCGTCGAGGCCCGACAGTTAATCCGCGAAGGGCGATTTATTCAACCGACCTCCGGCGTGGCACCTAATTATGTTCAGGCTAATTTAGCAATCCTGCCGCAGGATGCAGCATTTGAATTTCTTTTGTTTTGTCAACGGAATCCCAAGCCCTGTCCGGTAGTTGAGGTTTTAGAAGCTGGACAGGTTGAGGCTATCTTGACGTCTCCCGGTTCAGATATTAGGACTGATGTTGGGTTGTATCGTGTATATGAGAACGGTGTTTTGGTTGATGAACCTGAAACCCTTGAATCGCACTGGCGAAAGGATCTCGTAACTTTTCTATTGGGGTGTAGTTTTTCTTTTGAACACGCCTTATTAGCTAATGGAATAGACCTCCCGTATTACGGGAGCGAGCGTAATGTTCCTATGTTTATTACCGATATTGAGACCGTGGGGTCTGGTCGTTTTTCAGGGCCAATGGTCGTTTCGCATCGATGGGTTCCTGCGGATAAAGTGGTAAGGGCGGTTCAAGCAACTTCAAGATTCCCTGGAACACACGGTGCTCCGATACATATTGGCGATCCCGCTGCTATAGGTATATCGGACATCACAAAGCCAGACTATGGCGAAGTTTGGGAGCAAGGCAGTTCTGACGAAGTTCCGATGTTTTGGGCCTGTGGTGTCACGCCACAGTCGGTCGCTATGTCTTCTAAGCCAGAGTTGATGATCACTCATTCGCCTGGGCATATGTTTGTCACAGATTTGAAAGATGAGGATTTGGCGGTTATCTAAAAATCTCAATATTCAAATCTATATCTCTTCGAAAATTTAGTTAATGGTTTTTAGCTCATGAATGCAACATCGGTTTTTTCTAAGATTGAAGACATCATTCTTCAGGACGATATACGTGGGATGGAAGCGCTTCGTGCGCACATGAAGCCCGGCTGGCTTGAAGCCTCTGCTCAGTTGATCCTCGATCATCCAGGGAAGATTCTCATTGCTACCGGATTTTACATTCTGAGAGCTGCAGAACCCGAGACTGACGGGCCTCCTGGGGCCGTTGCCATAGGTGAAGCTTTAAAGATTCTTGGCAACTCTGTGGCTTATGTCACTGATGAGAAGTGCTCGACCGTTATGAGAGCTATTGCGGGTGAAGATGAAGTTATTGAGTTCCCAATAACTTCCCATCATGAGTCCAGTGTTTTCGCACACGGGCTTTTAGCAAAGCACGCACCTTCGGCTTTAATATCTATTGAACGGGCAGGGCTTTTGGGTGACGGAACCTACCGAAACTGGAAGGGGGTGGATTTCTCTTCATACAACGCCAAGATTGATCATATGTTTGAAGAACACCCTTATTCAGTTGGTATTGGTGATGGCGGAAATGAGATCGGCATGGGCAATATGCGCCATGTCATACCCTCAATTAAGAATTTGCCCGATGATCCTTGCGTCACCACGACCACTGAATTGATTACAGCCAGCGTTTCTAATTGGGGTGGATATGGTTTAGTGGCGGCGCTCTCGTTGAAAACTCAGAAAAACCTACTGCCTTCTGTAGACCAGGGTTATCAGTGGGTTAAGGACATCGTGTCTGTCGGGGCAGTTGAAGGGATGTCTGGTGAATCAAAAGACTGGGTAGACGCAAGAGCACCGGAAGATGATGCTATGTGCTTACGTGATTTGCACGCGTTGCTTACCGGCGAAGGATTATGATGCTTTTGGCCGGACATCTCGACTTAGGCAGGTTTGATTGATTCTACTTTGGTCGAGAGGTAGTCACTTGTTTTGGGGTACGAGTCATTGTTTCTTTGACTACGAAAATGAGCATCAAGGCGCCAAACGCTCCTATACCTGCAGTAGCAAGTGATGCAAATCCAAGGGTTACTATTTGAGCCAGTGCCCCGATAGCTACTGGACCGCCAGCACCACCAGTATCAGATATTAACCGCCAGACGCCAAGGAATCCTCCAGGGTTGTTTTTTGGTGATAAATCTGTACCAGTTATCAGTACGAACCCACTTGAGAGTCCGTTCCCCAGGCCGGCTAAAAGACCGACTATTAATAAGGCTCCGAATGTGCCAGTTTGAGGAATAAGAGCTATCGCTACACCCAGCACCAAGAAAGCTGGTATCCCGGTCGATTTTCGACCCCATCGATCCATCGAGTATCCTACAAGCGGGAACATCATTGAATCGACAGCAAACGAGATTGTAGCGATGTAACCAATCTGATCCTTACCTAATCCGATTTCTTCCCCCCATACTGGAATCAAGAATTCTCTTCCAGATCTTAAGAATTGAAGGGCTATTGCTGCTATGCCAGCTGTTGCAAAATCACCGCGATGTCTTGAAATAACGTTGCCTAGTTCTGCGAAAACATTACGACTAGTACCAGTCTGCTGTGGCTCAGCCATGTTTTTAGCGGTCATGAGGATCATAAGCAACGTAAAAACAGCTACCGTTGCTTGTGCGTAAAAGGGAACTCTGATCCCAACAAACTCTGCGAGTATCCCACCGATCAGTGGCCCAAGGATCGTTGCAATTCTGGAAAGTCCACCGAATAAAGCCAACGCCCTTCCACGTACATCCATGGGTACAGCTGATGCTATATAGGAATGTCGTGAAATACTCCATAATGCATAACTTGCGCCGGCAAGTAGGCGAGCCGCCATCAGGGATGAGAAATTTGGTGACATTCCGGCCCATATCGCTGCAATGCCAAATAACAAAACACCAGCCACCATTGTTTTACGTAGACCAATTCGACCGACCAGAATGCCTGCAGGTACGTCGAAGATCATAGTCCCGATATATCGCGCAGCTATCACCAGACCGATTAACCCGATTGAGGCTGCCATTTCTTCTTTGGCAAATCCCGGTAAAACAGGTATGAGGATGCCCTGTCCGATTGACAGCAGAAAGGAAGGTGCGTAAACCGACCACAGAAGCGAACGAACGGTTGCACGAACTGAGTGACGATCCGAACTGGATTTTGGAGCCGTTTGCGAAGGCATAGGCACACAATCCTATAGTCCAAATGCTAAGAACGAAGGTGGCTGTTTGATTGAATTAGGCAAGAAGTAAGGATATCGTCGACATCTTGTATTAGTTTTCTTGGAGGTCTTGTTGCGCTTCGTGTACCAACGGATGATCGAAAAATCATTGAGAAATGTCTGGGTAGCTATTACGGATTCTTCCGTAGTGGAAGCTCATTTGCCTGGGGAAACATCTGTCAAAGATGCAGGTGATAATACATACCGAGTATGTTCTAAGCTGTCGTTAGGGTTTCTGAGTCCGACGGTAAGTATAGATGTTCATTTATCTCGAATTGTGGATCAAGAATGTGTAGATATCGAACTGACGGGTAAGTCAATGGGGGCGTCAATTTCTGGGGCGGGAACGATAGTGTTAGCGACAGCGGATGCTGGATCGACAGACCTTCAAATCAACGCTGATATTCAAACTTCAGGATTACTTAATCAGGTCGATGATTCAAAGATTAAGGCCGCTGCGACAGAGTTCATCGATGCATACCTGTCTAGTGTAGAAACTGATTGAATGAGATAACGTATGGTACTTTCAACAGCATCCACAGTTGAGATGGAAATAAGGTGGTTCCTATAATTCCTAAAGACACTGAACGGTGCTAAAGCAGTACCTGATTCTCACTCGTGTATCCGTTTTCATCAGCTGTTCGATTGGTATCGGAGTGGTCACCTCTGGTAGCGATTTCAATACGATTCCCATCCGGATCATATACGAAGAGGAATTGCTGCCCATCGTGACGTGTCCCAATGCCTTCGACAATTTCCACGTCTGAGTTTATTAAGAATTCGGCTGTACTTTCGATATCTGCTACCTCAAAGGCGACATGCTGCCGTCCGTCCCCTCGTGGGCCAACTGATTTTGGCGGATCGATCACGTGAACCATTGAACCATCAGCGAGTTCAGTCCAGGTCAGTGTATTTCCTTCAGTTTGATGAGGGATCACGTTTATGTTGAGTAAATCTCGATACATTTTCATAGAACGTACGCGATTGTTGATGGGTAGTCCGACATGGTTGATACCCGAAATTCGTATTTCTGAAGTGGAGGGGACAACGACGTTGGTTCCTTGCTCAGTCGTGTATCCGAGTGCGTTTGCGACACGGTTGGATGACTTTAGTCCGCTAGCGGTTGTGAATTCGAGCCGATTTCCATCATCGTCAGCGACAAATATGCACTTTTGTCCATCGTGCCTTTCACCTACGTCGCTAATATCGTGATACGCAGAAGCTTTGATATCTGCGACGGCACTATCAAAATCTTGTACTTCGAATGCAGTATGCGAGCCACCTAAAGTTTCACCGTCTGGTGGTTCGATCAGGTGAACCATAGTTCCGTCAAGCGTCCGTGTCCACACGATGTTCGGGGAGTCAACCATCGATGGGATTACCTGAAGCCCTAAGACTTCACGATAGAACTTGAGTGATACGCGCCTATCCCAGACAGGAATTCCTACATGGTTTATGGTCTTTATTTGGATGCTGCTGGGCATTAAGTATTTTTGTCTAAATGACTTCGACTATCATCTCGATCTCTACTGGTATTTGGCCCGGTAGGCTCCCCATTCCGACTGCAGACCTAGCGTGCTTCCCGTTCTCACCAAATACCGAAACCAGGAGGTCTGAGCAACCGTTTATGACTTTTGGATGATCTTCAAAATCTGGAGTACTGTTGACCATTCCTAGTACTTTTACAACCCGGCTGACGCGATTTAGGTCTCCAATATGCTCACGGAGCGCTGCTAGTAATTGGATTCCGACTAACCGAGCAGCTTCGTATCCTTGCTCGATATTGAGATCGGAACCAACCTTGCCGGATATCATGGTGCCGTCGGATTGGGTGGGACCTTTACCAGATAAATAGACCAAGTTGCCCGTGCTTACTGCAGGTACGTAATTGGCTACAGGCGGTGCGGGATGGGTCAGGTCAATTCCTAGTTGCTTAACTGTGTCTTCAGCGTTCATTTTAGGTCCTCAGTTTTTGCTAAATACTAGATTGGCGATAGTATGCACCGATCTAAGCACTTAGTCTAATTGCGTCGATAACTCAGACAGCCTCTATTCATTCGGTTCTGTCATTGATAACGGTTCAAGAATTTCATCAAGTTGGGTTGAGTTTAAATCGGTTACTCGCATAGCTACTTCTTTGATGGTTTCACCGTTTTTAGATGCTTCATGTGCGATTGAAGCTGCAGCATCGTATCCGATAATGGGTGCTAAAGCGGTGCAGATTGCGAGACCTTCCATGACCATCTCTGGACCTTTATCTGTTGCCGTGAGTCCGTTGATACATTGCCTTGCAAGATTCTTCGCCGATGTTGCCAGTAACTCGATTGATTCGAGAATGTTGTGCGCCGCTACGGGCATCATGACGTTGAGTTCGAAATTGCCGGACTGCCCAGCTATGGCTATCGTTGTGTCGTTCCCGATTACCTGTGCGGAGACCATGGTTACTGATTCTGGTATAACAGGGTTTACTTTTCCAGGCATTATTGACGATCCTGGCTGGACCTCGGGTAGCATAATTTCGCCGATTCCTGCACGAGGGCCTGATCCTAGCCACCGTAAGTCATTAGCAATTTTTAGCATTCCAACTGCAATTGACTTGAGTTCACCTGAAGCTGAAACTACTGCATCAAGTGTGCTTTGTGCCTGGAAATGATTGGTGGTTTCTGAGAGATCCAGTCCGGTCAATTCTGCGAGCCTATTGATTACACGACGACTGAATTGCGGGTGCATTCCGATACCGGTTCCGACGGCAGTGCCGCCCAAAGCTAGAACGGAAAGCTCGGCGAGAGCTTTTTCTGCCCGCTTTCTCCCGAGCTCCAGTTGTCCTGCATACCCCAAAAATTCTTGTCCGAGCCGAATAGGAGTAGCATCTTGAAGGTGAGTTCGACCGGTTTTTACAATCTCCCAAAATTCTTGTGATTTTGTCCTAAGGGAATCCTCAAGTTCTTGTAATGCGGGCATCAGATCATCTTTTATTGCGCCTGCAGCTGCGAGATGAATCGTTGAAGGGAACACGTCGTTAGAAGACTGTCCTTTATTAACGTGGTCGTTGGGGTGAACAGGTGTACGAGAGCCGAGCGTACCTCCGAGTGATTCGATAGCGACATTAGAAATCACCTCATTAGCATTCATATTTGTAGACGTTCCTGACCCTGTTTGAAATACGTCCACGACAAACTGATCATCAAATTCACCTTCGATTACCCTTTGAGATGAGTCAATAATCGCTTGTGCTATATCTGGCTCGATGGCACCCAGGTCAAGGTTTACAAACGCGGCTGCCTGCTTGATCTGCCCTATAGCCTTGATGAACGAACGACCTAATCTCAAATTACTGATCGGGAAATTGAGTTCAGCTCGTCGAGTATTACCACCGTAATACGCCTTTGCTGGGACTTCTAATTCGCCCATAGAATCGCGTTCGAGGCGCATTTTACGCGAGGGCATTTTGCACTCCTGTGTACTTGTTATCGATTTGAATCAAGATATAGACGTTTTTAATTTACAGTAATCATCGACGGCTAATTCCGATTGGATGGCTTCTATAAATTCTTTGATATTGGTATTTCGAGATGGCCTGTTTGGTGGCTGGATCAAATGTTGAATTGAGCTTCGGCGTAGTCTTTCAACTTGTTAAAAATTTGAATTCTCCATCGTTGTGAATCGACTACGAAAAGTCTATCTCTACTTTTGTCGTAATTCACTCCCGTCGGGAGTGCAAATTTCATCTCAGGTTCTAAACTTTCGACGCGGCGCCTCGCCTTGACTACGTCTGGGTTGCTTTCCACGTAACGTTTCTGCCATTTTGAGAGCTCAATCGCAGACCCTTTTATTTGTAATAAATATTCACCCACTGAGTCGAACACTTGGACTCGATTATTTGCCCAGTCACTCACATAGATATCACCGTCGGGGTCTACGGCCACATCTGTAGGATGATCAAGCTCACCCATTCCCGATCCGTATGTACCAAACGTAAATATGAAGTTGCCTTCGGCATCAAATTTTTGAATCCGATGATTTTTATGGTCAGCTATGAATACGTTACCGTCACTGTCAATATCTAAACCCCAAGGTGACTGAAATTGACCTTCTGCTGATCCCTGGCTACCGAATTCATTTATTGACTTTCCCATCGTTGTCACATGTTGGATTCGGTGATTCATTGTGTCGCAAACGTAAATTGAGTCATTGTTCGTGGAAATTATTCCTGATGGGCGATCGAACTCGCCTGCTCCAGTTCCTAGGCTACCGAATTTCCGCTTTAAAACCCCGTCTTGATCAAATACGTAGATCACATGCCTTAGTTCGTCAGTTACATAGATGTCGTGATCTGGTCCTACAGTCAAACATGCTGGCCATGTCCCTTCGAAAAAGTCAGGATCTTTTTCTCTAAATGAGATGATCATCTCTTCATCATTTGGTTCGGGACCAATTTTGAGTTTACTCACATCGAAAAAAAATAGTGCCTTTTGAGTAATATAAATCTCGTCTTTGGCACCAAATGCCATACTTACTATGCCATTCATTTGTTCCCGCCCACCGACCACGCGATTGTAGTCATAGGTTCGACCTGCTGCAGAGGTGGTAAGTGAGGGTGTCATTTCGCCTTGACCTTTTTGTATTTTGGCAGTTTTGCCCGTTACTTTAAGATGAATTCAGGCTTCTCGAAGTTTCCACCGACAACGGAGACGGCATCGAGACCCATCCAGTCTTCAACGAGGGTGCTGTATACGCTGCGGAAATCCGTTGCTGGAATGAGATCTCCCTGATCAAGGTCACTAGGTCTTGTAGATGGATACTCGCCGTACTGTCCACCTTTGACTCCTTTACCAATAGCAAGGCAAACCCCACCAGCGCCGTGATCAGTTCCTCCACCGTTATCGTGCACCCGCCGTCCAAACTCCGAGAACAGGAACATGACCACGTTATCTGCCGCGTCGTGTGATTCGAGGTCATCGAAAAAGTCGCGTATAGCAGTAGATACCTCCTCCCATAGGCGGGCGTGGGTCACAACCTGATCGGCATGGGTATCGAATCCGCTGTGATCGAGGTAAAAGATTCTTGAGCCAAGACCTGCTAAATGGATCTGGGCAATACCCTTTAATTTCTTGGCTACACTCGAATCTGCGTATTCAATGCTCGAAGAATAGTTGGCTGGCGCTGCGCTCAGAATATCTGCTCCTTCTAATGCATCCAGTCCAGTTTGCCCAAGATAATCCATAACTGGACCTGTACCGATAGCCGGCGAGTACATCCGTCTATATCGACTTAGCACTCTTGACAGTTTCTCTTCAGGGGTTAATCCAGTCAGCATCCCATAGCTATCGATATTTTCTACTGTTGCGACTGGTATTCCGGGTCCTACCAAGGCGCGAAACAATGCGGGTCCCATGCTGACGGCTGTTATGACATTTTCCTTATGAGGGTCTATGTCTCGAATGACTCGAGCGAGCCATCCCTCTGTTCCGAGTGTGTCGGGTTCACATGTGTGCCAGATATCCATTGAACGGAAATGGGAACGGGGTGAATTTTCGTATCCGACGCCATGAATAATAGCTACGTCGCCATCCTGATACATTTTCTGTATGGGCGCCATAGCTGGGTGAAAACCGACTTGATCGTCAAGACGTAGTACATCTTCATCTAATACTCCTACGCTTGGACGGTAATCACGGTAGAGAGGATCGGAATGCGGAACGACGGTGTTTAAATAGTCGTTTCCTCCGGTCAATTGAAGAACAACTATTACAGGCGCTTTTGTCTGAGTAGGTATTTTTGGTCTCCCTTGGATTCTTGCTGGTGTTGAACTTGTAGATAAATGCTACGCAAACTGATACTCCCTGAGCGCAACAATTAGCTGGATTATTTCCGACGCTACGGCCGCTGCGTTTTCGTTGTCGGAATCGTTGTCCCAATCGAATGGTCCAAATGTTTCGGCGTGTTCGATCAATTCTTTTTTGATATCGTCCTCCACATCGAGCGGGCCCATCAGGTTCAGGCAAGCGGTGACAATTGCATCGGGCGATGCTTCAACCGATTTCAAGCGACCCATGATGTTTTTCACCCCTGGACGTGTCAAATCTCCCATCAATTCGGCAGTGAAGTTTGTACGTTTCATAAGCGTGCCGCTGTTGATCCACTCTATGCCAGTGTGCCAGCCTTCTACGCTAGGCGGATTGAGCAAATCTTGTCCCATATTGGTGATATCGATAGCCCAGTCCATGGTTTCAGGAGATGGGCGCTCGGTATTGCCGACGAGTCTTAGGGTTCCGATTACCACTTCAGTTGGATTTTTCACCTTGGCAAATAGAGATTCTTTGAAAAAATCTGCGTTCAATATGAATTTGAGTGTAGTGCCGATGTGATAATCGCTTTCAAACAGAACATTGGCGATTGCATCCACCGCCTCAGGATTGTTTGGTGGTGTAACTGACCATGACGGAACTTGAGGTTCGTCCTCTACGAAGAAACTGAACAGATGTCGCGCTATAAATGTAGCCGTCGCTGGTTGTGCAAGGATAATGTCTATGATTTCTTCGCCATTGAAATTGCCGGTCTGCCCCAAAAAGGTCTTCTCGCCGTTGTCATGGTCGTCTGGTCGGTATTCGAATTCCCAATCCCAACGCCCCATATGAAACCGTGGCAATTTATGGGTCAAGGTCCAGCCTGTGAATGCTCTGGAACATTCCTGAACGTCAGTCTCGGTGTAGTTTCCGATACCCATGGTGAACAGTTCTAGTAGCTCTCGTCCCCAGTTCTCGTTAATGGATGTGGCATGGTTCTCATGGTTATCCAACCAGTAAATCATTGCGGGGTTTTTTGCCACTTCCATAAGTATGGTTTTGTAATGCCCAAGTCCATTTTCTCGGAACATGTCAATCATGTCTTCTATCTCGTCATAGTGATCGACTTTAGAAACTCCGGTGGCAAAGATTTGATGATAGAAGAGGCAAAGTTTCTCTTGGAGCGGCGCTCGGGTATTGATCATTCTCCAGACCCAACCGGCATGGCCACGCCCACCCATCGTTCCTGGTTTCCACCAATTAGGGAAATAACGAAGGAATTCATAGTAATCGACAGGTATCTGTTGCTCAGGATGTAACAGTTCATCTACCGTTGCTTCATAGCCGTTTGCGACTCGATGTTCGAGCTCGTCTCGATCCGCACCGAACCCTGCACGTCTCATGAGATGAGCCATTAGGTTTAAGTTTGTTTCAGTTATGGTCATTGTTGAGGGATGCCGGCAAATCTTCAGCTTTAATGTTTATCTTGTTGAGACAGAAAGACAATAATATTATTTGGTGTATCCAGAATTATATTGAGTCGATACGCAGTCAATGATTTTTCGTGAAAAACCTTAGCCTTTTCTGTCCGATATATCTACTTTTTGCGCCAGTTAAGCATGTTATTCTCGGTCGATGATCAAGACACAAACTCATGAATACTTAGATAAAGCTCAGGAATTGGCTGCAAAAGTCGCAGAACGAGTTGACGAGATTGATGCAGAGCGCAAGATTTCAACTGATTTGTTTCGTGATATTGCTGATGCAGGTTTTTTTAGACTGCTTGTGCCGAGTTCCCTGGGTGGTGTGGAGCTTCCGCCCTTGGTCTTTTTCGAGATAGTTCGTATATTCGCCGAGGTTGACGCGAGCACGGCTTGGTGCATAAATCAGAACAATATTTTTGCTACAGATGCAGCCCGCATGCCGTATGAAACGGCGCATAAACTATGGGATGACCGTTATTGTGTTGTGACGAATGGACCGCCTTTGGCAGGCTCTAAAGCGGTTCCATTCGAGGGCGGATACCGTCTTTCAGGGCATTGGGACTTTAGCAGTGGCAGCAGTTATTCGACATGGCTGGCGGCGCGATCATCTGTGGAAGGTGAACCAGGTCCAAATCGTATGTTCTTGATTCCTAAAACCGATGCAACGATGCTGGATACCTGGCAGGTGAATGGGTTGCGTGGTACCGCCAGTTTTAGTTTTGAGCTAGATGATGTTTTTGTACCGCAGAGCTATACATATTTGGAATCACAAACTCCACATGATGATGGTTTGACTTTCATTATCCCTAAGATTCCCTTGTTTGCCATCGGATTTGGGACTATTTCGATAGCATTGGCTAGGGCTTGCCTTGATGATGCAATCGAGCTTGCAGCAAGAAAGTCTCAGCGTGACGTTGCTGAGGCAATGGTTAATCGCTCAACGGTACATCGAGAGATAGGCGAGGCCGAGGCGACTCTTAGGGCTGCGGATACGTACTTGCGCACCAGTGCAATGGATTTGTGGAATTCCGTATGTAACAACAAGCAGGTTGATATCAGCGAAAGAATTGATGTCAGGATGGCTTCTACGTACGCGATCAGGCAGGCTTCGGAAGTTGTTGATGTGGCTTATGAAATGTTTGGTTCAGATGCGATTTTTAAGCGCAATCTCTTACAACGTAGATACCAGGATATGCACGTTATTATTCAGCAGTTACAAGGTCGAGCGACGAACTTCGAAACAGCAGGGCGTTATTTCCTTGGCCTTGATCTGGGCAGGGTTCTTTGAGCTTTTTATCTTCATTTTTCTCAATCAAATCTAATTTGTAATTTGGACGTGTCGATATAAGAAGGTGTGATCATTAGACTGTTGCAGTGCCATCTTTACCCAGAACCCCACTGATTGCTTCTAGCATTCCGAGGTGCCGATTGGCGTGAGCAATGTATCCGACCATAGCGTCACCGATGCTTGTATCGACATCGTGCCAATCAGTAAATGGTGTGTTGAACGAGGGTTCGTCAAACTTTCCAACTCTGATCTCCAGAAGATCAAAAGCTTTTGCCGCATAGGCTCTTACCTCTGGAAGGTTCGGCAATGGTAAAGCCCGACCGTTTTCATTCCCTAATCCTGAACCAGCTCCCCACATGCCCAGATCGATCCCAGTGAATCCCCACTTTTCTCTGAACTTTTCACTCTCCCAAATTTCGCAGTTCTCCTCTAATCCGACAGGCGGCAGTAGGGCTTGGACATAGTCAGCCCATCTGCCCATATGCCATAAATGCCATTTGCATGATGGGGCTGTACTTGCGGGCCAGATAGAGGCTTCTTTCTCAGTCAGCTGACCAGCGGTTGCGAGGAGTTGACCGTTGAGGCGTTGCAGACGAAATAAGATTATTTCAGGACCGGTTGGAATTGCCATTTGAAACTTTCATTGGATTGGTGATACCCCAGAATGGTTAGTTGTGTAACTTGACCCACTCTGGGTCTGGGTGGGAAGCTATGAAATCATGATCGAGCTCGTAACCTAAGCCTGGTTTGTCAGGTAAAAATAGGTGCCCATCTCGGATGTCCAGTGGTGAAGTTATCACTGAGTTGTAGTTGCTTAGCGAGTGATCAGACATCTCCAACCGGTATATGTTTGGTACGTTCATCAGGACGTGGGCGCCTGTGATCACATTGAATGCGCCCGAAGCGTCATGTGGGCTAATCGGAACGTAAAAGGTCTCTGCGAGGATAGCGATGCGTTTCATCTCAGAAATCCCACCTGTCCAACATATGTCTGGCATTATGTAGTTGACTAAGCCTTCTTGGAGGTAAGGGGCGAAATCCCATCGTGTGTATTTCCGCTCACCAATGCATAAATTGATGTCTGTATTTGATCTGAGTTGCCTATGGGCGTCGAGACTTTCAGGTTGTAAGGGTTCTTCGAACCAGGTTAAGTCGAACTTCATCATCCGATTGCAGAGCTCGGTTGCAGTTGACACATCGAAGTTGCCATGGGCATCAATCATTAACTCTATTTCTGGTCCAACTGCCGTCCGTAACTCTGACATAAGATCTTCAGCGTAACTAGCTCCTGCAGCTGAGATTCTCCCATCGATATATCGACGATGATGTTGTCCCATCTCCGGGCCAAAAGGATCAAGCTTCAAAGCCTCGTACCCAATCTTTACTTGCCTTTTGGCGTCAGCGACGCATGCATCAATATCATCAATTGGACTAACGTGTGAGTAAACCGGTACGGATTCACGCATCTTGCCGCCTAGTAAATCCCACACCGGACGGCCAAGGGTTTTGCCTTTGATATCCCATAGAGCCATATCAATACCACTGGCCACGGTGGTAGCGAATCCTCTAGATCCAAGCGTTCCAAATCTTCTGTAGATGCGATGCCATATGCTGTCTATATTGTTTGGGTCTTGGCCAATTAATCCTTCGGAAAAATCCTGGCCTTCCAGATCGTGCTTTAGCATTTCATACGCTCTACCCACAATAAGGGCTCCACCTCCGCCGGAATTGGTGGATTCTCCGACTCCGGTTACACCTTCATCAGTGTCGATCTCAACAAATAACCAAGAACGGTTACTGCCTTCTGGCCTGGTCAAGTAGACGCGTAGATCAGTGATTTTCATAATTGTATTTCCAGGGGATGTGGGTGTTTTAACGGTTTGGATAAAAATTTAAATAACTGAATCTCGGTAGAAACTGTGAATTCAGCGACCGGATATTACACTAGAAGCGGTGTTAGACTCCGCCACATCTAAAAAATGTTTATTTAATTGAAACACAGTGATGTTATTTCGTTGTGTTATCGGGGGAATTCAACAGATGAGATTTTGCTATGGTCATCGTCGTTTCACACTCTACCCTCAATCAGTGGATAGCTGGAATCTGAATTCGGATAACTACACTGGTGATTTCTTAAAGCGAACCAAAGCCCTTGGTTTTGACGCGTTAGAAGTTGGCGTCGAAGTGCTTTCTCAGCTCGGTACTGAACAAAAAGTTAAAGACTTTTCTTCTAAATTGAATGATGCCGGACTGGCTGTTGGATGTGTGCGAGCTGGAGGTACACTTCACGACGCTCAAAACGGACCGCAAAATAGAGAAAAACTTATTAGCGCGATCAAATACGCGGGATGGGCGGGAGCTGAAGTTGTAAATGGAGCCCTAAGTGCTCCAGCTCGACATCCGGGTCATCCACCCGGATCTCTTCCGGGCAGCCAATCTGGATGGCCGGTATCTCAGGATGCGTCGCGAGATGCGATGCTATATGTATACGATGAGCTTAGCACTGTTTTTCAGAACGCATGCCTTATTGCATCCGATGTAGGTATTGACATCTCGGTAGAGGTGCATCAGAACTCCCCGGTTGATAACTCGTGGTCTGCTTTGCTTTTGCATGAGAAAGTTGACAGAGATAATTTTGGTATTAACCCAGATATTGGTAATGTTCTCTGGAATTATGACGTCCCTGAGGAAAGTTTTGACGATGCTATAGACAAGTTAGCTCCGGTGGCTAAGTATTGGCACTGCAAAAACTTACATACCGTGTATCACCCTGAGAATAATCGATCGGTATTCGTGCGAGTACCGTTACCTGATGGAGAAATTGATTACCGATACGCGATGAGTGCGATGCACAACGCTGGTTATTCTGGGTATATGACTATAGAGGGTGCCTGGGCGGGTGACCAGTGGCACAACGATGCCAAGTCAATTACCTATGCAAAGCAAATATGGGATGAGCTGGAATCATAAACCTATCAATAATAGGAACCGAATCCTTCTGATGTTGTCCAGTTATTAACTTGGAGCAACATCAAAAGGATCAAAATCGGGTTTGCGGTTTACATTCTTTCCGTTTCAATAGGTCTTGCTAATGCCAGTGCTGCGATACCGACAACAAAGATTGCGGCTACTATCAGGAATGCGGAATCGAATGAACCTGATGAGTCGTGAATTGCTCCAGCCATCATTGGTGCGCCGGTGCCAGATGCGATCATGCCAACTTGCATGATGCCCATGATCCCGCCAAATTCTTTCATTCCAAACATCTCTTGCACGACTAGAAGGGCCAATGCCCCCAGTCCCCCAAAACCGAGCCCGAACACGAATATACCGAGCCATAAAAGGTGCGATGCATCCACTTGGGCGATAATGAGTACTCCAACCATTTGTAGCCCTATGGAAAGTATTGTGGCGATACGCGCAGTGATTTTTTCACTTGCTCTGCCGAAAGCTAGCTTGGAGAAGATTCCCATGCCAGCAATGGTGCTAACAGCTGTTGTGGCCATCGCCGGCGTGAATCCGCTTTCTTCAAAATGTTGGCGTAATTGGGTCAATACTCCCTGATAGGTGAAAGTTGCTGCTACAAGTCCAACGGTGACCAGCCAGAAATTTCGGTTTCTTAAGGCCTGCTTTAGAGTGACACCGGCTTGGGCGGCGGCACGTGCTATTTGCGCCTGGTCACCTCGACCGGTCCGTTTCATTTCACTTTCGACTTTCTTTTCATCTTCGACAATTACAAACAGAGCCATGACTGCCAAGGCACCCATAATCACTCCGAAAACCACGTACGCTGTTTGCCAGTTGAAGACGACTATTATCGCTGCTGCTAGAGGTGGCATCGTGATGCCGCCGAAGTTATTGCCCGCCATAACTGCTCCCATCATTCTTCCCCGGGTTCTTGGGAACCAGAGTCCTACCATCTTGCCCCCCGGAAGGACAGTTGCACCCGGGAATCCCGTGTAAACAAGGGCACTGAACAGATACCAATGCCATAGTTCGGTGATAAATGGGCGCATCAAAAACCCAATTGCAATGATCAGAATTGATCCAAACATTACTGGTCTGATACCTATACGGTCACTCAGGGTGCCGACGAAAGGTGCACATAGGCCAGATATGAACGAAAATGCCAGAGAGAGATTAAGTTGTGTTTGTGACCAGCCGAACTGTTCTTTGAGTGGGCCAGCGAACTCTCCAAACGCGTATTGGGTCATTCCAACCGACAGGCCTGTCGATAAGAAAACGACTATTGCGATCGGATAGCCTCGGTAGATCTGCCTTAATTTAGTTATAAACATTATTGGCAATTAATCAGAATGCTTGTTTTAGACAACAACTTATATGGTTGAGCTGGCGAAATGATCTCGATTATTACCAAGTTGGCTGTATACTCCGGCCGCGCCCTCATTTGAATCAGTACCAGATTCCATTTGGCGGTAATTACGGTAGCATCTGAACCGGTTCACGTCTTGGTGTGTCCCGGGCGGAACATAAAAACACGGAGCTTATTTTGAGACCTAGCAATATTCGCGCAGCTATAGATAATGGCACGATTTCACATAACCTAACGCTCACATTTCCAGAACCGACGATAGCTGAATGGGCTGGATACGCTGGATTTGATGCCCTTCATCTGGATATGGAGCACGGTGTTTTTGATTGGGAATCGGTTGAATCTATGTGCCGCGTTGCCGATATGCATGGGATGACATGTACGGCAAGAATTCCTAATACTGAAACAGACACAATTTTGCGTGCTTTTGATCGTGGTCTAATGGGGATTTTATGCCCGCATGTCGATAATGCTGAGCAGGCTCAGCGAATTGCGAAAGCTGCAAGATTCGGTCCTGAAGGCGAAAGATCTTTCGGCACATCGCGTGGTCGTGATTATGGGATGCATGGGTATACACCAGCCGAATACATGAGGGAATTCAATCAACAGGTTACGGTTGCAATTCAAATTGAAACAAAGAACGGGATTGAGACCATCGATGAAATTCTTGATGTCGATGGTATAGACCTGATTACTTTTGGACCTCAAGACCTTGCTCAATCGCTGGGGCACCCCGGTCATGCTGACCACCCCGCGGTTTTAGATGCAATGAGTTCGGTCGTAGAGGCGGTTCATGCACGCGGTCGCTTGATGTCTTCTGATGTAGAACGAGGCATCAACCTAGTTCAGTGGTTGCCAGATCAACTTAGGGACTGGCTTGCGGACTCCAGAGGCGAATAACTGAGTAAATATTTTGCGCTATCAAATTATCACTTGGCGAATCATAAAATGAAAACTACGACATCTCAAACTAAATATGAACCTGTTTCTGGGTGGGCAAAATTGCCTATGGGTGTGACATTCCGTGGCGATGCCACATCCATTGCTGTTGATTCCAAGGATAACGTTTACGTTTTTAACCGTGGAACAGAGCCAATTGCGGTATTTGACGTCGATGGCAATTTCTTAAGGGGAATGGGTCACGATGAGTTTGTAAGACCACACGGTATAGAAATTGACCGCAATGACGATCTTTACCTTGTTGATGATGATGGTCATTTTGTTCAAAAGCGGACTAATGATGGGCAGGTGGTCTTTACGATAGGCACAAAAGGGCAACCATGTGATTGGCAGAGCGGAGGAATGTTTAACCGTCCAACCGATGTGGCTATTCATCCAGAAACAGGAGAGTTATTCGTATCAGATGGCTACGGCAATTCACGGATCCATAAATTCGACCCTGATGGTCAGCATATGATGTCCTGGGGTGAACCTGGCACAGATCCAGGGCAATTCAGCCTTCCTCATAACATCAGCATGCTTGGTTTGGACAAAGTGGTTGTTGCTGATCGAGAAAACTTTAGGCTACAGATTTTTACAACTGGGGGTGAATTTGTTGAGCAAATTCATATTCATCATCCGATGTCAGTCACCCAAGGGAAAGGTGATGACGACAACTTGTACGTCGGCGAGATGATTCCCCCGCCTGTTCAGCAAGGGGTGCGTAATCTTGGTGCAATGATTGCGGTACTTTCATCCGAAGGAGATTACCAGCAACATTTAGGCGGGCCTTTGCCGGGTGAAGGCCCTTCACAGTTCACGGCACCACATGGTGTATCTACTGATTCACAGGGTTCTGTTTACGTTGCAGAGGTAGCGTGGACGAACTACTTTTCTAATCCCGATAATTCGGGATTGGAAGCCCCGCCTCTTGGCGAGGTGGTCAGCCTTCGAAAGTGGCGACGTTTATAAGTGTCGGAATTCATGTCTTTATCAACACGTAAGCGCAAAAGAAATTAGGAAATTATCATGGTCCAGCCTGCAACATCAAAAACTGTTTATAAACCCGTCCCGTTTTGGGCAAAACTTCCTCATCCTATGTTTTTCAAGGAGGCCACTTCGGTGGCCGTCGATTCGAATGATAATGTGTACGTTTTCAATAGAGGAGATCACCCGGTAATCATATTTGATCGTGATGGAAATTTTCTTGAAACTTGGGGTGCAGGGGAATTCGTTCGTCCTCATGGGATCACAATAGATGGTGAGGATAACCTTTATCTTGCGGACGATGACGCACATATGGTCGAAAAGCGAACTAAGGAAGGGAAACTCATTTATCGATTAGGTGAAAAAGGCAAACCAGCATCCTGGCAGGAAGGAGACCCATTTAATCGTCCGACTCACGTTGCTATTCACCCAGACTCAGGGGATCTTTTTATCTCAGATGGATATGGAAACTCTCGTGTGCATCGTTACGATTCTGATGGTAATTACATCAAGTCATGGGGCGAGCCGGGTTCCTTACCTGGCCAGTTTTCACTTCCACATAACATTGCGATGAATGGCTCGGATAGGGTAACAGTGGCCGATCGTGAAAATTTCAGGCTCCAAACATTTACGGTCGACGGGGAATTTGTGCAGCAGATTCATTCTCACCGGCCGATTGCAATTATCAATGGCAACGGATCTGATACGAATCTCTATGTAGCTGAGGCTGGCCCTCCTCCGGTTCAAGAAGGCGTGCGACGGCTTGGTCGGAGAGTAGTGGTTATGGATCGGGAAGGTACCGAAATGACGAGATTCGGTGATGAATTTGGAGGAGAAGGACATGATCAATTCATTGCGCCACATGCGATAGCGGTTGACTCAGAAGGGTCGGTATATGTAGCTGAAGTCTCCTACACAGCATTTGGCTCGCAGCAAGATCCGGTACGTGAGGTCACAAGTCTTAGAAAGTGGAAACGAGCGAGCGGCTAGGCGGTCGGGGTTTTGCGAATTGGTCAATGAATCCTAGAAAGGGAAATTGTCATCAAAAGAGATTGATAGTTTCTCTTATTGATCGGAGGCCCTAAGTGAATGTTCCGAGCCCCATATTCTTATTTGAGAACCGTGCTCTTGATAGTGCAGAACTGTACATGAGTCAATAAATTTTCTGAACGGTTCATTTGGTTCGAAATATGCATTAGGAGTTTTGGCTAGTTGATCGCGTAACGATCTATGAATCTGCTCCATATCTTCTATGATCTGGCGGGGTGTACGTCCTTTTTTGTTTTGTATGGCATTTTTGTTGAACTCGTCGATGTCACTTATCGGTTCGATACGATTCCTGTCTAGAGCGTTGACTAATTCCCATTCCCATGTGGTCACATGACCAACTATGTCAGTGACCGCAAGATCGCTTAATACTCCTGCCTTAGACATGTCCTCGCTTACTAGGCGGTCTAATGAGGTCCGGAATTGTCTCCAGTTCTCATCTATTGCGGCTAATACTGCACTTTTTCTATCTTTCACATTTTTCTCCGAGCTATTGAAATGCATTGACAGGATACGTTAGGAGAGCTAGCGTGGCGACTCAGCGTTATTTTGCGCACAGGGTTTTTCAAAATTAATGGCGGCGATTACATGACTATTGTTGGTGAAGGCAAATTTCGATATGAAGTAGACCAGGATTGGCTTCGTAATAAACCTGCTTTTTGGGAACTTGGACAGTGTGCAGATGTTGGAGTTGATTCGAAGGACCGTATCTGGTTGTTCAGTCGATCAAAACACCCGGTCACGTGCTGGACAACTGACGGTAAATTCATAGGTTCGTGGGGCGATCTTGGATTGGATAAGGGGGAATTCCGAGTGCCGCACGGCGTTTTCATTGATGGGGATGATCACATATGGCTTGCTGACCACCAGACTCACCAGGTTACCAAGCACAATGAAAATGGTGAGGTTCTTTTAGAATTGGGCGTGCACGGGTACGCCAGTATTACGGTTACAACGGTCGGTGGAAATGGATTGCCATTTAATAATCCAACGGGCCTCGCGACTGCCCCGGATGGTCGATTATTTGTATCCGATGGTTACGGCAACCGACGGGTTCATCGTTTTAGTTCAGGTGGTGATCTTGAACATTCCTGGGGCGAGGCGGGTACTGCTCAGGGACAATTTTCGATTTTGCATAAAGTCGGTGTAGACAAAAACAATAAGGTCTACATTTGTGATCGTGAGAATAATCGTATTCAGATATTTGACGCTGATGGCAATTATCTTTCTGAGTGGAATGATGTGGTGGGCCCAGGCGATATTTTCTTTGATGATGAAATTGCTTATGTTGTGGAGCAGGGCGGAGGTAACGGAATTTCGATATGGAGTTTAGACGGAGAGTTGATCACAAGATGGCGTGGGAACTCAGATGCATGTCAAGCAGCTCACGGAGGGAGTTACGACTCTGATGGCAACATTTATATTGCCGAAATTGGCGAGCCTGGTCAGGGTCAGCGGGTGACGAAATTTAGCCTGATTTAAAAACTATTTTTTGTTAGCAGGACAGGCGTGCTCCGTACCTGAAACTATTAGATGAGTAGCATTGACGTGAAAACCGTGGCGGCTATGGACTTTGGAAATGAATTCTTGAACTAATTGAGCGTCAAGCGGCATAGTTCGGCCACAATTGGTGCACTGTAGATGGTGATGATTTGATTGGCTTATCCATTCGTAAACAGTATTGCCGGGACTTATGCGTGATTCCGCAATGAGACCCACACGACCGAGATCACTTAACCCGCGATAGACGGTTGACTGATCATATGTTTTCGCTACAGCATTTAGGTTCCGGATGATTTCCGAAGCTGTCATGTGGCTGCTGGTGTTTCTAAGGACGTTTATGATCGCTTTGCGTGTGGGCGTTGCTCGAAGACCAGATCCACGCAGAGTTTTGGTTGCGAAGTTATTTAATTCAGTCATTTAGTTAAATATTTTATGGGAATTTGTTTTGAGCGTTACTTAGTGTCGGAAGGTTTATTTTCAAGTTGCTTGGCACTTTGGATCACTGCGGTTAAGCTGGAAAGATTTTGTTGATCAAAAAAGCCCCAGATCCTAGTGTGGAATCCGGGGCTTTTTTGGTAGTTACGTTAGGAATTATGCTAGTAATTCTCGTAGTTCTGCAACGTTTGCATCGCCACGAAGGCGTCCGAGGGCCTTTCGTTCTATCTGGCGTATGCGTTCACGGGTGAGGTTTAATTCTCCGCCTATTTCTTCTAGCGTTCGAGGTCGCCCATCGAAAAGGCCAAATCTTAGTTCCAAGACTCGGCGTTCACGATCTTGGAGATGCCCTAAAACTCTGTCAACTTGCTCGCGCATTGATGACTGGGCTGCGACATCAGCAGGAGCAGGAGCATTACTGTCTTGGATTAGATCCCCAAGTTCATTTTCAGCGTCTTCACCGATTGGTGTTTCTAGGGAAACAGGTTCCTGAGACATCTGAAGAATTTCGGATACTCGCTCTATCGAAAGTTCGACGCGCTCAGCTAACTCTTCGACCGTCGGCTCACGATTCAATTGTTGCCCAAGTTCTCGACGTGCTCTCATGATCTTGTTTAGCGTTTCTACGACATGAACAGGGATACGAATTGTTCGTGCCTGATCCGCAATTGCGCGAGTGATCCCCTGCCGGATCCACCACGTGGCATAGGTGCTGAATTTGAACCCTTTGCGGAAATCGAATTTTTCAATCGCTCGCATCAGTCCTATGTTTCCTTCTTGTATGAGGTCTAACATCGAGAGCCCACGATTAAGGTGTTTTTTTGCAACGCTTACTACTAGCCTCAAATTTGCCTCGCCCAGATGCCGGCGTGCCTTTTCGCCTTCCTCTCGTACACGCATCAGGTGGGCGTTAAGAACAGGTGTTAATGGTTCGAGGGCTGCAAGGAATTTAGGTTTGCTTATTTCGTCTGGAAGTTTTTCTAATTTAGGATCGATACCCAGTATGTCGACCATATCTGAAGCTAGTAATCGTGAGAGAACAGACAATTCAACGACTAATTTGTGGGCTTCGTCAGGGTCTACGCCTAAAGCGTCAGAAAGATAGTTGGTTACTTCGTCTTCGCGCTTGCCGTCAAGAAGCGCACGTAAGTCAGGGTTAGTCAGAGCAGCACCAAGGGTGACTGGTGTCTCAAGTCCAAGGTATTTAGCTATAGCGGAAGCGGTATCAGCTGTAGGGGCAAGTTTCAGAAGAATATCCGTTATAACCGTAAAGGGGTCGGGCGTTCCAACCTCTATATCGCCTTGGATTTCTTTTTCAATCGATTCAAGGCGTTGGGCTAGTTCGACCGCACGTGCAAGGACCACTTCGTCGGCGGCAGTCAAGAGTGCGACGCGGCCGATTTCTCTGAGGTACATCCGAACGGTGTCCTCTGTCAGTTCCGATTCCTGTATTTCCTGCTGGAGGGCATTGGTAATGCTTGTGGTGGAATCTGATGCTCGGGCTGCTTCCCACATATCCAGTTCTGAACGAGTCACGGCTGTAGCGCCGCTTTCGGTTACCTGGTTTGCCTCATCTTCCGTACCCTCCATGCGTGTTAAAGCGGGGGTGTATTCATTCTCGCCTTCGAGCGCGGCTGAAATATCATTCACATCCGAAGTTCGTTGTTTTTGAACCAAAGGGGCTATTCCTTCTGGGTTGCTGATTCCCTTAACTGAGCCAAAAAATTTCGGTCAGTCTTTCATTCTACGACATTAGTGTCCTCGACTAAAAGGGGGTGTGAATTCGATTTAGAAATAAATGCTTCGATTATTTGAA
>RQOU01000067.1 GCA_008373165.1 SAR202 cluster bacterium | reverse complement strand
AAGCAGTGGCAACCGATGTCGACAAACCGAAAACTGTGGGGATCGAGGGCCTGATGGTCAGAGGTATGTCTGAAGAACACTGTGTTATGACCACTGAAGGAGAAGCTGAGAACCTGAAAATAGGTGACAAGATAACACTCCTGCCCATGCACAGCGACACAACAATAGCGCAACACGATTACTACTACTGCGTAAGAAACGGAGTGCTCGAGACAATCGTAGAGCTAACCGGTCGTGGTCGTTTCATGTAAGGAAGGACGATGTACAACTTCCGCACACACATTCCTCGCTCTGAAAAGGGATAAGGTTCTTTTGTGAAATGGTAGACCCCGTATCGTTTCAAACAAGATGATTTCTCGAATAATTGACTGGTCGAATCAGATTGAACAATAACTTCTGAATGCGTTTTCCGTAACAAAGATTCGCTACTGCCTAACATAAGTGCTTGGTAAAAAGCGGGAAACTATAAAGTCACGTGATATTTAAAATTGCCATGGCAATACTTTAAACAAATTCTACGATCAGCAATTCCTGCGGGGAGAAAACTATGCAATTATCTAAAGCGACCTCTTGGGGTTTTATTATTGGTGGTCTGTGGGCCAGTGTAGGAATGCTGGCTTTCTTTATGGGCATATTGGGTTTTTCCGATGACATGGATGCTGCAGAGGAATTCAAGAACCTTCAGGACAATCAGCTAATGGCCTTAGTTTTCTTTACTATTTCTATTGGTGTGTTTGCCTATCTGGCGAAGTCCTTTGTGCAACTAGCTCAGGCTGTCAATGTCACAGATGAGTGGTACACCTACGTACGAATAATGGCAATACTCATGGTCGGCTCATTATTGATCAGCATGAGTACGTGGCTAATACTTGGAGAGGACGCAACACTTGAAACACAAAAAGCGACCGATGCAGTAGGAAATTCTGTAAATACAATTTTCATTATTGCTAGTGCTATTGTCCAATTGATAATTGCGGGGTTTGTGCTAAAGAATGGTCTTGGGAATCTAATCTTTAAGGTTTTTGTGGCAATAATTGGTGTTCTATCTGTGGGGGATCTAGTAGATATCATAGTTATCAGGACTGAAGATTCTGATCTCGGTTTTATTACTTGGATCGGTTGGGCGATTGCGGTGGTTGGTATCGGTGTGCTTGGACTCACAACTAAAAAGGCATAAAAGTACACAGTACATTTGACATGATGGGCAGCACTTTGAAGTGCTGCCCATCATTTTTAACCTAAACCGCCTAAGCCGTTTATTTTTGGTACGGCACAATTTATATTGTCGACAGTTTATTGAACCGTCATGTCACGAAAAATTTTATGCAATGTGCAAGGAGAAATAACAATTGTCTTACGAAGGAAAAGTTCAATTAACCGGCCTTATAGTCGTCACACCTGATCAAGTAGCTGAAGGTGACAGACTTTTCGCTGGACACGCTGAATGGATGTCAAAGACACATCATCGTTCAGGGCCCAAGGCTCTTTTGGCTTATACGGTTGCCAAGCAACCTGAAATAGTCGATGGTGAACCAACTGGTAACACAGTCTTTACTTTGACCGAAATTTACGAAACCGCAGCGGGGCCAGAAGATCATCTAAAACAGGCCGGTGAAAGTTGGGACGACTGGATTTCTGGCAAATTTCAGAACTGGATGGCGTCAGGAGTGAACAGCATTACCGCTATTTCATCTCCAATCGTTCGTTCACTCTGGTAACAATCAGTCTTATCGATAAAGTTAGTTAATCACTGGGATTTTCAAATAGATTCAAGTGTAAATACGCGAAGAAGCCCCTGCGCAAATGCAGGGGCTTCTTCAGTTTGGGAGAGTGAATCCATCACTTCCCGATTTGCGCAAGAATATCTCTATAACCAGATAGGAGAATATCAACCTCAGACGTGTAGTTGATCAACATCACACCTTGATCACGCCAATGATTTGCCTGTTCAACGGAGTTCACCATCATCGCACAAGCTTTCCCGTGCTTCTTTGCAGCCGCAATCACCAGATCACGCTTTTGGTTCAAGACATCATCTTGTTCAGGCTTACCTAAAACACCTAAATCCTGAGCTAAATCTTGATAACCCAAAGTTATCGCATCAATACCATCAATAGCAGTTATTTCGTCAATGTTTCTCAACCCTTGCGCACTCTCAAACATTACCGTAATAAAGATCTGATCATTGGAAAATTTCAGCCTATCCTTCATAGGCATACTAATATCAAAGTCATTTGCTGGGCTTGCGCCGCCCATTCCTCTTAACCCTTGCGGAAAATATCGAGACGCTTTCACTATTTCAATTGCCTGATCTGGAGTCTCTATTTGCGGACAATGTAAATTATAAATTCCAAGGTCCAGGAGCCTGGTGATCCATTCTCTATTAGCCTCAGGGGGTCGCACCATTACTGGAAAATCAAGAGCTCTTCCCAGACTAGCGAACGCTGCTACAGTTTCTACACTAGGACCAGAGTGCTCCATATCAATCCTGACAAAATCTAAGCCCGATTCTTTAAACAATGTCAGCGATGAAGGGTTCCTGATCAAATTAATCCAAGTACCAACTTGGAACTCACCCTTCAACAATCGTTTTTTCAATCTGTTCTCTAGCACTCTACTTATCCTCATCTTTTTGAAGCGATAATTATCAACAACATATTAACAATCAATTACCGCTATTGTTCTCCGTGCTTAGACAAGTCAGGACGTGGCACTGACGTGGCACTTTGACAGGTACATATAGCTCTGGTGGGCTTCAGAAAACTACATAATGGTATTTGACCCATGGATTGGGAAGCCCACCCTTCAGACCACATCCCAGTCCTGAACAAATGAAATCATGGTCGGCCGGTTATTGTAAGACTTGGGTTGTCCTCAATCGCTGCCAGGAATATACTCTCCTGTCGACAAGAATGCTTTCTACAAGGGGTTTAGATCCTTATGAACAAAGATCGAGTTGCAATTATCACAGGAGCCGGTAGTGGGGTGGGTCGAAGCGCGGCATTAGCACTACTCAAAGATGGCTACAAGGTAACTCTTGTCGGCCGAAGAGTTGAAGCACTGGAAGAAACTGCGAGCTTGGCCGGTGGCAACTCGGCAAACGCACTGCCTATTTCCGCAGACGCAGGTAATGCTGATTCTGTAGCCCGCGTATTCAAGGAGACCGCCGACTCTTTTGGTCGGCTAGATGTTCTTTTCAACAACGCGGGCATAGGTGCTGGAGCCCCATCGCTCGAGCAGATCACGCCAGAACAATGGCAATCGGTCGTTGATATAAACCTGACCGGGACCTTTCTCTGCACCCGTGAAGCTATGCTCATAATGAAAGATCAGACGCCGATGGGAGGCCGAATCATTAACAACGGTTCAATCTCTGCATATGTCCCCCGACCTGGTTCTGCGCCGTATTCCGCGACCAAGCATGGCGTTACTGGCCTCACTCGATCAACTGCACTCGATGGACGTAAGTACGACATTGCTTGTTCTCAGATAGATATCGGCAATGCAGCTACGCCAATGACCGCTAGAATGTCCGGCGGCGTTCCGCAGGCCAATGGCGAGGTGGTTCCCGAACCCACATTTGATGTGAACTACGTGGGTGAACAGGTCCTGTTTATAGCCAACTTACCGCTGGATACGAACATCCAATTCATGACGATCATGGCAACAAAGATGCCTTATGTAGGTCGAGGATAGCCCGCAGGTAAAAACTGAAATGCGGATTTATCTGGTCGCATTCGAACATCAATAAGAAACGCCCACGCATTTTTCTCGGGCTACGAAGCCTCGTCAACGAAACCGGTTGTGAATGAGTGTGACTCAAGCGAGCTTCTGAGGATCAGAAAACCACAAATTATTCGATTTGAAAATCAAGTTGCTTCTGATCTGGTTGTGAGGGGGCTTGTTCGAGAGTGTATATACCATCAAGAGCTCGGTAACGCTTTTCTGTATCCATACCGTAACCGACTAGCCACGCATCTGAGTCGGAGACCAGTCCGCAAAAATCGGGGGATAGATCAATTTTACGAGCAGAAGGTTTATCAACTAGCACGCAGACTGCCACCTCCTCGAAACCACCTCGCTTGAACTCCTGTACTAAATGTCCCATTGTCGCGCCGGTATCCAGAAGATCATCAATAATTACCACTGGAGAATGCGGATCAATCGACTCATTGAATTTGCTAGGGAATTCAATCATCGGCTCTCTTACCAGTCCATCGTCTAGGTAAGTCGAGACAAAAACTGGGGCTATACACCACTTACCTGGCGTCAATCGTTCCAGTTCCATTGCTAAACCTGAGCAAAATGGCATTGCCCCTGTGAGAACTGGTACTAGATTGACAGCTTGGTCGCCCGAGTACAAATCATCAATGGATTTGGCAACTTGACGAATCGCTGTCTGCACCTCTTCGAACGCCCAAAGCAGATGCATCGTAGGCACATTAGATGATCTCACTCACATACCCATAGCTTTCAGCATTCGACAAGTGATATCCGAAGTCACAGAGCATCGAAGAATTGAAGGATTCATTTTCAGATAAGTTTTATATGACATTTGTAATTCATAAATTTAACAAAACTCTAAATCTGCTCACCTTACCGGCATGTTTAGGCCGGCTAACGAAACAAAATCCGCTAGCCGGCCGTTTGCGTTCAAATCTCAAACAATCGCGTGCAGGCGATGCTGCATCTGTCAGGATTCTAACTGTTTACGGAGACTACAAAGAACAGTGCCGACACCACTGCCAGAGCAATGGATGCGTAATTTAGCGAACGCCCTTTACCGCTGAGAGCTTTGATCAGCACGTAGCTCACAAATCCGATAGCGATTCCGTAAGCGATCGAATATGTCAAAGGCATGATGATCGCTGCAAGAGTGGCGGGAACGTACTCTGATATGTCGTCCCAGTCGAGATCCTTTATGTTACGTAAGAAGTACGTGGCTATAAAAATCAACGCTGGCGCCGTCGCAAATGCTGGAACCGACTGGGCCAGCGGTGCTAAGAACAAACATGCTGCGAAGAGTACCGCAACTGTGACGGCCGTCAGTCCTGTTTTGCCGCCTTCACGGATACCAGCCCCGCTCTCTATATAGGAAGTAGTATTTGAGGTGCCCGCTAGAGCGCCTACAACTGTAGCGGATGAATCGGCCAACAATGTACGGTCGATATCCTCAACCTCACCGTCATCATCAACCCTCCCAGTAAGGTTTGCAATTGATGTCAATGTTCCGGCGGTATCAAGGAAGTCAACAAACAAAAATGCGAACGCTACTCCGATGAATCCAGCCGTCGCAATTACCGAGAAGTCCAACTGGAAGGCATGCGAAGGATTAGGTACGGATCCCGCTATTCCCTCTAGGTCAGCCTCGCCAATAATCCAAGCGATTATCGCTATCACGAGAATTCCGATAACGATGGCTCCAGGGATTTTGCGATTGCTGAGTACTGCCATGATGATGAACCCGAGTCCTGCAAGTAATACAGGCAACGAGGCGACGTCACCAAGTCCGACTAAAGTTGCTGGATTATCAACAATGATCCCCGCATTCTGTAAGCCGATGATCGCAAGGAATAGTCCGATACCTGCACCGATACCCAGCTTCATGCTTTTCGGGATCGAGTTTATGATGTATTTTCGTGCAGGGCTAACGGAAAGGATGATGAACACAACACCAGCTACGAATACTGCAGTCAAAGCTTGCTGGTAGCTGTAGCCATCCCCCAGTATGACCGTATAAGTGAAATAGGCATTCAATCCCATGCCAGGGGCTAGTGCGACAGGCCAGTTAGCCCACAATCCCATTATGAGCGTCCCTACCACTGCAGCGATTATCGTTGCAGTGAAAACAGCGCCGAACTCCATGCCGGTTCCGTCTGTCGAAAGTGTTAAAGGGTTGACAATGGTTATGTAAGCCATTGTCAGGAAAGTAGCCAGCCCAGCAAGTAGTTCTGTGCGGATTGACGATCCTGCCTTACCGATTCCAAATAGTTTTTCCAACATTCAAAGAATCCTTCCATGAGAACCCAAGATCCACACGAGACAACACATGTTGTCTCAAATCCTGAGAGTCTATTGAGGCAGCTAAATTTCAGTGGATGATTACTGATTTAGCTATATCACGAGGTTTATATCATGCCCCAGCTTTTTTCGCAGACGCGAATGAGCTGGAAGAGCTTTGGACCCGACCAGGAAAAACTAGGCCAGAGCACCCGAGCAAGGGCGATCCGACCTAGCTTTTATTAGACAGACTATGTGAGAGTTTGAACCCAAGCGTGAGCTACTGGCCCGATTCCCTCATCGTCCAACGCAGGGACTGTACTAATCTCACACACATCAGACCATTTCAGCGCCCATTCGGTAATTAATGATGCGTTGTCGGTTTCAGTGATAATAACTCCCCAGGTATCTCCAGCTGCATGCCACCTTCCAACAAGGTTCAAACCTTCAGGAAATTCTGCCGCAGGATCTTGAGTCACAAATCTTGAAACGCATTCCCGCATAAATTCTGTATTGACTTTGTAATTTGAAATAAATAGCAAAATTTTCTCCTCAATGTTCTAAAAAGATTCGGACGGAATATTGTTATCCACCATCCATTTGAAATTCTTAATATGACCTATTCAAAAATCTAATAATTATCGGGAACTAAAATAAACGCTGTATGCATAAAAAAGGAGCCAGGCATAGCGATAAAGCATTGACCGACTGGAACATCGTTCACAAGGGTTATCGAGTAACGGCCTGGTGATGATGATTTATCCAGTCCGGCGCATTGATAGTCCAACTAAAATAAAGTCTCATATCAGATTTAGGATCATTTTTTGTATAACTTGAATGGCAAGGTAGCAATAGTCACCGGCGGTGCTTTAGGTATAGGTGGTGCAGCTGCTCGCAAACTTGCATCATACGGTGCAAAGGTACTTATTGCCGATATTGCTGACTCGGAAGCTAAAAAAAATGTAAAAAGAATAGAAAAAAGTGGAGGGATAGCAACTTCCTGTCATGTCGACGTGGCTCAAGGAAAAGACATTTCGAGAATGATAAATGAAGCCGTTGAACACTATGGAAGACTGGATATCCTCGTACAAAATGCCGGAGGTGGCTTGGTCTCCAAAGCTATTCATGGCAGTGCTTTGGAAGTCGACGAGGACCAATGGGATCTTGGCATAAATGTTTATCTAAAGGCTCTTTATCTGGGGGCAAAATATGCAATACCTCATCTCAAATCAGGTGATGGGGGGATAATCGTCAACATAGCTTCGATACATGGAATTCTTCAGGAACCAGGAAGATTTGTCTATGAATCGGCTAAAACTGGTGTGATCGGCATGACCAGACAATTGGCGACAGAATTCGGACCTGACGGTATAAGAGTTAATGCCATTGCCCCAGGACATATACTCGTCGAACGCTCCGCTCAAGCATGGAAGAAAAATCCTACTGGGCACAAGTTTGTCTCGAATCAGTATCCGATAGGACGGACCGGCACCCCTGACGACATAGCTAACGGAATAGCTTTTTTGTGCTCAGATGAGTCGTCTTTCATAACAGGCCACACACTAACGATTGATGGCGGCCTTACTGTCCAGCTACAGGAACAATTCGGAGTTAAACAGGCACAGTACATCATTGATAACCCTGACACGAATCTCTCGGATTGAGATTTAAGTCGACTTTTCAGAGACGGGGTGATGCTAATTGGGATGTGGTTGCGGTGACTGGACTCGGCACCCTAACCCCGGCATCATTGCACTGTCAGCATCATGACCACTATTCCACCGAAATTAGTCTAGTCGTATTTTGCAGGTTGCTGCCCGTTCGAAAGTTCTGAAACTACTCGTAGGGCGCTCAGTACTGCGGACTCGAGGCCGGAGTTTTCGGTGTAGTCCCCACAGTAGTGAATATTATTGTGCGGGGCACGTATATCATCGATGGCATCCAGCCTGCCAATCCGCCATGGACAGATCGCGTATGGCCAATGTTTGAGGGAGCGTTCAAGTACAAGTCTGCGAGTAGCAGGAAAGATATGGAACAGGTCATTCTCAAACACTTTTAGTGCCTCGTCATCTGGCATCTGTTGAAGCATTCGTGATCCATAATCCCCAGCGTACAACCGGATCAACCCACGACCGTCTTGCAGTTTCATATCTTCGGAGTAAGTGAATGTGGGATCTCCGATTCCTATGGTCGTCATTCCGACCACTGGGACACGCCAATTTCCTTTGCCGAATAAGTACTCAGAGGGTTTGTCGACCAGAAATGCCGCTGTTGACATGGCGCCGTATTCGCATTGCGCCAAGGCAGATCGCTTAGCATCGGGTAGATCACGAAGAACGCTAAGTGCCAGCGGAGCCGGAACGGCCATCACGCACTTACGAGCTTGGACACTATGAGTTGTCCCATTTTGCTCGTACTGGATTGCTACACCCGCATCGATTGGAGCAACTCCTGTGACGCTTGCGCCTGTTTCCACTCTGGCTTTGGTTTGGTTCGCTAGTGCTCGTGTTACCTCGACCGTGCCTCCCTCAACGAAAAATTCGTCGGCTGCGTGGTGAAGGAAAGTGTTAACGGGCTGGAATGCTGCGACCTCATCGGCACGGAGCGTGCTAGACGATTTAGAAATCGAATCCCAGAGTGCCCTCACATCCGGATCACGAATGTTCAACAGGTCAACGAGAGTTTTCTCAGCCAACTCTTGGAATTTCGGATCGTCCGAGCGAGGCGACTTGTCCACAACATCGCTGTATCGAGATCGCATACGCAGAATTTTTAGCCCCAGCTTGATTTTTTCTACCATCGGAATCGGTAGAGCCAGCAAGTATTTGAACTCCGATGAAGCGACAACGAACTTATCGTTGATATACGTGGACGTTTTTGTCTTGTTGATCAGAGTCAGCGCTACGCCTAACTCGTCGGCGAGTTTGGCAACGTTCGTCTCACCGCCCGGAATCATCTGGGCTCCCTGGTTGAAGACATATGGGCCCATGTCCATTGAGAGTGTACGCCCCCCGGCAACTAGCTCTTTTTCGAGCAGCAGAACGTTCTTGTTGTAGAGTCGGTATGCAACAGTCAGACCTGCGATCCCACCACCGACGACAACAACGTCATAAGTCTGTGAGGCGCTGGTCGAAACGTTTAATTGGGTAGCCATATCAACAAAAGATTATCGGACATTTTTGCGTATGTTCGCGATGCCGATTGGGTTGTGGTGACGGGTTCAGAACTTTGAATCAGCATAACTAGTTAAATTTCAGTTAATAACGGTGGTCTCTAAAGGGTGGTACTGATGATTAATCCCTTTGGGTGTAACTTGGACCCTTCGGAACCCAGACGGGTCCTGGTAAGACGGATATCCGACAGGTCCGGATGCTACTACCTCGATATAGTCGGTCGATACGATATTGTTGCGGTGCAAATGTCCAGCGAAGTTCGCTTCTATGCCGTGCTTCTTAGCCATTTCAAGTAGAGGGTTTCGATATTTTTTTTCGATAGACCAATTGCTGTCCGGCTCATCAGGGGACTTAATAAAAAGAGGATGATGGCTCAAAAGTACGAGTCTTTC
>RQOU01000066.1 GCA_008373165.1 SAR202 cluster bacterium | reverse complement strand
GGGTATTCCAAATATCCCACGGTATTGATCTATTGAGTTTGTGCTCATTGGTGGTTAGGAATCACTTTACTTTTTTCGTAGGCGCATGATGTAGTGGCGTCCGCCATGCGTGTATGGAGCGATGCTCTTATTCATGATATCGATTAGTTCACGAGCGCCTATTAAATCAGATTCGTGGAGTAGTCGAGCTTCGGTTTCTTTAGCTCTGTTGAATGCAAATGCTAGATCGGTAACGTCGAGTGATGTTTCCAGTTCCAAGCCCCAGCTTTCTGCGAGCTTTAGGGGAGTGATTTTTGGATCTTCGAAAAGTGATATAACGATGAAACTACCGCCTGGCTTAAGTACTCGTTTGACTTCCTGGGAGTCAAAAACGTCAGTAGTTACGACAATATTGAACGTGTTGTCTTCGAAGGGCAGTGCTTCAACGGGAGCCTCGACGAATGTGCATAGTTCAGAGATGTTTTCTATTTCAGCCAGATCTCTCGCCACTATCAGAGCTTCTGCGTCGATATCGTTGCCCCAAACCTGGCATCCGAAGAGAGATGCCATCCAACGAGCGTTACCGCCAACTGCGCAAGCGGTATCGAGTACTTTCGTTTGGGTACTAATTTCCTGTTCTTCCAATGCGATTCGGAAGATGGTCTGATTTGCACCAATGTGCATGAACTCTCCGTATGAGGCGTGATCCCACCTGGGGCGTTCATCGAACCACTGTTGTAGTCGCTGTGTCTTGTTGTTTGAGCGTTGATCCATGAAAGAGATTCCTGGTCCGAGCGTGAGTTGAATAATTTTAGGGCGTTTTTGAAATAGTTTCTCGAACCGTTTGCCATACACATTTTAGGCTTTATGGATTTTAGTGTCGGCATTAATCTGCCTTTTTAAGTGACTGGAAAGAAAAAACTCCCCCCGAATATTCGAGAGGAGTTTTTTTAGGGGGACACAAGAGACCTGTCGTGAACTTGGCTAATACGTACCTAAACGGTTAGTTACTTTTCATCGATAGTGGAGAATTTATTGGTTACAGACGCAGGAACTCGTTGGGGTTTAATTAGATAAACCTGGTCGTTCATAGTCAGGGTGCTGGTTCCGTGCTTGACCGTATCGACTTTTTGGGCCTTTCATGTCGCGTCTATATTTGAGACTTTCACGGAGTTTATTGAGATAGGATGGCTTGGCGTCTTTCCAGGCTAAAATCTCATCGGCTTCTGCCTGGGTGATTACTTCTTTTTCTACTAGATTGCTTAGATTGGCTTCCGGGTGCCTTTTGACTCCGCCATTTTCTCGCACTAGCTTCTTGAGACGGTCTATGACCTCAGGTTTATTGTCTTTCCAGGTATCGATCTCATTAGCTTGTTCCTGAGTGATTGTCCCTGCTTCTACCATCGCGGCAAGACTCTTGTTGTGCTTGGCTTTAAGGTATTCCTTACGAGCCGTTTTGATTGCCGAGTCGAGAGTTTCTCGTTCGATACCCAGGATTTCAGCTATTCGTTCATTGATTGAATCGTGGGGTGTGCTATCGGATTGTTTCTCTTGAGCAAATACAGTGCCTGATAGGGCGAATGCACCAAGCAATCCCGTGATTACACCCAGGGTGATTTTTCGTTTGAACATTTCTAAAACCTTTTCTACAGTCTTTGGCCAGAATATCGACCAAATTGATTGGCTGCTTACCAATCTAATAAATGACTGTGTGGAACCTGTCCAGAGAATGTGTAGGAATGTTAAAGAACTGGAGACCACTTACCTGAGCATTTGATAGCTTCTTCATCTCCTGGCCATGGTGGAGTAGTTGTAATTATGATTTCCAATGGGGCATCCCCGTCATCGGCCTGGAATTGGAATTTAGTTCCTGTAGGAATATCGCATTTGACCCCGGATTTCAGGGTAATCACAGATTCGTTATGTCCGTTTGAACGCCATAGCTTGCCTTGACCGGCGATACAAATCCAACGTTCTTTAACCGTTTGGTGGCGAACAGCTTGGGTGGTGCGACCTGGTTTAAGTAGAGCATGCACCATACTCGATTCTTCGCTATCCGATTTGATAAATCGTATCTCTGATCCGTCAGGTGCGATCACATCGGGAAGATCTGGTAAATGTTTCAATGGAAGAGAGTGACTCTTATCTGGTTCGAACACTTCCTCTAATCATACTGGCATCGTCGCTGGCTAAAAATGCATAGACCTTGGATACGTCGTCTGGTGATACAAGAGCGCTGATTTTTTCTTCGAGGCTCCCTTTTTTGCCGCCAGCCTCATGCATGTCTTGGACATTTGCCACCTTCAGAGGTGTATCTACTGAGCCAGGCATCACATCGTTTACTCGAATATTGTATTTTTCTAAATGTGATTCCATCACAAGGGATAACCCGTGGACACCGCCTTTTGATGAGCCGTAGGCGAGTGATGAACTCCCGCCGGTAACTCCTGCACCCGAAGCAGTCAGGATGATTACACCTGATCCATATTTTTTCATGACGGCTGTGACATATTTACATATCGTGAATGATCCTCGTAGGTTTATATCGAGTACGGTGTCCCAAATATCTTCAGGAAATTCATCTAACTCCACTGCTGCACCTTGCAGCACTCCTGCGATATGAATTAATACATCTACCCCCCCTAACCATACTTCCGCCGCAGCAACTGCTCCAGCCACAGCTGTTTCATCTCGCACGTCTACATGCCAGTAACGTGCATCACCACCAGATTCGTTTACATCGCTTATAGTCGCTGCGCCATCGGCATCGTTGATATCAAATGCTGCGACTTTGGCACCGCTGGCAGAAACGCGCAGCGTTGTTGCACGTCCTATACCGGTAGCTGCTCCAGTGACAATTATTCGCTTGCCGGAAAGATCAGATGCCATGTTTAACTCCTGAGATTTATGAAAGGAAAACCGTGCGTGTGCTTAGTAAGAGATTCAAACCTGTTCTACATATAGTTTAATTTTTCTGCATGGGAACGAAAATAATGGTGTTCGTTAGTCCCATTTGATGCCTATGCGTTCAGCAATTTCACGTATTCCTGCTGCTGCCAACGGAATTTTGTCATCTGGAAGGTGCTCTACAAGAACGTGGGCATTTGGATTAACCTTTTGAAGCCCCAAAAGAAGTGCTTCGTTGTCGAGCATGCTTTTTGGTTGGCCAATGATAGATTCTTCGAAGTGGGGAAGTAATCCGTCGACGACTGTGAAATCCTTTGCGTGGGCCCCGAGGATACGGTCTGGAATCAGCTTGTAGAACTCATTAATTAGTGAGGTTGTGTCATATGCGATGTCGAGAGATCCGATGAAATTTACAGGATCCATGTTCAGTCCGAGATTTTTCGACCCAACATCATCGATTAGATCCTTCATTTTCTGAGGTGTATCGACGGGGCACACTGTTCCCCCTTCGACAGCTATCATCACCCCTTCGTTTTCCGCAACGTGGCAAATCTGTTTTGTGCTGTCCACTAGTCGATCCCACACTTCAGTAGAGTGATTTTTTGGATGTGGCGTCCATCCGCCTTTAGGGTTCAGGCTGCCTGGGCGTAAATATGTGTTAGGGCAGCCGAGGCGTGAACTTACATTTACCATCCGTTTAACGAATTTGATTTCGTTTTTTCTTACGTTTTCGTCTTCAGCGACCAGATCTCCGCCATAGTTACCTACAGTTTGTGGCATTGGAAACCCTCGGCTATCGAACATAGATTTCAATCTAATAACGTCTTTGTCGTTGATTGATTGAGGGTCATCAACTCGAATCTGTACTGTTTTGAAACCGTGTTGGGCGACATTATCAAGCACGGCTCCATCGATAGATTTCCAGTCTCCGGGAACCAGACCTGCGACACCTAGCAGCATGAGAATACCTTTCCGCAAATATCAGATTGAATGCTAAACACTTTAGCAACTTGTTAGTTTGTTGCAATCAGATTTATGTGTGACATGTCACCGGCTTTGGCAAATAGGATGAACGTTTATCCTAATTTAGTGAATGCCTCTACCATGTGCCGACGTTGAATTTTGCCCGTTGCAGTCCTGGGCAGTTTATCCGTTATGTAAATGGTATCGGGCACTTTAAAGCTTGCCATCTCATCTCTACAGTAAGTTCGTATGGCGTCTTCATCAGTTTCGCTTTTCAGAACAACCGCTGCATGAACCACTTCGCCGTATTTTTCATCCGGCACAGCGAAACAAACTGCTTCAGCAACGGCAGGGTGTTTCAGCAGGATGCCATCGATTTCTAGAGGAGATATCTTCTCTCCTCCACGATTGATCAACTCTTTTATGCGACCCGTAAGTGACAGATAACCTTCAGAATCGAGGAAGCCCTGATCACCGGTTCTGAACCAGCCATTAACAAACGATTCAGCATTGGCTTCCGGGTTGTTGTTATAACCATGCATGACGTTGTCGCCCTTTATAACCACTTCACCTATATCACCTGTGTTTTGTAATTTTCCAGTTGCCTCCATATCCATAATTGCGATATCAACGCCAGTTGCCTGCCCTACTGTTCCTGGGATTCGTTTTCCGGGAGGCATTGGACTGGATGACATTTGGTGAGAGGCCTCAGTCATCCCGTAGGCTTCTAAAACAGGAGATCCAAAACGGTTTTCCAAACGCTCAAAGACTGCTGGAGCTAGTGCGGACGAGCAGGACCGTATAAATCGAAACGATTCATGCGGTGCATTCTCTTCGTCGGCTCGCATAAGTAGGATCTGGTGAATGGTGGGTACAGCGGAGTACCAGGTTGCTGAGTTGGTTTTCTGCAATTCCCAGAAGTTAGATGCCGAGAAACGTGGAGGTATAACAAGCGAGCCACCAGAGTTGAGAGTTGAAAGTGACGCGCCCATCAGACCATGTACATGAAATAGGGGCATTACGATTATAGATGTGTCTTCTGGTGTCAGTTCGTAGTGAGTTTTTATGTTGTCGATTGACTTCATTAAGTTGGCGTGGGTTAGCGGAACGCCCTTGGGTCGGCTTGTTGTACCAGAGGTGTGTAGAAACAGTGCTACGTCTTCCTCTGAGGGAGGTTGGGGGTCAGAGGAATTGGTCAGAGTTTTACCATTCTCGAGCAATACGAGCGATCCATTGTCAAGAGATGCATCAATAACCGTAATGCCAAGTTCATTTGCTGCATCTCGGCCTTTATGAGCGCCTTCAGGGACAATTGCTAGCTGTGAATTCGCGTCTTGCATGAAAAATTTGAATTCTTCTATTGTGTATTCCGAGTTCAAGGGTGCCGCTACCGCACCAGCTTGCGCTACCGCCAGGAATAGGATCATGAACTCGAGTGAATTTGGAAGGATTATTGACACCGGTCTTCCGGGCATGACTCCTGCTCCGGCGAGGATCCCGGCTACACGTTCGATTTCATCTGCGTATTGTGAATAAGAGATCGTTGGGCCATCGGGGATGATGATTGCATCATCGGATGGATTCGATGGGTTGAGAAGATGTGCGAGTGTGTTTGAAGACATAAGTACCAAAATGAGCGTTTGTTAATCGAAACTGAAGTCACCATTTAGCAGGGCGGTAAATAGGCCCATGGGATTTTCAGAATTGTAGTACTGCGAGCCTTGTCTTGGGTTAGTTATATATACCGAGTAGCCGAAATTTTGGATTTATGTAATCACTTTGGGGCTACACGGTTATTCGTCCCATGTCCATGTTGTTGTGGCTATTAATGGGTGTTCGCGGTCGACAAGAACATGACCTGTACGGGCGATACCATTTTCAGCTAATCGTGCGGCATCAACAGTCGACGTTTGAGGCTCGACGCAAATAGCATGTTCTGGTGAATACAGCATAAAGTGCGTGATGGCATCTGATCCTGAAATTTCCAGTTTCAATTCCGGCCAGGTGATTGTTACTTTGCCATTTGGAAGTCTAAGAAAACAATCATCGATATCTCCCGGCATTAAACAGACACCATTTTTAAGTCGATTTGTGAACGTCGAATCAACCAAATTACCTGTGGCTGTTGAACTTTGATCGAGCTCCCATTGATCTGACACTTCCGCTTTCACCTGCATCGTATCTGAGCCCAAGGATCTGTTAAACCATGGATGCCAACCGAGGCCTCCAGGGAATGCTCTATTTTCATCATTGTCAGCAAACATTTGCATTGTCTGAACAAGAGATCGTCCTTGGAGGTAGATAGAGTATTTTATGTGTCCTTTGAATGGCCATGGCTTTGACAAATTAATCGACATTTCAATAGCGAGATCAGTAATTGAATCGATTTGCCATTTGGATTCTCTAACTAAACCGTGGATAGCATGGGGGGGAGCGTTTAATGGAATTTGGTGAACACCGTTAGGTGTGACAAGTTTGCCGTCTCGGATTCTGTTAACCCAAGGAGCCATCACGAAGGATCCTTCACCGGGAGGGAGTCTCGTTGGATTGTGGTTATTAGCACCACCAGAAAGTAACTCATAATGCCGATCCCCTTTTTTTACTTTTATCGACCGGAGAGAAGCTCCGGCTTCAGGGGATATAGTTACCTGTGCGTGATTGTTTTTAATCTTGATGTTTTCGGGCATTATTGATTCTTAAGGTCAATTCGGAGCTATTATTTGGGCGGTATGTAGGTTTATATGGGTATATCGAGAGCATAGTTCCTATACGCCTACATACAAGGTCAAACACATGTATTTTGAGTAATTGACCGTGTCAGATAAATATATCGGATCAAAAAAAACGAGGAGAGACGGATGTTCGAAGTATTTCCATCCCCGGTGAACACGACTGTTCACTTCGCTCATGTGGCGTATCGAATGGAGGAGCGTTACGCTCTTCGAGATCCAGAAGTGAACTACTTTCAAACTTGGACGTCCGAAGAGACTATGCGTCGTATTGATGATGCAGACGTGTTTGTTGTGTCTGGATTCTGGGATGATGATTTATTGGAACGAGCTCCAAAACTCAAGTACATTCAGTCGGTTGGAGCCGGTTTCGACCAGTTTCCCCTAGATGAGTTGTCGAGGCGCGGAATCGTGCTTGCAAATGCAGCAGGAGTTAATCAAAACGCAGTAGCCGAACATGCTATGTCGTTGATGCTTGGATTGAATCGGCATATTCACATTGGACGCGATAACCAAAATACTCACACCTGGCGCGGAATGCTTGGTGATATCACAAAGCGGGAGGATGAGTTAATTGGTAAGACTCTTCTGATAATTGGCATGGGGACTATAGGTTCAAGATTGGCGCGTTTTGCTAAAGCATTCGATATGCGTGTGGTTGGTACTAAGCGCAATCCCGGTACGGTAGCTACACAAATAGATGAAGTATTTACTCCTGATAAGTTGCATGAATTAGTTCCACAAGCCGACTTCGTTGCGTTGACTTGCCCACTTACTGCTGAGACTAAAAACATAGTAGATGCACGGGTTTTGGAAGCGATGAAATCTACAGCTTACTTAATCAATGTTGCCAGAGGACAATGTGTTGAAGAACCAGCGTTGGCAGAGGCATTGAAATCTGGTCAGATCGCTGGTGCCGGGCTTGATCATTTTTGGGATGAGCCACTTGGCGAAGGGTCAGTATTGTGGGACCTCGAGAATGTAATCATCACACCACATACCGGGGGAGAAACTCGAATGTATGAAGAGCGGGTGATAGATATCTTGGATGACAACCTTGCTCGTATATGGAATGGCCGTTCAGATCTTCGTAACCAGATCGTTTAATTGTTGTTCCTAGGTGCTGACCTATGGTCTGCAATAGACTGTTTATGTACATCAATCAAGGGGTAACCAAAATGGCAAATAGGCTTGACGGTAAGGTCGCTTTGATCACCGGGGGTAATAGCGGCATAGGTGAAGGTACAGCTCAACTTTTTGCACAAGAAGGTGCAAAGGTGATTCTGATGGCTAGACGTGAACAGGAGGGCCTGGCGGTTGAAGCTTCTATTAAGAGTACTGGTGGAGATGCCAAATTTATTGAATGTGATGTATCTGATGAAAATGCGGTTAATGCGGCTGTGATAGAGGCAGTTCGCACCTTTGGGACGATAAATATTCTGTTCAATAACGCAGGCCATGGAGCAAGCGGCAACTTTCCTGACGAATCAGCTGAGGATTTTCAGCGAGTGATTAACGTTAACTTGAATGGAACTTTTTATATGAGTCGCGCTGTTTGGCCTCACCTGATTGAAGCAGGTGGTGGTGCCGTAGTGAATATGTCATCACTTGCTGCTCAAAGAGGTGCAAGTCCGAGAATGGTTGATGAATTTGGTTCAACATCGTCTTCTTACTGGGCCGCCAAGGCTGGAGTAGATGCTTTAACTCGCTATATGGCGGGAGTTGGTGGTAGAAGTGGAATAAGAGTTAACGGAGTCAGGCCGGGTCAGATAATGACCCCCCAAGCAACACGTGGAACAATCAAAGATCCAGATGGTGGGCATCACGCTTTCGAGAAGATGTTTGATTTGATGCAAATCACACCAGGTCCGGGCTATCCAGAGGATGTAGCGAATCTTGTACTTTTCCTGGTGTCCAATGAATCTCGTTTCATTACAGGAGAAATTATCAACGTTGATGGAGGGGTGGCGGCAAAGTTATAGAGGCCGTCACTATGAGAATTCTGATTAATTAATCGCGGCGAGTATATTCGCGTCTAATAAAGTTTGACCCAGCGCGATCCTCCGGTATGTAGCCAAGTGTTTTTTTCAAATGTTTGATATCGAATATCTTCCAGGCGTTATCAGAAGTTGCATTGAAAATGTCATATCGGTGGGATAGGGGAGCTTCAATGCAAAGATCCAGGATTTGTGCTGTGTCTCGGTGACTCAGCCATAGTGAAAGAGCGTAGGGAGAAAATGTTGGGTCATCATCTTCAAGTACCCATCCAATCCTTAGGTGGAACGAGCTCAATTCGTGATAGTCGTTGTAGTAGCTACCTAGAGATTCGCCGTACGCCTTAGAGACACCGTAGTAACTGTCGGGTCGTATCATGCACTTTTCAGTTATCAGCTCGTAGTTGTCTTGTTCTAACAGATGGAAGTTGCCGTCGTTTATGTGCTTCCAAGGTGCATCAAGGTAAAATCCGCCTTCGGCATGGTTGGAGCTAGCGCATATGACTCTTTTCACACCTGCCAGTTTTGAAGCTTCGAATACATTGTAAGTGGCGATCAAATTGTTTTTCAGTATCGAGTCCCAGGACCCTTCCGGTGATCGATCGGCCGCTAGATGAATAACAGTATCGATTAAATTGAATGCAGGAATGATCGCTTCCAGGTTATCGAGATTCGCTACTGTTGATGGCACGCCATCAACAGCGCGGAGGTCTAGGGATGAAAACTCATATTTATTGCCGAGCCTGTTGATTATGATCGAACCAATCAGGCCAGCACCTCCGGTAATCAAAACTTTTTTTGTATCAGTCATTTAATCGAAAATAAGCTACTACATCATGCTATTTTTGTTCTAGCTTTAGTTCGTCATCCCGTTGAATATTTGTTGTGTAGTCCTAGAAGCGATGTTCGTTTGGTTTGAAACTGGCTTCATAGTAATCAGTGACGTTTGTTCCAGGTTGAGCCAATTCGTCAATCAGATTTAGTTCCTCATTACTCAACTTTAGATTTATGGCTCCAAGATTATCTTCTAGTTGTTCGATTGTTCTCGGCCCAATGATTGGAGCCGTTACACCAGGTTGATCCATGACCCATGCTAATGCGATTTGAGCAACTGTTGCTGTATGCGCTTCAGCAATTGGTTGAAGAGCGTCTGTTATGTCCATGACCTCAGAGCTGAACCGCTTCAGTTTTCCTGGATCTGTTTCATCACCGAATCTGGTACCTGTACGTTGATTTTTTGTCCTTTTGTACTTTCCAGTTAATCCTCCGCCAGCTAGCGGTGACCATGGGATGAATGCCATTCCATAGGTCTGGCACATTGGTATGTGCTCGCGTTCAGCTCGCCGATCGGTCAAATTGAACGGTGATTGGTCGCTTACAAATCGTACTGTTGAGTGTTTTTCTGATGCCCAAAGGGATTCTACGACTTGCCATGAACCGAAGTTGCTTGTTCCTGCATATCGAATTTTTCCTGCTGAAACCAGATCATCCATCGCTCTAAGCGATTCATCTATAGCGATGTGGGAGTCTGGTCGATGTAATTGATATAGATCAATGTATTCAGTTTTTAGGCGCCTTAGGCTATTTTCGCAACCCTCTATGATGTGCAGTCGGCTATTCCCTATGTGATTAGGGTGCTCTGACATCCGACCATTTACTTTGGTAGCAAGAAAAATTTTTTCACGGCTAGCGTTACGTTTGAGGGCCTCGCCCACGAATTCTTCAGATGCACCTTTGCCATAAACATCAGCGGTGTCCAGAAAATTTATTCCATGATCGATAGCACGATCTATGATTTCGCAGGTGTCATTTTGGTCCGTTTTTTGACCGAACATCATGCAACCCAAAACCAGAGGACTTATGTATACCCCTGTTCGTCCGAAAAGCCTGTAATTCATATCGTCCTTTTCTTGAAATAATCTTCGGATATAACGAATTATCAAACAAGAATCGTTTACTTATTTATATTGACGTTGCTAGTCACTTTTTTCAATTGCTGTCGTGATTAACTAGCTAGGGTAGCCGCTCTTGCACCATTATTGCAGCAGCCGTCAGGCCTCCGGCGTCCAAAAGAGTTTTTCCATCTGAATCAGCTGTAGAGCTCATGGATATGAAAGCGGTTTCATGAACGTAGACGGCCATTGCTCCTATGCCACCTGTTTTCACATCCATTAAGTAAGAATCAGATCCAATTAGGCCTTGCTGTATCACAGCTAGATCCCCTAGTTGCTCTTGTAGCTGTTCTGTAGTGATTAAAGCGGATGCTAGGGCTGAGTTATATAAAAGCAGGGCTTGTTCATTTGTTTCAAACTGAACAATTTGTATTACTAGTGAATCTCCAGGTGATGGCTCATCTGTGCTGCCGACTGTACGGAAAACTTCGATTATGCAGTTGTTGACGGCGCCACTTTCGGCGAGCCCTGGAATATCGTTACTATCCAAGGTCTGTGCTCGCTCTATCAATCCAACTGCTCCAGTTAGATTTTCTATCATATTTGAGTCTATAAATCCTTCGCATGATTCATAGGTCCCAGTAGAGGTATCTGAAGGTGCCGGTTCGTTTGCACATGACATCCCAAGCAGCACAAGCACACAGATCATCCCTAGAGCGATGATCTGTGTGTAGCTTTGGTGTACGTGTTGATAGGTATCAGAATTTTTCAAATAGATTCACCATAAGTTGTGTGGGTCATTGACCTTTTCGAGATATTAGATCCTCAACTACTTCTGGTTCGGCTAAGGTGGATGTGTCTCCGATTGTGTCGATTTCGTCCGTAGCGATCTTTCGTAGAATTCGCCGCATGATTTTTCCAGATCGTGTTTTAGGTAAAGCTGGAGCCCAGTGAATTACATCCGGAGATGCGATGGGACCTATGACTGATCGTACTTGCCCTCGGAGTGTTTGTTTTAGTTCTTCCGAATATTCTTCACCAACGTTTAATGTCACGTACGCGTATATTCCCTGACCTTTTATGTCATGTGGGAATCCCACTACGGCGGCTTCGGCTACGGTGCTGTGGAGAACCAGGGCGCTTTCTACCTCAGCGGTGCCCATTCGGTGCCCAGATACGTTTATAACGTCGTCTACTCGTCCGGTCACCCAGTAATAGCCATCTTCATCACGGGTCGACCCATCACCAGTGAAGTAATATCCCTTGTAAGTATCAAAGTAAGTATTTTCAAATCGTTTATGGTCGCCGTACAGAGTTCTCATCTGCCCAGGCCAACTGGCTTTGAGGGCAAGAACGCCTGAGACACCATCGCCTTCAAGTGGATTACCGCTTTCTGGATCGAGAATTTCCGGTTCTATGCCGAAAAACGGAAGCGTTGCGGCACCTGGTTTAGTTGCGATGGCACCCGGAATTGGCGTGATCAAGATTCCGCCAGTTTCCGTTTGCCACCATGTGTCAACGATCGGACAGCGTTCTTTTCCTACATGTGTGTTGTACCATCGCCAGGCTTCCGGGTTTATCGGTTCTCCGACGGAGCCTAGCAACTTTAATGATGGCATTTCATATTGATCGGGGTACTCGTTTCCAAGTCTTGCAATTGCCCTGATTGCAGTTGGAGCCGTGTAAAACTGATTCACATTCCATTTTTCTACGATCTGCCAAAATCTATCTGGCCCAGGGTATGTCGGTATACCTTCAAACATGATCGTTGTCGCGCCATTGGCTAATGGCCCGTACACGATGTAGGAATGTCCGGTTACCCATCCGATATCTGCGGTACAGAAGTAAATATCACCATCGTGGTAGTCGAAAACGTACTTGTGGGTTTGACTGGCGTAAACCATATAACCCGCGGTAGTGTGCAGCACTCCCTTGGGTCGACCTGTCGAACCTGAGGTGTAGAGGATGAATAGAGGGTCTTCCGAGTCCATTGCTTCTGCCTCAGATTGATCTGACACATCTGCCATGACATCCGCGTACCAAAGGTCTCGACCGTCTTTCATGTCATGTTCGACATTTTTACTATCTGGAATTCTTTCTACGACTATGCATGTATCGACAGCTTTGCCCATTTGTTTTTCTGCAGATGCCATTGCTTCATCTGCAACAGTTTTCATTGGAACTGGCTTGTCGCCTCGGTGAGTTCCATTACACGTTATAAGGGTGGTGCAAGATGCATCCGCAATGCGATCTGCGAGCGCGTCGGCTGAGAATCCACCGAACACGATAGAGTGAATTGCCCCAATGCGTGCACAGGCCAACATAGCAACAGCAAGTTCAGGAATCATTGGCAGATAAATGGAAACCCGATCGCCCTTTTTCACTCCACGGGATTTCAGTACATTGGAGAATTTACTTACTTCCTGGTGAAGTTCGTTATAGGAGATTTCACGTTGTTCTCCGGGTTCATTGCCTTCCCATATGATGGCGGTCTGATTTCCGCGAGTGTCTAGATGTCGATCGAGGCAGTTGTAGGCAATATTAGTCTGGCCTCCCTCGAACCACTTTATGGACACAGGACCTTTGCGCACATCGTAGTTGTATTCGCGTACTTTGTCCCATTTTTTGAACCAATGGTATTCACTTGCTTTTTCTGCCCAGAATGCATCCGGGTCGGCAATTGAACGATCGTATTCAGACCTGTATTCATCCAGGCTCTTTATGTGGGCATCTGCGCTGAACGATTCTGCCGGGGAATAAAGTTTCAAATCAGACATCAGTATCTCCAGTTATACAAAGGTCGCTTTCGTCTTAGTGAGCTTGATGTTCACAAAAGATTGTGAAGGAAATCAGTATGTGTGTCTATCGAATATCATCGGAGTTCATTCGGTTGATTTAGGAATTTACCGTTCTAAAGCGGTGGAAGGTTTACGCCCAGTATTACCCTAAGAAAATTGATGTTATGGGCTAGGTAGTCGTCGATTGCTAAATCGAGATTGCCGCCGATTGCATCAAAGCCGTCATCACCTTCACGTGGACCATCCATATCCAGTACGACCCAGCCTTTATAGTGCTGGTCTCTCAATAACTTCATTACAGCTACGAAGTCCACACCTCCTCCGCCCATATTGTGGTAAACGCTAGCTTTGGTGTGCTGTTCGCGTGTTGGGGTAGCGTTGTTCCCGCGATACTTTGCGTAGGTGTCCTTCAGGTGCACCTCGGCGATGCGAGGTAGGTAATCACTCATGACTTGGACAGGATCCATGCCGCCAAGGCACAGGTGTCCGGTGTCCGGAGTCCACCAGACGTAGTCAGGGTCTGTGAGGTCGAGCATGCCTCGGACCTCGTGTTCGCGTTCTACTGGACCCCATATGTGAGGATGCGGAGCAAGTCGAATACCCATATCAATCGTCTGCCGACCAATCTCGTTTAGGGTGTCTGCGAGTGTTTTTAACTGATCTTCTGTAGTTCCACCGACCGGTCGAGTACCCATGTTGCATTTCCAGAGATCACAGCCGAAGGGCTGGAGGAAGTCACGGGCGAATGCTACATGGTCTTCGATTGTTTTCTCGGTTTCTTCCGGGTCAATGAAATTTGTCGACTGGTTCTTTGCTCCGTTTGAGACATCGATAAGCGTGACGTTGGCTGCAGTGAATTTTTCCTTGAGTGCCAGTGGGTTAGAGCGGTGTTGTTCTATCTGTTTTGCGTAGGGCTCAATACCCTGTAAGCCAAGAGCAGCAATTCGTTTGATCCCCCATTCGATAGAGTGGCGCGCGTCCCAAAGAGAACTGGTAGAGCCATAAAGTATGTCCGGGTTTTCAGGATCTAAGGATTTGTGAGATGCCATGGACATGGGCTCTTTCTGCAACTTGTGTTGAGGTCATGATGCTATCTAGCTTTATTCACTCTTGCTGAATGGTGGGGATACTAACACCTAGATCACCTCTATATATGGAGCTAATCTTTGCTTTGTTAAAAGAAAAGTCGAGGCTGTTGTGAAGTAGTGCCACGCAAAGCAATATTTGGTGGAGCTGGAGGGATTCGAACCCTCTACCTCTTCAATGCCATTGAAGCGCTCTCCCAATTGAGCTACAGCCCCTATTTATGTGAGACCTGTGCTTCGCAAACTTGTTGATCTCAACTAAAAAATCGTAGCACAGTGAAATGCTTATGCACCTTTTATTTTGTGCGATTTACATTTGCTAGTAAGTATCTGGATCTTCTTCGTGTTGTTTGTATTCAGTATTGTCCCTTACGGGTAATTCACGGTCGAGATTTAATGTTTTTCCTGCATCGTCTTGCGGTTCGTATCCAAGAACTTTGCGTGCCTTATCTAGCGAAAATATATTCCAGTAGTTATTACTCATAGCGAATACAACTGTGTACATAAGTGAATCTGGTGCATCTACTGCTTTTACGTGTATTTGCGCTGTGTCTCTGTGCGATAGCCACATCGCCAGCCCGCCACCAGCGACAGTGGGATCGTCGTTGGATATCGTCCATCCGATCCGTATATTGATGGATGATATTCCGTGGAATTCGCTGTAATAACTTCCAAGACCTTCCGCGTATGCCTTTGAGGCACCATAATATCCGTCAGGTCGGATCGGGACAGTTTCATCAATTAGTTTGTATGGGCGTTTTACCTGATCGAGGTTTCCCTCGAGGATAGTTTTGTAAGGTTCATCCTGATAATAGCCTCCTATAGCGTGTTGAGAACTCCCGAAAACTACTCGCTTAACACCCGTGCGTTTAGCAGCTTCATAAACGTTGTAAACACCGATGAAGTTATTTCGTAGTGCGGATTCCCAATCAGCATTTGCGCTTCGATCAGCCGCTAAATGAACAACGGTATGTTGACCTTCAAACGCTTTAACCATGGTATCGAGCTCAGCGATATTGCCCTTGAAGTTATGGGCGCTATCAATACCATCCGTGCCGTAGCGCGAAAACGATGAAAGTTCATAGCGCTCTTCAAAATCTTTGCGAAGGGCTGTTCCCACGAGGCCACTAAGCCCGGTTACTAATACTTTTTTCTTGTTCATCATTTGAATGAACCTTTGTGCTTGTAAATCTGTTTTTTTATCGTTCACGATACTAGCGGAGTTTTCAATCAGCGCTAGGTGTTAATTGTTTGATGCCGGTAATTCTGTTGAGGCTTTTTTAACTTTTACTGCGTGCCACACTACAAATAATATTCCGCCGAAAAGTACGACGCTCAGCCAACTAATCGTCCTGTCAACTGCAACGAGACTTATTGCCTCTGTATCGGTACGGCCAAAAAGTATAAGTAGCCCTGTTAATCCACCTTCTACAAATCCGAATCCTCCGGGAGTCGGGATGGTTGTGAGCATGGCGTTGGCTAGGGCGGCGAACATTACGATACCGAATGAAATTTCTATCCCCATAGCATCAGCGACGAAATAAAAGCGAGATATTTCTAATATCCAACCAATAATGCCGAGCATTAGTTGGGGTGGGATGCCTCGACCAGAGAAACTGTTGAGTGTGCCATGGCGGAAATTCATATATGACGTTTCGAACTTGTTCGGTAACCGCCTGGCAAGCCCTTCGCCTGTAACGCGCAACATTATGATTCCGATAGTTAGTATCCCAACCAGTAGAAAGGCTGCTATAACGACCCACCCTGGTACTTTGGAATCCCCTTCTATAGTGATCCAAATTGCACCTATTAGAACCAGAATTAGCACTGCGACCATATCTTGAACTCGTTCTGCTACTACTGTTCCTAGACATGAAGGGAATGCACTGTTGGTTTCCTTCGCCAGCGACCATCCTCTATAGGCATCTCCGAGTCGGAAGAATGCGACAGAGTTGGCGAACCAGCCCATGAGGATTATTCCTGCCAGCGTAGTGGTTCCTGGGACGTTACCGCCCTGATTTCCGCCGATGTTTGCAGTTTTTGCCAAGGATTTCCAGCGTAAACCACGAAACCAGAAACTCACGTAGTAGAGAGCTAATGCTAGGAGGTATTTGGATACATTAACGCCTTTAATGTTTGACCAAACTTCATCCCAGTCAAAATCGAAAATACGCCATAGTGCGAACCCTAGTAATGTTGCACCAATGATGATTGTGATTAATGTGGGTAAGGAAAGGACACGTTGGCGTAAGGTCGTGACATCTGGGATGACCGATTCGGATTTGGTGTCATGTTGATCTGTATTTTCGATTGCTGGCTTCGTCATTTAATACTTTATGTAGTTTTGTTCAAGTGAAGCGGGCGCATGATCAAGCGCTTTGATCTTATCGAGATTTAATAGGAGATTGGTGTGGAATGCCATTACTTCTTGGAAATTTATCTGGAGTCGAAGAGATTTTCATCCAATAGACCATATCGTCTGGTGGCGAATTACCGGGTTTGTTAACCGGAATTGTGATTGCAGGCGCTGCTCCTAATATTTCCGCTGCAGCTGCAGCTTCTTCAACTTCCTCTTCGGATCCATGGCTTTTTGGCAGGATTACGGTCCCTCCGATGTTTGCAAATGGGATCGTCAGTTCTGCCAGTTCATTCAGTCGTGCTACGGCTCTAGCAAAGACCACATCATATTGTTCGCGGTGATCATTTTGTTGGGCTAATTCTTCGGCGCGACCGTTTATAACCTTGGTGTTAGATAATTCGAGCGCGTTGACTACTTCAGTTAGGAAATTTGTTTTCTTTTGATTTGAATCGACCAACGTGATGTGAAGTTCAGGGAGGGCGATTTTCAATACTATTCCTGGAATTCCGGCGCCGGTTCCGATATCTATTGCTCGTTTGTCCGTGAACCATTCGGGCGTCGGTACATTGCCGCCTGCTGGGGAGAGTACACGTAGAGATCGTATAAAAAGTTCGTTACGTATTTTCTCCCAGGTTTTTAATCCAGTTAGGTTAAATTGTTTGCTGCGTAGTTCTATTAATTCTCGGTAACGCTCGAACTGAGCTTGTTGGTTCTCGTCTAGATCGACACCAAGTTTGTGTGCTGCTGCTCTTAGAAAATCCACTTGTTAACGATGGTCTTTCTTGTTTATTTAACGCTGAGGTATATATTCGAAATTGGTCTATTTAGGCACATGTGTGTGGTTAGCTTTACTGAAAAAGAGAAAGCGCAAATAGAATTTGATCGGTAATGTTATAGGGTGTAATTGGATAGCAGACCTGTTGAACAGTATCGGTATTGTTTCGGTAATTGGTGTTTTGCAGGTAATCGTCCATACAGAATTGGAAAACTGAATTGGTCTTTCGTATTGTAGTTTTGGCAAAACAAGTTCCGGATCCGGAAGTTCCACCTTCGCAGTTTAAGGTTGATGAATCTACTAATAGTGTTATTCCACCAAATGGAGTGCCGCCTGTAGTTAACGGATTTGATCTAAATGCGGTTGAGGCAGCTTTGCGTCTGCGCGATTCAGGTTTAGATATTGAGATAACGGTTCTTTCCGTCGGAAGCGAATTCGCTATGGACGCTATGAAGAAGCCATTGGCGATGGGTGCGGATCGTCTAGTTTTGGTGGATGATCCCTTGCTTAGCCAAATTGATTCTGCTGCAACTGTCAAAGTACTGTCTGCGGCGATAGCTAAAGATGGTCCTTTTGATTTGATTCTTGGAGGTAGACAGGCCTCCGATTGGGATCAGGCTCACGTGATTATCGGTCTGGCAGAAGTGCTTGGCCTTCCATTGGTATCACTGATTCAGAAATTGGAATTGGATGACGATTTGGTGACACTTCAACGGGTTATTCCGGACGGTTACCAGGTGATATCCGCTCGTTGCCCGTTGGTTTTAACCGTCACTAACGAACTCGGTGAACCTAGATACCCTAACTTACGCGGCATAATGCAAGCGAGTCGTAAACAAGCGGAAATATTTACTCTGGAAGATGTCGGACTTTCAGACACTGACATTATTCCGAAACTTGAAATTAAAAAGTTATACATTCCAGAATCTAATCGAGAAGTCCAATTGATCGAAGGAGAAGACGAAGCGGACTCAGGCAAAAAACTCGCATTACGTCTTCATGAGGAGAAATTAATCTAGTGACATCTGTACTTTTGGTTGGAGAATGTGACGACAGTGGATCATTAGGACAACCTGCCCTACAGGCGATCACGGCAGCCAATAGACTTACTGATCCGGAAATAACCGTGGTTATAGTTGGCGATTTGCCTCCGTCAGTATCATCATTGCCGGTCGGTCTAGTACTAGGCATTCCCAAAGTAGATGAAAGCGATATTGGAATCTACGAGCAGGCGACCACTGATATTTTCCAGATTATTAATCGTGTTCATCCGGATGTAGTTCTGTTTAATAAATCGGATTTTGGTTCTTTGGTTGCACCGCGTGTGGCCTTTCGTTTAGGCGTAGTCTTCGCATCCGACTGTATGGAAATTTCAAATGTCGATGGTTCCATAGTGGTAACTCGTCCTGTTTTTGGGGGTAGTGCGTTAGCGGATTTTGAAGTGGCTACAACACAGTCTGTTATTACACTGAGGCCTGGTTCTTTTTCTGCTAGTACTGAAACCGGAAATCCTTCTGTAGAAGAATTCATTTCTGATGTCACTGTGGATCAAAGGGCTTCCGTGTTGGACACTATTGAGGAATCACGGGAAGGTGTGCGATTGGAAGACGCAAACGTCATTGTCAGTGGTGGTCGCGGTTTGGGTGGCCCTGAACCATTCAGTGTTCTTCACGACTTGGCGAATGTTTTGGAGGGTGCTGTCGGCGCCTCTCGAGCTGCATGCGATGCTGGCTGGATTGATCATGCATATCAGGTTGGGTTAACCGGTAAATCGGTAACTCCAGATTTATACATTGCGGTTGGAATTTCAGGTGCTAGCCAACATATGGCAGGCTGTTCTAGTTCTCGTGCGATTGTAGCCATTAACAAAGATGCTGATTCGAATATCTTCAAAGAAGCCAGGTATGGTGTAGTTGGAGATTGGGAGAAAGTATTGCCTGCATTTTTATCCGCTGTGAGGGATATTAAATCCTAGTCACGTCGTAAGCTAGATAACACTTTTAATTTGAAAAGGACAGAAATTGGATTTTGGTTATGGTAGCGGGGTAAGCGGTGTTTTCAAATTTATTGAGAATGCTGAAGTGATGGCTGTTTTTTTTCCGAAATTTGGTCACTCGGTAGTGATCGATGTGCGTATTCAAGAATCGGACCCGCCACTCGTACGAGTCGTTCCTATGGCCAGGTCTATTGCTGACAGACTGCGGTCAATCAAGAGAATGCGTCCTGGCCTGCCTCGTCCTCAAGATATCGTTGCGGTCCCATGGGTCGGATATGTAGAAGCGATGCAATCTTCTGGCTTGTGGAACAAAATCATCGACCGTATCGAGGAATCTGGCTACGCAGAAGCTTTGGAAGCCGCAGATAAGGCTTTTGATGAGCTGGTGCGTATGGAGCGTAAGGAGTTGGCTCAGTTGATAATCGGAGACCAATACGAAACGCTGTGGGCTCGTTCGACAAGTTAAAGCATTGTCATAATCATGAGCAGGCGACCATTAAAATGGATTTTCATCGTCATGTTAATGGCCGTCCTCTTTGTCATATGGTTAATTCCAGTTGGTGATAATAGGACTGGCACCGTTGCAAAATTTGCGTCTCTTGGGCATGAGTATCGCTTGGTTTCCTGGGAGTTAGAAAATGTCCTTGGCAAGTGGAGTCATCGCTTGTGGACTATCTTGCCATGGACGCCGACCAGTGAAGCGGATCGTCGGGCATCTTTGGATCGTTATATCAGTCTAGTGGAAGAGTATCGTTTGGCTGATGATTTACTGGATAATATCGCTTCCGCGATTGATCCTGATATTCAGCTTCTCAATGACACTCAGCGCAAAGTCGATCAGTTAGTCATAGAGCGGGATGAGATACGTGACGGGCTTGAGGAATATCTTGAACAGACTATTTCTGAAATTGTAAGGACAGATGACGTAGGTTTGGTTGGATCTTTTGTGTGGCCACCAGTTGATTTTCGTATCGACAGTCCCCCGAAACTGCTTGTGACATCCCCAAGAGATGAAATTCGACGAGTAGAAGGAATTTTGATTGATCCAGATATTTCAGTCGAAGAGACTTTAAGGATCGAGCGTGAACTCGCTGAGTTGCACGGTGTTTCTGCCCTCATTATTCAAACTGGTGGATTCGCGAGTTTCCCTAGTGTTGTTCCCATGGTTGACTTACAGCGACTGATGAATATTGCCTCTCATGAGTGGCTTCACGGGTACCTGATTTTTTATCCGCTTGGCCGGTCATATTTCAGTGATGGTCAAATGCGTTCGGTGAATGAAACAGTGTCTGACCTATTTGGACGTGAAATTGGTCAGAGGGTTTATGCAAAGATCATGGATCAACCATACGTGGCACCTGTTAGACCTGAAACAGCATCTAAAAATTGGAATTCGGGTAAAGACTTTGAGGAAAAGGATAATCTCGATCAATTCAGTTTCAATCAGTTTATGAGTGAGACGCGAGACCGTACTGATAATTTACTGCTTACTGGTCTTATTAAAGAGGCTGAAGCATATATGGAAACACGTCGTACTCAACTGTTAGATCATGGCTATTCTATTCGCAAGATAAATCAAGCATATTTTGCTTTTCATGGCACTTATGGAGAGAGTCCGTCTTCCGCTAGCCCAATAGCTCGTTACATATGGGATTTGCGAGAACAGGTGGATACGGTTGGAGAATTAGTAAAAATGCTCAGGGGACTAAAAACATACGAGCAATTCGAACAATTGTTAGTTGATAGAGGTGTGGAATTGGAACACAAATCTTAGATTTGCTACTTAAGTTAAATAAATTGCGTGAAATTTAACGTTGGAAAACTTATGAAGATATCTTTTGCCATCGTTATACTTGAATGAGTCGATGTTAATCTTGCCTCGGCTTGTTTCAGTTAGGAATGACTGGGATGATTGAATATAAGATCGTATTTGGTGTGTGATTGCTCCCATGCGCGATTACCCATCCGTTATAGATTCAACCCTTGCGAGGAGATTTGATGGTTCCGAGAACCGATGATGCACAGGTTGCTGACAATAAGATGTACAGACCGCCGCAACAGGAAGAAGCTCAGATTACGCTCGACGAAGTTATAGAGCGGCTACGGAACTCGATGCCAAAAATCCCAGGATTAGGTGGCTCGGGATCGTTTGGTTTGATTCTGGCAGTTCTGATAGTAGTTGCGATTGTCTGGTCTGCAACGGGTTTCTATACCGTTGGGCCCGATCAAGAGGCTGTGCTTCGAACCTTTGGTAAATACACAGGCACCACAACCGGGGGTTTGCATTGGCACTATCCTGGTCCGGTAGGCAAGAGAGACGTTGTAGCTGTTACTACAACGCGCCGTATGGAGCTCGGATTCCGGTCTGGTGCTGATGGATTTACAGTGGCTCAGTCGGTTACGAATGAATCTCTGATGATCACCGGTGATGAAAATATCGTCGATGTCCAGGCGGTCGTTCAGTATCGTATATCGGATTTGAGGAATTTCTTGTTCGAAGTGGATGATCCTGGTGATGCTGATCGAGGAGTTGCTCCGGGAAATCCGGAAGGTAGAACACTGCGAGATATGGCAGAGACTGCATTGCGTCAGGTAGTTGGGGCTAGAAACATTGATGATGTGCTGACTACGGAAAAAGAACAAGTTCAGACAGAAGTTCTTCTCAAAATGCGTGAGTTATCTGCGAATTACAATACAGGGATCGATGTCTTGCAGGTTTTGTTGCAAAACGTTAATCCTCCTCTAGAAGTACAGTCGGCTTTCGAAGATGTTGTTCGGGCACGTGAAGATAAGGATCGGTTAATCAATCTTGCTGAGGCTTATCAAGCGGCAGAGATTCCTAAAGCGACAGGTGATGCTGCGAAAATTACTGAATCTGCAGAAGGATTTAAACAAGGACGTATCGCACGAGCGCAGGGTGAAGCGGATGGTTTTGAGGCAATATTAACGGGTTATTTGGAGTCTCCAGATATAACACGTAAGCGTCTTTATTTAGAGGCAATGGAAGAAGTATTGCCTGGCATCAAAAAGTTTATTTTGTCCGATTCATCGGTATTGCCGTTCTTACCTCTTGATGGAGCTGTTTCGGGTACTGGAACTACTACTGGATCAGGGGGTCAGCAATAATGGGAAAACTCGCGATTCCACTTATCGTAATAATTATCGCTGCGGTTGTGATTATTCCACAAACGTTGTTTGTCGTGGATGAAACTCAAGTTGCTATCGTCACCAGATTTGGTGAGTATAAGCGATCACATAAACTTCCAGGCTTGCAGGTTAAGACACCTTTTGCTGAGCAGGTGACCAAATTCGATAAGCGATTGCTGCGTGTGGACGTTGCACCCGCATCAATTTTGACCAAAGACAAGAGAAACCTTCTGATTGACTCTTACGCCAGGTACAAGATTGTTAATCCTTTGGTTTTTTACAAAAATCTCAGAAACGAGACGGGTGCAGATGCTCGGGTGGGTGACATAGTAAATGCACAGCTTCGACAGGAAGTTGCACGAGATCTTCAGACAGAAGTTATATCTGAAACTCGCGAGGACATTATGAATCGCGTGACTCGTGAAAGTAACACCATTGAAGTTTCCAGAAACGAGTTGTTCAGGGATTATGGTGCACTTAATCATCCGGCCGTTAGTGTGAAGATTGATGAAGACACTACAGATTCGATTCCCGCACGGTCAGCTACACCAAATGAGATAGCACTACTTGAGACTAGTGAAAATCCTGTTGAACTTGATGGCTACGGCATCACTTATAAAGCGAGCGTTCGAGAGGCTTTGGGCATAGAGATTATCGACGTTAGGATAAAACGTGCTGACTTCCCTCCAGATATAGAGACTAGTGTGTTTGCGCGTATGGAGGCTGAGCGTGAAAGAATCGCAAGTGGATTGCGTGCTGAAGGTACGCAACGAGATTCTGAAATACGTGCGGAAGTTGATCGACGGGTAAACATTATCTTGGAAACTGCTCAGGGTAGATCGGCTTTGTTGAGAGGTGAAGCAGAGCAAGAGGCGATAACCATTTTGGCAAAGTCCCTTGAGAAAGATCCGGATTTTTATGATTTCCGTCGATCACTTGAGGCTTACAAGGTGTTCATGGATTCTCAAACAACGGTTATTCTCGATCCTGATAGTGATCTTTTGAAATTCTTGTCTACTCCGAATGGTGGAGGCTAATTTTTTCACGGGTTTAATGTTTATTCGTTGAAATGAATCGTTGACTTTGTATTGAATCGGTCCCGCTTTGTCGGGACCGATTTTTTATATGGATAACCTAAGTAATTTGTAAATGTTCATCATGGTTTGACTTTGTACTTTTTACTATGTGAAGTAATTAGCGTACTATTAAGTTTGTAAACGATTACTAACATTCAACAACTCAAGCATGGCAACACGAACAAGGCTCGATCATCAAACACGCCAACACCAGATCGTTGAGGCAGCACGTGAGCTAATTGCCACTGGCGGTGTCGACTCTCTGACGATCAGAGGTCTTGCGTCGCGTGTTGGAGTGACTGAGGCTGCTATTTATAGGCATGTTGCTTCCAAAGAGGAAGTTATGCTGCTGCTGCTGCAAGAAGTTCAAGAATCGTTGTTTCAGGCGATATCACGTGCAACCCGTTCAGATCGTCACGCACTTGAACGTCTAGAGCATATGCTTCAACTCCATGTGTCGTATGTCGAACTGAGGCAAGGCATATCATTTGTGGTGATAGCTCAGGCAGCACAGTTCGAAGAGCCAAGAGTTAGATCTGCCGGTCGTAATCTGGTTGAAAAATACCTTTCACTGGTATCTGAGATCATTACCCAGGGGATTGAGCGCGGTGAAATAGATAAGACTGTTTCACCGGATGCTGCTGCGATGATATTTTTTGGGATGATTCAGTCAGCTGTGACTAGGTGGTTGTTTGATCCATCTACTCACCCGCTGAGTGAGAACGCAGTTGCAATGTGGGTTTTGTTTAGGACCTCTCTTGAATTTTCCGATGAAGATGCCGATCTTCACTTGAAAGAGGAAGGAAGCCATTAAAGTGTCTGTAATAACGATTGATGGACAAATAGGTGCAGGTGGACTTGAATTAGGTAGGCGTTTAGCTCAAACGATGGATTTTAATTTCGTTGATAAGATCGCTCTTCAACGTTCATCGCTTTTAGACGATCGTAGAGATGTGAATACTTTTTCAGATCGTTTCTGGTTATTTGTCGAGCGCGCCGTTTCGGGCATGGCCATTGGAAACGCAATTGGGGACCCCTATTTTCACGTACCTGAAGATTTGCTTTTGCCATTGACTTGGGATAGTGAGGGTCCTATAGCCGCACACACTAAGGATTTTCATCCGACTAGCGTCGATGGGGTTTTCGATCTTGGAAATACTGTTCTGGTACATCGTGCCGGATGTGTTGAGGCTGGTGAGCGTAGTGCATTGAAGGTTGGGTTATTTGCTTCTTGGGGAGATCGTGTAGCACGGGTTATGAATAGGGAAGGATTGAAATCCGTTTCTGACGCTGAATACTCTATAAAAAAGCGGGAGAAGCTCCAGCGCGAGTATTTTTACGGTATTCATGGTGTTCAACCAGATGATCGCAATCTTTATGACATATGGATTGACACAAGCTTGGAAAGTATTCGGGTTGCTTCAATAAAAGTGGCTAAGCTTGCTCGACAAGACATGGTTTTTCAAACTACTTGATTATTGGCTAATCCTGATTAATCCTGTTTGAAGCATTTAAGCTAGTTTAATCTGACCTTTTGTGATTTGGTCCGAGAAGTCATTCAGGTCCTTTGGGCTTTCTATGCTCGTCCAAGTGCTGTTGGAGTGGAAGGCGGCCAGTTGTCCGTCGCGTGCAAGATCTCGGAACGTTGTTGTTTCATGATCACCCAAATCTGGTAAAAGCGATTCAATCTGCCTGCTGAATAGGTAAACACCAGCATTGATCCAATATGGCAGGTCACCTTTTTCAGTGAATTTGGTCACGATGTTCTGGTTATTGGATTCAACTATCCCATATTGGCTGTTGTATGGAACCAGCATGATTGTGCCTATTGCACCTGTTTTGTGATGCAGATCTGAGATAGGACCAAGCGGCTGATTTGTGATGATATCGCCGTTGGCGACCAGTACATTTGTCGCATTGTCTGGTGCCAGCGAGAGCCCCTGTTTGAGTGCGCCTCCTCGACCTAGAGGTGTGTCTTCAAATGAATAGTGTGCGGTGATTCCGTGTTTGGATCCGTTGCCAAAGTAGTTCTGAATCATATCTCCCTTGTAGCCGCAGAGGAATATTACATCCGTTACTCCTTGAGATCGCATCCAATCAACCTGATAGCTAATTATTGGCTTCCCATTGATTTCAACCATGGGTTTTGGGCGATCATCAGTTAATGGACGTAGGCGCTCGCCCCTTCCACCCGCAATACTAAGGGCAAAAAATCGGTCATTCATAGTCTATTCTCAATTGAAATCCTATCAGTAGCAGGAAGGTTACCAGCAGTCATAAGTTCGTCATCGTCTGTTTGGTGTCATATCATTCGACTAATAACTCATCATCATTCAATAGATTCGATGATTCTACCCAGCAGTCCTTGCATCTCCTTGCGATCAATGATCTGTTCATCTGAGTCGAATACGCCTCTTGATGGGTAAGTGCCAGGTGATTGGACCACGACTAATTCTAGGGACGGGCAGACCCATATATGCTGGTTGCCTGCTCCACTTGCTGCGAAGGAATCTGAAGGAAGATCTGGCCAGACTTGCTCTTGATCGTTGCACCAGAAACCCAAGCCATATACGTGTCGTTTTACTGGTTCGTTCGCAATAATCTCATCTGATACTTTGGTTGCCTTATCTATCCAATGTGATGGGATTATTTGAGCACCATCCCATCTGCCCCGATTTAGCCATAGCCAACCAATTCTTGCCATGTCGTGCGGTGTCATCTCATAGACGGTCATGTATCCGAAAATATCTGTTCGAGCTTGCGGTTGCATTTCAAAGTTTTTGTATACCCATGACCATGATCCTTCTATGGGATTTCGGATTTTCCATTCAGTAAGTGTTCCGAAACCTGCCCCTTGGCGAGGATTGGCAGTTTTGTACAACGAGTAGGCAGATGCTACGGCGTGTGTTAATACGTTCATGCCGAAAGTTTGGTAATTGAATACTTTACCTGGAGCTTCTCCCGGTTTCATGTAACCGGAGGTATTGCCAATTAATTGCCTGAATGTAATTTCTTCGTTTTCGGCAAAAGCGAAACGTCCCTTTTTAGGTCCTTGGCCGGCTGAAACTTCGAGCATCTCAGGATAATAGTCAACAACTCTGTCATTTTCAGAGCTAATCACCCCTTCTTTGATAGCGATGCCCAGGACGGAAGAAAAAGTTGATTTGGACGCCGATGCCTGTGAGGCCTTTATTTCGGGGTCGATACCGAAATTCCATTCAGCAATAATCTTTCCATGTCTTGCAATCAATATTCGGTAAGGCCTGCTTCCTGATTGCTCAACCTGAAATCTTCTAGCTTTACATAGTCTGGTTTGATCTATACCTGCTTCATCTGGTTCGGAAACCTGCCAATTTTTACCAGGGAATGTTTTTTTATGCTCTTGTGTTGCCAAATGCTTATCTCAGGTCTTCATATTTGATTAGTTTGCGTATATAGAAGCCCTTATTGTTTTTGACATTTCATGTAATCGATAATCGTTTTGCATGTCAGGTTGAAAACAATTCGTTACGTAAGCAACCGATACGTTGCTCGTTAAGCTCGCCCAACTCGTGCATGTTCCAAGTCCGCTGTGTCCTACGGTGTCACTACTGTTTAAGCTGGCGTATTGATTGGGAGGATCGGATGGTAATCTCACACCAAGTCCAACACGTGAGTATGCGCCTGATGTTCCATCAAGGCCTTCTGCTTTTACTGAAGATACTTCTGATATAACTTCTTCTGGTAACCATCTGACACCGTTCATGACACCGTTACTAGATATAGCAGCATAAAACTTTGCAACATCATTTGCTGTTGTGATCATCGAGCCTGCAGGCATGGATACTTGTGCTCTCAGTATTAAATCCATGTTATTTGCTATTTCTTTGTCATTCCATTCAGCGCTTACTTCAAGAGGGACTACGCGTCCAAAGTCCACAGGTTCGAGAGTATATGATGTGCTTTTTAACCCGAGTGGTAGGGTAACTTCTCGTTTGAAAGCTTCATCGAACGATAAACCGGACACCCTTGATGCGAATTCTCCAACTATCCACCCGAATGTATGAGCGTGGTAACTGACTGCTGAACCAGGCTCTGTCTGGGGGGACATGTCTTCGATATGAGATACGATTCTGCCCCAGTCGTTATAGTCTGTCGGCGGGATGTTTGAATGGTCAGATAGTCCTGCCGAGTGCGAAAGCACCTGTTCCACAGTGATGGAAGATTTTCCGCGGGTTCCAAATTCTGGCCAGTATTCTGCAATGGCAGTATCCCAATCAAAGTACCCCCTAGCCTTTTGCCTCCATAAAATAGCGGCAGCCAATGGTTTTCCTACGGAGAAAACTCTGAATAACGGCTTTGCGTGCATTGCTCCGCGCGTAATATCCATCGCCGGCTTCCCTTCGAGGAAGACCGCAAGAGTTGCAGAAGAGTGGAATCCATCTGATATTTGACGATCAAACTCGTTTGTAACTGCCTCGGTATTCAGAGCTATTGAGGATTCAGTCATTTGTTGTCCAATAACATCTTGCGCTGTTGAGTGTTTGACCATCCGTACCTGTCATCATAGAAGTATCTGTCGGGTGCTAAAGTGCAGTATTTACTCTAGTTAGTTCTCTTCATAAAGCGAATACCAGAACTTTAGATTTGCAGGCATACTTCAACGCCCTCTTAGGCTATTTTCTACTTAATGGGGTTTGTAATTAGATATTGAATTAGGATTCCTCTGGTAAAGTGGCGTGTTCAGTGGCCACTGTAAATGTTAGTAGGTCGCGATCGTGATTTTCAACCAATAAATACGTTTGGCAGGTCTTTCTGTGACGATTGAAACTAGGGTCTCTGCGGACGGTCTAAACTTTAATCAGTTCGGTAAGCGATATCGAAAAGTTGATGGTGATGAGAAGGTAACTGGGCGGGCAGTTTTCGGAGCTGATTTTACTGCGCAAGGTTCGTTATTCGCAAAGATTGTTCGCAGTCCCCATGCTCACGCCCGTATTTTGTCAATTGACACTTCCGAAGCAGAAGCAATGCCCGGTGTGGAAACTGTTTGTACCGCTGCTGATTTTCCATCAGAGGTATCAGGTGACGTCGACACAGGCGAAGTTGAAATTGGTATTCAATTTCTTGCCAACCTGATCATGGGTCGGCGAAAAGCTTTGTTTGAAGGTCATCCCGTTGCAGCAGTTGCTGCCACTGATATTCACATTGCAGAAGAAGCAGCGAAACTCGTCAAAGTTGAATACGATGTTTTGCCTGCTGTAACAGACCCGATCGAGGCAATGTCACCAGAAGCTCCACTACTGCATGAGGGTCTTATTGCCACATCTTTATCCGGCTCAGCTGACCAACCCAGCAATATAGCGGGTCATATGGAAGGTGGAAAAGGTGACGTTGAGAAGGGTTTTGCGGAGTCAGATGTTGTTATAGAGCGAACTTTCAAAACGGCTTTGGTGCATCAAGGTTATATCGAGCCAGAGGCCGAAACGGTTCATTGGCGTGCTGATGGTCATATGGACGTGTGGGCTAACTCTCAAGGTTCTTTTCCTTTGAGGCAAAACATGTCGAACCTTCTTGGTATAGATGTGAGCAAAATTAAAGTAATCCCTCTTGAAGTCGGTGGTGCATTCGGTGCAAAAAATACTCCACGTGTGACTCCCGTCGCTGCGATTTTATCTCGTAAGTCAGGTAAGCCTGTAAAGATTGTGCTAAATCGCGAAGAGGTGCTCAAAGCTACAGGTCCCGCATCTGGTGCAGTCGTCACGGTGAAAATGGGTGCTACGAAGGATGGCATACTGAAAGCAGCTCAATCCCGACTTGTATTTGGCGCCGGAGGGTTTCCAGGATCACCGGTCTTGAGAGGTATGCAGACTATATTCGCCTGTTACCAACCCGAGCATTCTAAGGTAGATGCATATGATGTGGTTACTAATGCTCCGCGTGTAGCGGCCTATCGTGCGCCTGGAGCTACCGTGGCGACATTCTGTGGAGAATCTACCCTCGATGAACTCGCCTCTGCCATCGGGTACGACCCTATGGATTTCCGAATTAAAAATGCTTCTAAGACCGGTGATTCAAATGTTGATGATGAGGAATACACCCGTATCGGTATTGTTGAAATGCTAGAGCAGGTAAAAAAATCCGATGAATACAATCGCCCATTGAAGCCAAGTAAAAATGGATGGCCCGTAGGAAGGGGCGTTGGAATTGGCTGGTGGCCTTGTGGGATTGAAATTTCAAGTGCAAGAGTCATGGTCAATCACGATGGAGGAGTTGATGTTTCTATCGGTGCTGTTGATTTACATGGTATTCGTACGGGAACTGCCCAGGTAGCGGCCGAAACCCTTGGCATTGAACCTGATGAAGTAAATGTGCATACAGCCGATACCGAGGGCATCACTTACACGGGCAACGCAGCGGGTTCGCGAATAACACGAACCCTTAGTCAGGCTGTGTTCAAGGCAGGATCGTCGGTCATTTCTCAAATGAAAGAAAAGATGGCTGTCAGATTCGGGGTTGACGCGGAATTCGTGGAATATGAAGATGGTCACTTTTATGCCAGAGACAACCAAGATTCAAAGGTGTCATTTAAGGAAGCGGGATCCGCTGTCACGAAGAACGGATCTAACATAATAGCTACAGCGTCTAATGATCCCGGTATGCGACCTGCGAATGGATACGCTATGTCTATTGCTGATGTAGAGGTAGACCCTGAAACAGGTAAGATCCAATTGATGGACTTTACAATATTTCAAGATGTAGGCAAATGTGTTAATCCGACTCAGGTTGAAAACCAGATGCAGGGTGGTGCCGTCCAGGGTATTGGATGGGCTCTTTCGGAAGAATACGTGTATGACGATCAGGGTCTTATGAGGAACGCTTCTTTTCTAGATTACCGAATGCCTACTGCCCTTGATCTTCCCATGATAGGTACGGTGATTTTAGAGACTCCTGCAGATGACGGAGCGTTTGGAATAAGAGGTGTTGGAGAGCCGCCGATCATTGCTCCGCCTGCAGCGATTGCAAATGCCGTCCATGATGCAACTGGCGCACGAATGACGAGCTTGCCCATGAGTCCAGAACGCGTATTCGCAGCGATGAATGGATCTTCTTAGATCTATATAAATCTTTTGTGAGTTAATGGAGTAAGCAGCATTGGCCCAAACGGAGTCCAGTTCTTCTCAGGCTGAATGGAACGATCCGGGATTAACCCATCGCCAGATTCGACTGACACTGATTGGCGTGATGTTCGCCATGTTTCTGGCCTCATTGGATCAGACGATTGTAGCTACTGCGATTCCGAGGATCATGGCAGATCTTGATGGGTTTGATCGCGTTACCTGGGTTTCAAGCGCATATATTGTGGCTTCCACATCGGTTGTATTGATTACCGGTGCAGTTTCAGATGTTTACGGTCGTAAGTGGTTGTTTGTGGGTGGTATATCGATATTTTTGATTGGATCGGTTCTTGCTGCTAGTTCGCAGTCTATGAATGCCCTGATCATATTTCGTGGAATTCAAGGGCTCGGTGGTGGAATGATCATGGCATTATCGTTTGTTACGATCGGCGATCTTTTTCCACCTGCAGAACGAGCTAAATACCAGGGGATCATTGCTGCCATGTTCGGGATTTCTTCTGTTTTAGGCCCGACGCTTGGTGGCGTTATCACAGATCAACTATCTTGGGAATGGATTTTTCTTGTAAATATTCCATTAGGTATTCCGATCATTTTCTTATTTATCCGACTTTTTCCGAATGCTAAAAAAGATGGTCCAAAAAGAAAAATTGACGTTGGTGGGGCTGTTCTAATTGTTCTGGCGATTGTCCCGGCATTGTTAGGTTTATCCTGGGGTGGCAACCAGTACGAATGGTCTCATCCAGTAGTTTTAGGATCTTTGGCTTTCAGTGCCTTTATGGTGTTTGTCTTCGCTTTATATGAAACTCGGGTGGCTGATCCGATCTTGCCGTTGGCTGTGTTTAAGAATCGCGTTGTTGGAATAGCGTTGCTTGTTATCTTGTTGACGGGTTTTGCTATGTTTGGCGGCATATTCTTTGTACCGCTGTTGTTTCAGGGAGTCCTTGGGGCCTCACCTACGGCGAGTGGTAGTTTTTTGACACCTATGATGTTGGGAATCGTGTTTGGCGCTGCTATTAGTGGGCAGGTATTGTCCCGCACGGGCGGCCACTATCGTGTACAGGGTATTCTTGGCCTGTCGATAATGGGTATAGGAACCTTGATGCTTAGCCGTGTGTCAGGAGAAACGACGCACAGTTACGCGCTGATATCGGCTGTGGTCATGGGATTTGGTCTCGGAACTTCTTTTCCGTTGTATACGATCGCCATACAGAATGGGGTGCCGCAACAATTCTTGGGCATTGCTACATCCTCTGCTCAGTTTTTCCGTTCTGTTGGTGGCGCTATAGGTCTTGCCGTGTTTGGTTCCTACATGGTTCGTCGTTTTAAGGATGAGATGACGCAAAACCTTCCTAATGAGGCATCCGAATATGTTCCACCTCAGTTGCTTGATCAGATTACCGGGAATCCAAATGCTCTACTTAGCCCTGAGGCCTCAGACAATTTGACAAGCGCGTTCGCTGCTTCTGGTGAATCCGGATCGCTTATCGGCGCGCAAGTGGTCGGGGCGATACGGGAATCTCTGGCTAGTGCAGTAGGCGATGTCTTCTTTTTGTGTTTCATTTTTGTGCTTTTCGCACTTGTGGCTACAGCGTTTATACGTGAGCTACCTCTGCGTGGTCGCAAATCATCTCAATCCCAAGAAGAAAAATAGCGTAAACCAATTGCCGTCTAGGCTAAGGACTCAGCGAAATTTCTTATTTATTCTGTGCGGTTTCGTCTTATAACAATTCCGACAGCCGAGGCTTTTCTGACCGCCCCTGGTTTGCGCACCGTTACCCTAACCGAAAATACACGATCGTCCTCAAGGCAAATATCCGCTATTTTTGCGCCAATGGATTCGACGAGCCCATAATCTGATTTTTCAACTTCGGTTGTTACGGTTTTGGCTATCGTGCGGTAGTTGATAGTGTCTTCAATAGAATCTGACTTACCGGCAGCAGTAAGATCGGTGTCTATTTCTATATCTACGGTGATTTGCTGTTTGGTTAAGCGCTCCCATGGGTTAATTCCGATAATGCAATCGAGTTCGAGTCGTTCTATTTTGACTGTGTCGAGAAGCTTGTTGTTGTTTATTTGCATTAGGAAATAATTCAGATTAAAGACTGGGACTATCTTCGGTTCAGTTTATGTGGCGCCCACCATCGACGTTGATTGTTTCTCCGGTGATGAAATCGTTTTGGATTAGCATCATCATCGCGCTGGCCACTTCGTTGAGAGATCCCATTCGATCAGCTGGGCCGAGGTTTATGCCGATATCCTCACGTGGTCGATCGACGGGTATATCTGCGGGTGGCAATATCGCGCCTAGTGCAATTTCATTTACCTGAATATTGGGAGCTAGCGAGAGTGCTAATGTACGTGTAAGTCCTGTCAGAGCGGATTTTGTGACTCCGTATGCCAATCGAGTTGGGCGGGCTTTTCGCCAATCGTTGAGATTTATAATTTTGCCTGCAGAGCCGGTCGTAAGTTGTTCGTTCATCGATTTTGCTAAGAGGAAAGGTGCTCTTACGTTTATTGCGAAATGGCGATCTAACTCTTGGGCTGAAACTTCTTCCAGCCCCAATTTGTCAAATACAGATGCGTTATTAACTATGATCTCAATTGGACCAAGTTGCTTTTTTATATCCACCGCAAGATCTTTAACTTGGATAGGGTCTTCAAGATCAGCCTTGAAAGTAATGGCTTCTTTGCCCATAGCTTTAATCAACGAGGCAGTTTCGGTCGCATCCCGCTCTGATTGATTGTAGTGGACGGCAACGCGGCAACCTGTGTCACCAAGGGCTAATGCTAAAGCGCGTCCAATACGCCTTCCTGATCCGGTTACTAGCGCTACTTTTGAGTTTGGATCCATTTGTTCTACTGGTTATTTTGGTTACGAATGACGGACGTGTCCCATGAATTCATCACGCGTTGTTGAATTGCGTTTGAAAAGACCACGTACAGCGCTGGTAGTCATGACAGTGTTAGGTTTTTTTACGCCTCGCATTGCGGCGCATAGGTGCTGTGCTTCGACGACGATTCCAACTCCAATTGGCTCGATTAATTCGTCCATTACAGTTGCAATTTGTTGGGTCATGCGCTCTTGTACCTGTAGTCGCCTTGCGAACATTTCCACTAGTCGGGGAATTTTAGAGAGCCCAACAATTTTTTGGTCCGGGAGGTAACCTACGTGAACCTTTCCATAGAAGGGAAGTAAATGGTGTTCGCAGAGTGAGTAGAAGTCGATGTCTTTTACTACGACCATCTCGTCGTATTCAACCTCAAATAAAGCACCGTTTAGAAGTGCGTTAGTATCGACCGTATATCCTGATAGTAGGTCGTCATACATATTTGCGACACGCGTCGGCGTTTTTGCTGTTCCCTCTCTATCGACACCATTACCGATAGCTGAAAGTAACCCAGAGATACCGTCGGCGAGTTGTTGTTTGCATTGCACGTTCAGTAAATTACCATCTTGGAAATTAGTATTATCGGAAATATTGTTTCTGGGAACTTGAGAGATCGTCATTGCCTGTGTTCCTACTCTGTAATTTGTAGTTGCATGTGAAGATGGGATCTAATGATCGTTATCAGTTTCTGATGACTATGACCTAAATGACTTTAACCGCCTGAAATAGCCTTTATAAAGTGTACTTCTACGTCGGGAGTAAGCTTTTGCAGTAAGCCTCTTCGAGTCGCTGTATGACCAACTATCGCAGCAAGACCTGGTTTGAGCGCATCATCAACAATCAAGTGCCGCTTCATGCCTGGGTAGTTGTCTTCAAGCTTTTCAATTAGCTCACCCAAGGTGTCTGCGGGCATATCAACTGTTTCCACGCCGCCAGCATACTTACGTAATACATACGGTAGGAAGACATGAGCCATTTTTCAGTTCCTGCTGTTTGTGATCTCGTCTCTAACCACCATTTGTGGCTTCTAAAATCCGTCCTGGCTTTACGGGTAGATCGAAGTATCGTTTACCAGTTGCTTGACCCACTGCTTGTGCTGCCGCCGAAAGAGGAGGAGAAATCGGTACTTCTCCTACGCCTCGGACACCATATGGATGTAGTGGATTGGGTACCTCGACCATGATAGTTTCGATCATAGGCATGTCCAGGGATGTTGGCATTCGGTAATCGAGGAATGATTTGTTGGCCATAGAGCCATCGTCAGTTATGAAGTATTCTTCATTCAACGCCCAGCCTATTCCTTGAACGGCACCGCCCTGAACCTGACCCTCTGCGTATTGAGGGTGTACGGCCTTTCCAACATCCTGCACTGCGGTGTATCTAATAACATCTGTCTTGCCTGTAGCCAGGTCAACTTCTAAATCGCATATATGAACGCCGTATGCATTTCCGGCATCCGCAAGGTTTACAGAAGCAGTTGAAGTTGCAGGACCACCGGTAGGATCAAGTTTACCTGCCAATTCCTGAATGCCTATTGATTCACCATTGGATGTGAATGTTCCATCTTTGAAACTTACTTTTTCTACTTCTGTCTCCCATAGACTTGCCACGCGCTCCTTTAGCTCGTCAACAAGCTTGTGGGCAGCGTTGTATGCTGCCAAGCCGGTAGTGTAAGTAGTGCGTGATCCACCTGTAGTACCAGTCCACCCAATTGAGTCCGTGTCTGGAATGCTCGGGTGGAAGTCTTCCACTGGTATCCCAAGTACTTCTGCTGCCTGCATAGCGATAGAAGTGCGAGTTCCACCAATATCTGCAGAACCTTCGTTCATGGTGACAGTTCCATCATCTTGAAGCATTAAATCGCATGTGGATTTTCCTCCACCGTTCATCCAGTATGCTGAAGCTAAGCCTCTGCCTCTGGTTTTTCCGGGAGGTGCTTCTCCTAGCGGGGACTTCCAGTGTTCTGATTCTTTAACTGCTTCTAAGCATTCTTCCAGTCCGATCCTCATGAACCTAACCCCGTCACCACGCCGTGTTCCTTCATGAGCAGCGTTGTCGATTCTAAACTGAAGTTTGTCGAATCCCATTTTTTCACATATTTCATCTACAACTTGTTCGATTGCAAACGAAGCTTGGGGAGACCCTGGAGCGCGGTATGCGGCTGATTTGGGCTTGTTGACCAGAATATCGTAACCAGTAATCCGAGAAGCAGGCAGGTCGTAGCAAGCGAAAATACAATTTGCAGCAGCGCCCACGGCTGAACCTGGATATCCACCGGATTCAAACATTATGTCGGTATCGGCAGCTGTAATTTTGCCATCTTTATTAACGCCGATCTTCATTCGGATTTTGCCACCAGGAGCAGGACCTGTGGCTTCAAATACTGACGTTCGGTCCATTACCAATTTAACTGGTCGTCCACCAGATTTTTTTGATAGAAGTGCGGCTATCGGAGCGAGATAAACTTTGGTTTTTCCGCCAAATCCGCCACCTATTTCGACATAGTTAACTTTTACCTTGGACTCTGCGACTCCCACCATGCCTGCGGTCTGTGATCGCACACCAAAAGAGCCTTGCGTGCTTGACCAGACTGTAATTTGACCGTCTTCCGCCCAAATAGCCGTTGCATTGTGCGGTTCAATGTAGCCTTGATGGATCATCGACATAGTTACGGTACGTTCTACAACAAGATCCGAATTGTTGAATGCATCATCTAGATTTCCAAATTCATATCGGAATATCTTGGCGATATTAGTATTAGGGACATCTTCTCCAAGATGATCTCCGACCAGGTTTTCGAGAATGATCGGGGCGTCATCAGACATCGCACTGTCCACATCTGATACGTTTTGCAAGACATCGTATTCAACTTTTATTCTTGAAGCTGCTTCTTCAGCAGTATTTCTGTCAACCGCTGCCACTGCTGCTACGACGTGTCCCTTGTAGTGCACCTTATCGTCTGCCATAACGTTGGCTTGATCTCGCTTCAGGTTCACTACGTCTTCACCAGATTCAAGCTCGCGTTCCTCTGCGATTGGAAAATCATCATGGGTTAAGACAGCAAAAACGCCTTCTAGTTTCAGAGCATCTGAAGTGTCAATGCTTTTGATCCTTGCGTGTGAATGCGGACTGCGTACAACGTCCCCCCAAATCAAACCAGGTGCTTTAACGTCCCCTCCATACACAGCTCTTCCCGTAACTTTTTCGAGAGCGTCGTGTCTGATAGGCGTTTTGCCTACTACTTTGTAATCAGTTTTGGTTTCGTACGTTGCGACCATTCGATTTCCTCGTTAGATTCGATTCTGGAACCGTTGAGTTCTAGTGTAGTTCAAAGATATTTCTAAGCAAGTGGGCCGGAAAGCTGTTAATGACTTCCGGCCCACTGATTGGTGATGTATTTAGTGTCCTTTTTTACTTAAGTGCATCCACAATGCTTCCAGCGTTCATAGGAGTTTTGTACAGCCTAACTCCGACCGCGTCTTTTATAGCGTTGGCAATAGCCGGAATTGGTGGACATATCGGAGTCTCTCCGACCCCTCGTACCCCGTATGGGTGCAGGGGATTTGGGACTTCAACAATTACCGTCTCGATTTTTGGTAAATCAAGGCTGGTGGGCATGCGGTAGTCAAGGAAGCTGGAATTTGCCATGGAGCCTTCATCTGTCATGAAGTATTCCTCGTTAAGTGCCCATCCGATTCCTTGAACTGCCCCACCCTGCATTTGTCCTTCGACATATGAGGGATGAATTGCAGTGCCGACATCATGAATAGTGGTATAGCGCACGATATCCGTTTTACCTGTTTTCAGGTCAATTTCTACGTCCGCTATGTGCATTCCGAACCCGTCACCAGCAGATTCTAGATCAACGCTACCAGTAGAATTCGCTGGTCCACCGAGGTCTTCGAGTTTTCCTGCTAGGTCTTTAAAAGAGATGGTCTTTTTTTGCTCGGATTTTGAGCTGAAAACTCCATCATTGAAATCGACGTCGTTTTCGTCGATGTCCCATAGGATTGCAACGCGTTTTTTAAGTTCTTCAACAAGGTTGTTTGCTGCTATCCAGCAAGCGTATCCAGTGGCATAGGTTGTACGTGATCCACCGGTTACGTCTGTATATCCTATGGATTCGGTGTCACCTACAGTCGGCCTGACATCATGTGCTCCAATACCCAATACTTCAGCAACATGCATGGCCATTGATGTTCTTGACCCACCGATATCGGTCGAGCCTTCTGTTAATTGCACCGTACCATCGCTGTTCAGGGATAAGTTTGCCGAGGACTTCAGGCCGATATTGAACCAGTAACCATTCGCTATACCCCGACCACGCTTTTTGCCTGCGGGAGCTTCGCCAACTGGCGAGTTCCAGTGGTCTGATGCGGTGGCTGCTTCTAATACCTCCTGCATACCTATCTTTGAGAAAAGGACTCCGTCTCCACGACGTGTGCCTTCCTTGGATGCATTGTCGATTCTGAATTGCATCGAGTCCCAGCCAGCCTGCTCGCACAATTCATCTACAGCAGTCTCCATAGCGAATGCAACCTGAGGGGAACCTGGTGCTCGGTAAGGAGCTACCTTGGGCTTGTTGACTAAGACGTCCCAACCATCAATTCGCGTGTTTGGTATTTCGTAAGGAGCATAGACACACTGTGCTGCGGGATCTATAAATGCTCCAGGGTTAGCGCCTGCCTCAAACCATATGTCTGCAGTGGCAGCGACGAGCTTTCCATTTGCATCTGCGCCAAGTTTTATGATCATTCTGGCCCCTGGTGTAGGGCCTGTGGTTTCGAATACAGCTGTTCGCTCCATGACCATTTTGACGGGTCGTCCGGATTTCTTTGATAGAAGAGCTGCAAGGGGTTCGAAATAAACCGGGATCTTGCCTCCAAATCCGCCTCCGATTTCCAGAGGGGTGACTTTTACACTTGAAATAGGAATTTGTAGTATTCCAGCGATTTGTGTGCGTGCAGTGAAAGCACCCTGAGTGCTTGTCCATACCTTGACTCGATTTTCTTCGTCCCAAGTCGCGGTTGCGTTGTGTGGCTCGATATACCCTTGATGGACCATCTGCATGTTGTACTCACGTTCAATAGTGTGAGCCGCAGTTTTCATCGCACCTTCAACATCACCGAATTCATGCCTTTCGTGCGCTGCCATATTGGTGTTGTTAACGTCTTTACCGAGATCATCCCCTACCAAGTCATCTAGAAGAATAGGCGCGTCTTCGGCAAGAGCGTCTACAACATTTGTAACTGATGGAAGCACTTCATATTCCACAACCACCTTTCTTGCGGCCTCTTCAGCTGCATATCGGTCGGCTGCTGCTACTGCTGCGACGGGGTGACCTTTGTATAGAACCTTGTCATCCGCCATTAGCTTATTGGATGCCCATTTGAAATTGATATTGCCTTCACCAAGATCGACAAGTTTGCTTTGAGCTTTTGGCATATCTGAGCCTGTGATGACTGCAAATACTCCTGTTGACGCTTCGGCTGCAGATGTGTCTATGGATTTGATTTTGGCGTGAGCGTGCGGACTTCGTACACAAACAGCCCAGATCAAGCCGGGCAGTTTCATGTCTGCACCGTAAACTGCTCGTCCAGTTACCTTGTCGTAACCGTCGTGTCGTATCGGGCGTGTGCCAACTACTTTGTAGTCAGTTTTTGGTTCAAATGTTGCGACCATTGCTTATCTCCAGACCATCCCATGTATTAGGTGGGGTGCCAATTGGAATTTATCCTCAGGCGTTTTATTAAAGTACTAGCTACTCGCTTTTTGGACTGCTCGCACTATTTTGTCGTAGCCTGTGCAGCGGCATAAGTTTCCAGCCAGCCAGTGTCGGATTCGGCCTTCACTGGGTGAAGGTTCATTGTCTAACAGCCCTTTAGCGGCGACTAAGAACCCTGGAGTGCAAATACCGCATTGCAGCGCCGCTTCTTCTAGAAAAGCTTGTTGTAACGGGTGAAGGCCGTCTGTCGTGGCCATGCCCTCGACAGTGTCAACGGTCTTTCCGTCAACCTCAGGTCCGAGCACTAAGCATGAATCGACGATTCTACCGTTCACGCTAACTGTGCATGCACCACAATTTCCATCTAGGCAGCCTTCTTTGGTTCCTGTCAGCCCAATCAGCTCACGGAGTGTGTCGAGGAGGCTCATGTATGGCGGTACAAGCAATTCATGCTCTTGGCCATTGATTGTTGTTGTGACATGAACCTTGCTCGGAGATGAAGTAGTCATGTGTATCTTTAGCCCTTTGCTCGCTCGACAGCCTGTTTGATCATTCGGTCTGTGAGCACTTCTATCAGGTGTTTTCGCTGTTCGATCGTTCCACGCATGTCAGTAATGGGACTGGCTGCATTTCTTGCTAGCTTGGCAGCAGCTGCAATGGTTTCGTCATTGACGGGTTTGCCGGAGAGACTGTCACCAGCTTCATTTGCCAGTATAGGAATCGGACCCACTGATGCTAATGCAATCCTGGCACTTTCGAAGTTATTGCCCGAATTATCAAGCACAACATAGACACCAACACCAGCTACTGCTATGTCCATTTCATTCCGCGGGATAAAACGCGTGTAAGCTGCCCCAGAATTTGCTGCAGGTTTTGGGACCTCGATACTAACTAGAAGTTCACCGGGCTCAATTACTGTTCGGCTTGGTCCTGTGCAGAATTCTTCAACCGCTACTTCACGAGTTCCATTAGGGCCGGCGATACGGGCGACTGCGCTGTGCGCTATTAGCGCAGGAATTCCATCTCCAGATGGTGCTGCGTTGCAAAGGTTTCCGCCTAAGCCTGCACGGGATTGGATCTGGATGCCACCAATTATTGATGTGCCATCAATAATTCCTGGGTATTCATCAGCGACCTGGTCGTTTTCATAGACTTGATAGCACGGCACGCCTGCACCAATGCTCAGTCCGTTTTTGCCGACCTCAAGATTCATAAGCTCGGGAATGTTTTTGACGTCGACCACAGCGTCTAACTCCCAGACGTTGGCGCGGGCTTTTACTAATAGGTCGGTTCCACCTGCAAGTGGACGCGCTCGATCACCATGTTCGTCTAGCACGGCCACTGCTTCTTCAACCGTGCTTGGGGCAACGTATGCAAACGGGTGCAAGAGCCCTCTCCTTTCAAGTGTTTATTCAAAATAATCAAGCTGGTAACACTGGAATAACAGCAAGAAAACCCGGTATCGGGTGTCCATCCAACAACATCACGACGATGCACTGATGGCGAGAGGCCCATTATGCCCGTAATAGGGGCTTTTTAGCAACTAATCAATGTCGTTTTGTGAAGAAAAATCGCAGTGAAAATATAAAGTTTAACTTGTGCTTGGTGGTTTGTTATCGAGCGTATTTTCTTGCGTTGGTTTATTTATCAGATTCGGTTGTGACCCTAAACCGAAACTACGTAACAGGCTCTGTCCTACGTATAACGTTGCGATAATTGCTATAGAACCACCGAGTGTCATAGCGAACGGAGCGTCGAATCTCTGTGCCAGATAACCCATCAATAAACCTCCTAGTGCAGAAGCTCCCCAGGTTAGTTGATTGATACTTAGAACGCGTCCTCGGAATTCTTCGTCGACCAGGGTTTGTACGACGGTGGTATTCATTGTTCCCATTAAGACTTTGAATCCACCAATCACACCTGCGACAATAATCGCTAAATCTAAAACATTGGTTTGTGCAAAGGCAATTTGGGCAGCGCCAAGGCCGATGCCCCCAACTGTAAGATAAAGCGCTGGTCGGATTCTGTTGCCGATCAGTGTGATTGCGATTGTTGCAATCAATCCTCCAATTCCCACCCCTAGCAGAAGTTGTCCATAAACTCCGAGGCCGCCTTGGAATATCTCATCTGTGAATACTGGAAGAAGTGTGTCGAATGATGTTCCAAAGACTCCAAGTGTGATGCCAAGTAATATGACGGAAAATATGGATCGTTGCTGTTTTAGGTACGCAAATCCTTCTATCAAACCAGCTAATGCAGTTCTAGTTGTAGCTGTTACTTTGTGACCTTTTGTCTGCATCATGAAAAGAGTTATGACCGTTAGCACATAGGATCCGCCTATGATGTAGAAGAGTCCTTCAAGCCCCCAATTTGAAACAAGCGGTTCGATCAGAATAGGGCCAATAATCGCTGCTGCGCCAAATACGATTGAATAAAGTGCTATTGCTCCACCCAGATGATCTTTCGGAACGATAGAAGCCACCATCGCAGATCTCGAAGGTATATCGAAAGCTAGAAGTGTCCCGGTTACTGATGAGATAACTAGAATATGCCACGGTTCAACAGATCCGCTTTGGATTAGTATCCCCGTACCAAATGTCGCTACTGCAAACATTAATCGGGTGAATCGGACAATTTTTAAGCGGTTAAATCTATCTGCAAGAACCCCTCCCCACATAGAAAAAATCAGCACTGGAGCCAAGTTTGCTGTAGCGACAAGCCCCAGCATAACTTCTGATCCTGTAAGTGTTCGCATTAGAAAAAGACGGCCGTAAACAAGAGACCACATACCAATATTGGAGAAAGCCGCGGCCACCCAGAATAGCCGATATTCGCGGTATTTGAATGCAGAGTAACTGGTGCCTGAAAGAATACTGATATGCACTATGTGATGTGCTCTTGGGTAGACGTACATAGAGCTATAGTTTTCGTGTCGAAGAAATACATGTTACCTAGTATCGAGGGTTGTTCAGAGTGAATTGAGTTGCTCCCCGCCAAGGACGTGTAGGTGAAGATGGTCCACAATCTGACCGGCATTTACTCCTTGATTTACGCTAACCCTATAACCGTCTTCTGATGTACCCATTTGTTCGGATACTTTGGCTGCTACACGCATCAAATGTCCAAGAAGTTTTTCGTGTTGTTTTGTTGTCTCTGTCAGATAGGTCACGTGTTCTCGTGGGATCACCAGCACATGGACGTTTGCTACAGGATTAATGTCATTGAATGCGATGCACTGGTCATCGGAATAAATACTCTTTGAAGGTAATTCTCCTTGGACGATACTGCAGAATATGCATTTAGGTTGATCCACCTGATTATTATCCTCTGTTTATGATGATTCTGATTCACCAGATAAACATGTCGTTTTTATAGGCCCATTGCGTCAGCGAGATTTGATTTATGAAAATTTGCATCCCCGTAGTCAGTCTTCCAGGCCAGCGCTCTTCGAGTATAAAGATGTAAATCATGTTCCCAGGTGAAGCCAATTGCACCGTGGCACTGATGCGCTGTCCAGCATAGGGCTGAAATTTTCTCGCTAGCAGCGATTTTTGCCTGTGCGGCCCTTTCGTAGGAGTATCCGTCACGCGAGAAACTGTAAGCTGCCGAGTGCGCAAGATGATTTACTTGCTTCGAAGCTATAGCCATTTCAGCAAGATGGTGTTGTACTGCTTGAAATGAACCGATTGGTTGACCGAATTGTTCACGGTTGGCAGCGTAACTGACAGTAGTGTCTAAAACGGCTCTGCCGAGACCGGCAAGTTGCGCAGCGCGGGCTACTCCGCCGGCAGAAATTAATTCTTCAACGGCTTTAATGGCTGTATTACCCGTTGCAATGATATTTGCTTCAGGCACGACCACCTCATTGAAAGTTATGGAAGATACTGGAACTCCTGCAACATGATCCATTGGGGTTTGATGGACGCCTGTAGCTTTCCATATTGGTATTGTGATCAGGGCAGGCTGACCATCATCCAGTCTAATTGTTGCTAGTGCGTGAGTAGCCTGTTGAGCAAATGCTACGAATCTTTTCTCGCCTGTTATTACAAGGTTAGTACCAGATTTTGTGGCTGCGACTGTTGTAGAAGATGTGTCCCAGGAACCACTTCGTTCGACAATCGATGGTGTTAATAAAATGTCACCGGATGAAATTTGTGGAAGGATTTCTGACTTCATAGATTCTGAACCATATCGTTCGATAATCCACGAAGTGATCGCAGATTCTACGATTGGAACAGGTGCTAGCGTCGCACCCAGTTCTTCTAGCAGAACGGCAAGGTCAGAAAAAGAAAAACCCGCACCGCCAAACTCCTCAGGGATTATTAGTGCAGGCCAGCCCAGTTCTAACATCCGTTTCCATAGCTTCTCAAGAGCATCGTGATTGCCTGATGCTACAGAGCGAATCGTCTCTGAATTAGACTCGTCTTTTAAAAACTCTCTTGCTGACCGCCGAATAAGTTCCTGTGTCTCCGTAAGTCCGAAATCCATGTTTATATTTACTTCCTCGGAAGCCCCAATCCTCGCTGGGCTATGATGTTTTTCTGAATCTCGTTGGTTCCAGCGAGAATTGGTCCAGAAGTGTAGAACAATCTCATCTTCAGGAAGCGTCCTTCCAGTTCCGATTGAGTCGACCCGGGTTCCAGTACTCCGTACATTCCTAGTAACTCGACTCCATAGTCGAGTACCTTTGTGTAGATGTCTGTAGCTGCAACTTTGCTCATCGATGCTTCAGAAGACGGAATCTCGCCTTGTCCTTGCCGCCATGCGACATCGAAGCACATAAGTCGTGCAGCTTCTATTTCAGTTTTTAATTTTGCTAAATTGCTACGCACTATTGGGTCTGAACTGATCGCTCCTATGATTGGATCACTACCTGAAACATAATCGATGAGTTCTTCTAAAGCGGCACGCGCCCAGGCTGCATAGTCGATACCAGATCTTTCGAAGTTTAGTACCGTCATACCAACTCGCCATCCATCGTTTAAATCTCCCACGAGATTTTCTTTTGGAACACTCACCTCGTTGAATATCACCTGATTGAAACTATGTACGCCAGCCATGTTAATGATCGGCTGTATCTCGACTCCGGGAGATTTCATATCGACCATGATCAAACTGATTCCCTTGTGTGGGGGAGAGTCCGGATCTGTTCTTACCAACATGAACATCATGTCGGCTCGATGGGCTAGGGAAGTCCAAATCTTTGTCCCAGTTACTATGAAATTATCGCCGCTATCGATAGCTCTTGTTTGCAAGGATGCAAGATCCGAACCAGAGTTAGGCTCGGAGTATCCCTGGCACCATTGAATTTCGCCACGTGCGATTGATCCGAGGTATTTAACGCGTTGATCTTCGGATCCAAATCGCATAAGAGTTGGTCCAAACATCCGAGTACCAAATCGATCGTGTCCTGGTGCTCTTCGGTACGCCATTTCCTCGGCGAATATGGTGTTCATCATAGGTGATGAATCCGAACCACCATATTTTTTTGGCCAACTCATAACCAGCCAACCTCGATCGGCTAGCCCCTGCTTGATTTTTTGGTTTAGATCCCAGTGGTCATCACGTGATTCATCTGCAGGGCCCTGCCAGTCATCAGGTAACGCGTTGTCGAGGAACGTGCCAAGGTCACGCTTGAAATTAGATTCTTCCGCAGTGAATTCGAAACGCAATATTTGTGGATTCCATGCCGGAGTAGACCGGACTAAACGTGTGTCAATTACTAACTGATAGACACGTGATGGTTTTTTCAATTCCCGGTATGCGATGCATACCCTCACTGATCAGGTCACCGATACTTGCAAGACTTTCCGCTTCTGCGATACCGATAATGTTGTAAGGCCCGGTCACTGTGTCGACAGACGTGATCATTTTTAAGCTTTCTAGAGCTTGTGCGACTTCTGTTGTCTTACCGACCGTTGTTTCAATTAGGATGTATACACGTGTACCCAAGTGTTATCTCCATCGATCAATAGCGCAATCCTATTCGGACATTGATGCAAGTGTCAAAGCGGAGGCACATTTATGGCGCGTAAATGGGAGGTATAAAAGAAACTTAGTTCACCGATGGGATCGATTTTGATTACATCGGAACTTCGAGTTTTCGCACCGCTGCCGATGGATGAGACTCGAAGTAAGTTGAATTATACGTAGCGGGACGTTGAGCAGCCTGAGCAACTTTTGCTGCTTCGTACGTCAGGCGTTGGGCAGGATTGGGTGGATCCGCTTGTGGTGTTACGGGTCCAGAATCTGCGAGTCGCCTTGGCGTGAATCCTTGGGTTCTCGTCGATTTTATTTCGTCTTCGTTGTTTTGTTCAAACGGGAAATTCGAACTAACAGCCAGCAGAGTTAGACAGGTAACAGATGCGCCTCGAGGTGCGTACATACCCGTCTCCCATTCGCTGATTGTTTGCTGTCTAATGCCTATTTCTTGCGATAGTGCAGTTTGCGAAAGTTCTAGGTGGGAACGCAGGGCTCGGATGTTATCCGCTTGCCATTTAAAGTCGGTTGGAGGTCCTAGTTTTGTCAACATAAATAGCAAGCTACGCTGCTTTTTTTCTTAAGCCCTAGCGTTTTTTTTACACGGTTGGGCGAATTCTGAAAAAGTTAGATCACTTGTATTTAGCGTCCAATAAAGCTGTTTTGACAGTTATCAATCTAAGTTAAGCATGGCTTCAAAGTGATCCGAATCATCAAAAGGTCCGACAATCGCGAGTACAAGATTCTCTGATTTGATGACTCTGTTGGCAGCTCGCTTGATGTCTTCTCGGGTGACGGCCGAGATGTTTGCGATGACTTCATCGACTGACTGTACTTCACCACGAATGAGCTCTTGTACACCTAGGAAGCTTGATACAGCTCGGCTTTCCTCCATTCGTAGCATCATCCTGCCCTTTGTCAGCTGCAAGGCCTGTGTCCATTCTGCTTCTGTGACGCCATCGCGCATCTTAGATAGTTCCTTCAGAATCACCGGAATAGCCTCATCAACTCGACTCGGGTCGATACCAGATTCAACCACGAACGCACCGCAATCACTGTAAAAATGGGCACCGCTATGTATGTCATATGCGAGCCCACGTTGCTCGCGAACTTCTTCAAAGAGGCGGCTACTCATAGTTTCTCCGAGGATCACCGACATGATTGAAAGTGCATGACGATCTGGATCGTCATTTGCAAATCCCGCAAGTCCGATTGCAAGATGTGCCTGTTCAGTTGGGCGGTGTTCCAGTGCAACTCTCTTTGAAAGGACTTTTTTTTCGTGAGGAAACATTGGGAGTATGTTTCCATCATGAAGGCTACCGAGAGAGTTGGTGATTTGATCAACAACTTCCTGGTGTTCGATATTTCCAGCGATAGCGATGACCGTGTTAGATCCAACGTATTGAGTTTCCAAGTATTTACACATGTCATCTCGTGAAATTGACGCGACTGATTCGACAGAACCCGCGATGTCACGGCCCATCGGTTGGTCGGGCCATAAGAGATCATCCAGCATCATCGAGACTCGTGCACCAGGAGAGTCAAAAGAGGCGCGTATTTCTTCGTACACCACCTGTTTTTCTTTTGCGATGTCTTCTTCTCTAAATAGGGAGTTGAGGGTCATGTCCGATAACAGGTCTATACCATCTCGATAATTTGGCTGGGCAAGGCGGCACCAATATCCGGTCACCTCTCGGTCTGTAAATGCGTTCAATGTGCCACCCACCCCTTCAACCACTTCTGAAATATCCCTTGGAGTGGGTCGTTCAGGCGTACCTTTGAATAGCATGTGTTCGAATAAGTGAGAGGCTCCTGCGAGTTCGGGAGTCTCATATCTTGAACCGGCGCCAAATAGGAAAATAATGCTCACAGCATTAGTGTGTCTAAAACTGCTGGAGAGAACTCGTATGCCATTGGGCAGCACAGTTCGATTAAAAGAGCTTGAGACAAGTTGTTCGGATGGGGATGTTTTCAACGGAAGATTTTTACTTTCTATATGTTGTCTGTGCGCTTAAAAACGCCAAGATCAAGCGTAGGTGTGATTAGGTCAGTGGTCAAACTTCTTTTGATTTCGACCGTTAAATTGATGATTCGTGGTGTTGAGGAATTGTTCGTGCAGCCAGCAGACGGCGCTCGACGTTAGAATTCTTATTTATGAACGATTTTCAAGATGCTAAATCGGAGGACGTCGTAAATCGCGACGCGTTAACCCCCGACAGTCAAGCTCGTCAGATTTCTGATTTAGATACAAGTGATCAAACATCAGGTAAATCTAAGCTGGGATTTTCAACTTGGAAAATTTTAGCACTGGTGTTGTTGCTGGCTTTGGTACTTCGGTTATGGGGAATTGACTGGGACCAGGGTGGTCTTTTCCATCCTGATGAGAGAGCCTTTCTATCTCAGGTATACGATCTTGAATTCCCCGAAGGTGACGAGTGGTCTAACGTCTTCGATCCGGATGAAAGCACCCTAAATCCCGGATCGTTTAATTGGGGCAGTCTACCTCACTACGCTCTCAAGTCCGTTCATTATCTCGTAGCTCCATACAAGTGGATGAGTATTTTCGATTTGCGTTACGCAGGTCGTGCGCTTTCGGCAGTTTCAGATACCTTCACCGTTTTGCTTGTTTTTATGATTGGTCGCACAGTCTTTAGTTCCAGGGTTGGTCTCCTGGCAGCTTTATTGTCAGCGATCGCTGTCCAGCAGATCCAACTGAGTCATTTCTTTGCTGTTGACACTTTCATGACGACATTCATTGTCGCCACGATTTTTTATTCCATCCGTGTTGCGAAAGAGGGTCGTCGTAGCGATACAGTTTTGGCTGCAGTCATGTTTGCTATGGCAGTTGCTACTAAATTCTCAGTTTTGCCATTGGGATTGGCACTTGTTTTTGCTCATTTGATATTTGCAACTTCACGTAAAGGTGATCGTTATGACTCATCTGGCGTAGCTGCCAGCGAAGCATCCAATCAGCGTCGGATTACTTATCAGAACCTATTGATTACGGCTGTGGTTTTTTTCGTGGTTTTGATAGTTGTTCAGCCTTATATGTTTATAGATTTCAAAACTTACGTCGACAATATTTCAACCCAAGGGCAAATGGTTCGCAGAGAAGTGGATTTTCCATTCACCCGCCAGTATGAGGACACTCCACGGTATTTTTACCAGATAGTCCAACTTGGAACCTGGGGGCTTGGTCCCGCTCTCGGAATAACGGTTTGGCTCGGCTTGATTGCTTCGGCTGTTGCCGGAGTGCTGGCCCAAAGAAAGGTTGACCTTGTAATACTCGCCTGGGTAATCCCTTATTTGTTGATTACGGGTTGGTTTGATGTGAAGTTCATGCGTTACATGATGCCGATAACTCCGTTTCTCATTCTGTATGGTGCTCGCTTTCTTTGGTGGATTTTCGAAGTGATTAAGTCTTTGCAACCTTCAAAACGCTGGTTGCAAGCATTACCAATTGGATTGGTTTTGTTGTTCACCGTTCATTACTCGCTGTCATTCATGAGCGTTTACTCAGGTCCGCATCCAGTGAATGAGGTTTCTAACTGGCTTAGGAGTAACGCTGATTCTGGATCTCAAGTTGTGCAAGAGCATTGGGAAGAGGGAATACCAGGTGTTGTTGGCTTGCGTATGCATGAGAGGGCTGAACTCTATAACGATGAGAATTATAAAAAGTTCGATAAGCTGACCACTCTTCTTTCGGAATCTGACTATTTCGTTCTGTTAAGCAACAGGCTTTATGCAACTATCCCGAGACTACCCGAGCGTTATCCGGTCACATCCACCTTTTATGAGAAACTTTTTTCTGGTGAACTTGGATATGAAATGGCGTATTCAAGTGGACGCCATATTGGTGGACTTGGTGTTGACTACTATGAGGATCCATTTGCCAGGGTGGATTTTGGTCCGCCTGAGCAGTTCCGCTCACCATCTGAGGGGTTGTTTAATATTAGTTTTGGATGGGCTGACGAAAGCTTCTCAGTTTATGAGCATCCTCAAACCTTTATCTTCGCTAACGAAGGTCGTTTAACGAGGCAGCAGCTGAGTGAGGAAATAGGCTCTGCAGACCTCAAAGGGAGTCAACTCCAAAAAAGTCGTACGGGCTTACTTCTTTCTGAAGGTGATGCAGTGTCCCAGCAATCTGGAGGGACCTGGAGTTCGATTTTCTTTTTGCGTTGGTTGCCCGATTGGATTACTCCGGTTGTTTGGTACCTGGGCGCCCAGCTGTTTGCTTTTATCGTCCTACCTATAGCCTTTGTAGTTTTTAGACCATGGCCGGATCGCGGATATCTTTTCGCTAAGCCGCTCGGTTTGGTTCTCGTAGCAACGCTTACATGGCTTTTGGTGAGCACGAACATTGTTTCATTCAGTTTTTTGTCAGTATTGATCGGTGTTTTCATACTTGGCGGGGTTTCATTGTTGACCCATCGTTTTATTGGAAATGATCTCATTAGTCATATCAGGTCGAATCTGCGCAGAATAGTTTGGATGGAGATGTTGTTGATCGTGGCCTTTGTAGGGTTTTTGCTTGTGCGTGCGGCCAACCCTGACCTGTGGCACCCGTGGAAAGGTGGAGAGAAGCCCATGGACTTCGCCTATCTCAATGCTGTGGTGAAGTCTTCAACAGTACCGCCTTACGATCCGTGGTACTCGGGCGGTTATTTGAATTATTACTATTTTGGCCAGTTCATGGTTGCTTCTTTAATTCGCTTTACAGGGATTGTGCCGTCCGTTGCCTATAATCTCGCCGTTCCATGGCTGTTTGCGCTCACGGCTGGAGGTGTCTTCTCAATTGTTTACGGACTAGCCGAGTTAACTTTGCGTGCAAAACGGGTCCCTCCATGGTCTCGAAGGTCGCCGATTTATGCAGGTCTGCTCGGTGTTCTATTCGTGCTAGTGGTTGGAAATATCGATGGTCTTATTCAATTATTTCAGGGGGCAGCCAGAGTATTTTTTCAAGATGCCGCTTTTGGGCAATTCGATTTTTGGAGAAGTTCCAGAATGATGGCGCCCGATTCGTTGGGGCATGAAATTACAGAATTTCCTTTTTTCACGTTCCTTTTTGCTGATCTACATGCGCATTTGATCGCTATTCCGGTGGCAATAACAGCTCTTGCAGCGACTAGCGCTGCATTCCTACGTATCGGCAGGAACCGATCCAAAATTGAAACATTGGTCGGCTTGACGGTGATTGGAATTCTAGTGGGATCACTCCGAACCATTAATGCCTGGGATTTTCCGACCCAATTGATACTGACAGGTATTTTTCTTATAGGCGGGCAGCTATTGAACTCGCGCAGGGTCTTCTTAGAAGGATTGATAATTGGCGTAGCGAGCACAACGTTTGTAATCGTTGTTGGGTACGTTGTTTATTTGCCGTTTCACGCCAGCTTTGAACTTTTTAACAACGGAGTCGTCAAGAGCGAGTTTACGACCGAGTTGTGGCGTTACATTCTCATAAATTCTATCTTTATATTTTTGATCATTAGCTGGTTCGTTTTTATGTTGCGAGAGCGTATTTACCATGCGTTTACATTGGTTGCTAATCCACCTATGCCAGGATCTGGTTTAAGAGGTTGGACGTGGCAGGTCCTTATGATTTTTCTTTTGGCAGTGGTTGCGTCTCTGGCTGTGACAGGTTTTGCTGTTATTGCATTTGCTTTGATGATCGGTGCATATGTGTTCGCTGCCGGCCTTGTCGCCCACCGATCGGGTATTTCCGGGAGTAGGTATTCGTTAGTGCCAGTTGTTTTCGTGGTCATGGCCATGGCTCTGGCGATTGGGGTGGATATATTTACTGTTAAAGACGATATCGGCCGTATGAACACGGTGTTTAAGTTTTATTTGCAGGCCTGGGTCTTACTTGGCATAGCTTCGGCTTATTTTCTGTGGGTGCTGGCTGACGCGCGCAAGTTGTCGTTGAGTGGTGTTCGACTCGGTAGAGGTGTGTGGTTGGGTCTACTTACGATCTTAGTTGTAGGAGTGATGGTGTACCCGATTCTTGGGACCAGAGATCGCAACAGCACCAAATTTGATACGACCGGGCTTGGTTTGGATGGTATGGCTTATATGGAGTCTGTGACGTATCAAAATGACGGAACACCGTTGACATTGAAATATGACCTTGAGGCGATTGAGTGGATGCAAGAGAATGTTGAAGGATCGCCGGTGATTATTGAGGGTTTGACCGATTTGTACCGATGGGGTAACCGAGTGTCCATATATACCGGATTACCTGCTGTGATTGGTTGGGATTGGCATCAGCGTCAACAGCGAGTGAAGTATGCATCGAGCGTCTCTGAACGAAGAGATGAGATTGATCGTTTTTACGATACGCCGCTTAGAAGTTCTGCATTGAAAACCCTTAACAAATACCAAGTGAAGTATGTTTATATCGGTGAACTAGAACGAGCGAAATATCATTCTGTAGGTATATCTAAATTCAAAAACATGGCAGCTGATGGACTTGTCCAGGTGTATCCGCCAAATGAGTCAGATAAGGAAACACCCGTTGTTATATATAAATACGTTCCGATAGCACATGTTTCATCTGGGACGACCAACTAACTGATCGTGGCGGTGACGTATGTTTATTGTCTACCGGAATTGAGTTTTAGAAATTTCACGTTGGAGTGCATCAGCCTTCGTTAAGAAATTCACCAGGAAATTTTCTCTAGATTGCAAATTTGAAATGATTTAAATATGAGTGGTATAAAAGCTGTTTTTTTTGATATTTATGGGACTCTCGCTGGTTTTGATCCTCCCAGGGAGGATATACAGATGCGCGCTGCTGAAAAACTCGGGTTTATTCTGACAAAGGACGGAATAGATGCCGGATACCATATTGCAGATCAGTTTCTGACTCGGCAAAACTCCAGTAAACCTGTTCGAACTTTGAACGCCGATGAACGAAGGACGTTTTTTTCTCAGTATGAACAACTGGTACTAAAAGGCGCAGGACATAGCGTTGAATTGGATGTCGCTGAAAAGGTCTGGAAGGAGGTTAGTAAACAACAGTATCGTTTGACTTTATTCCCTGATGTGATTGGTGGACTCAGTCGACTTAGAGAACGCGATTTGATTGTTGCAGTCATATCAAATATGAATCAAACGGGTGAACTTTTGTGTGATGATATGAATCTCACAGGGCATGTTGACTTCGCAGTAACGTCGGGTGAGACAGGTTTTGAAAAACCAGACTCTCGAATATTCGAGGTGGCTCTTTCTAAAGCTGGCGTACTTGCAGAGGAGGCAGTATTTATTGGGGATCAACTTGATTCTGATATACGAGGTGCTCAAAATGCAGGCATGCATCCGATATTGATGGATCGGTACGGTGGACATCCCGATTATGAGACTTATCCTCGTGCTGTGGATATGGACACAGCCGTTGCTCTTATCTGACGATGATCGCGGTGCCGATAACTGGAGTCATCTTTCCTGTTAAGGAACGTGGTTACAAAAAGAAATGAGATCTAGCCGTCATGAAAATTGAACGAGTCGAATCGATCCTGGCCGGTAACAGCCAGATAGTAAGGGTTATTACTGATAATGGGTTGATTGGGGTAGGTCAATCTGCGTGTTGGGGCTACTTGGAAGCCACGGACGCGGTCGTGAAGAAATTTGCGGATTACCTTGTCGGAAAAGACCCTCTGGATATAGAACATCACTGGCAGTATATGTATCGCATGGGGCCATTTCGCGGTTCGGTTATATCAGGGGCGGTCAGTGCCGTTGACATTGCACTATGGGACATAAAAGGTAAGGCGCTCGAGGCTCCTGTTTGGCAACTCCTCGGCGGAAAAGTCAGGGACAAAATCAGACTCCATTTGCTCATGGGAGGAATTCGTCCTGATGCTGCCGATCAGGGGACGACCCCTGAAGGCATTCGATTGAATTCTAGAGACGCTGCCGAAGAAGGCTATACGGCAATCAAGATCGACCCTTTGCCTGATGGCTTTCAATCGATGACTCTTCCCAGGTTGATACATGACACGAGGGAGAATGTAGCTGCGATGCGCGAGGGTGCTGGTTTAGATGTCGATATCATTCTTGAAATACATCGCAAGCTGACCCCTATGAATGCTATAGCTCTTGCCGAGCACTTGATTGAGTTTAGCCCTCTGTTTTACGAAGATCCTATTCAAATAGATTCGGTTAAATCCCAAGGAGAAATAGCGAAACTTACCAAACTTCCTGTGGCCAATGGTGAACGCATGCACTCTATTTGGGAGTTCAGGGAATTGTTCGAAGCTGGAGGCAGTCAGTACGTCAGACCTGATCTTGGGCTTGGAGGAGGAGTAACCGGTGTGAAGAAGATTGCTGGCCTCGCTGAATCGTACCATTCAGCTCTTGTCACTCATAACTTCCTGGGGCCTGTGTTGACGGCTGCTGCCTGCAATATTGATACTTCCATTCCTAATTTCCTTACACAGGAATACTCAATGGAAGATGAGCAACCTTTCAATGCGATATTTAATTCGTCCTGGAAAAGAGATGGTGGTTTCATTTCCGTCCCAGACACCTCGGGAATCGGGATAGACCTCGAGGTGGAATCATTGAAGTCACAGCCGTATGTGCCACGTGACTTACAGGTTATTCCCATGCGAACTGACGGCTCAGTTGGCTACTCCGTCTAGTGTTTTGCAGCTAATTAACATTGAATATTGATGTCCCAGAATAAACAGATGGTTAGTCTCATTGAGACAAAACTTCAGGCCGCGCTATTCAGGGAGTGCTTGGCCTTAGTTGAGGATGGCATAGCTTCTCCAGAAGATATCGATACGGTGGTCAAAAACACTATTGGACGTAGACTGGCCGTCGGTGGTCCATTCGAGATCTGGGAGCAGATCGGATGGGACTTGGTTCAAACAATTGCCGGAGAGCTTTTCAAAGAGATTTCGAATTCTGAAGAGCCGATGGATGTATTAATAAGTCGGGTCGACTCTGGTCAATTGGGCGTTGAGACTGGTAGCGGGTTTTATGGATGGTCCAAAGAAGATATTGTTGAAATACGTCAACGATTCCATCGTTCCGGAGCTGAAGATTCAGTTGGTGGTGTTCACCAGTGACAGCACCAACTGACATAAAAAAAGTTGCAGTGTTGGGTGCTGGATTAATGGGCCACGGAATAGCGCTTGAGCTCGCAGCGCACCATCGGTCCGTCCATCTTTATGATGTGTCCGAACAACTGCTGCATAAAGCTGTTAATCGTGCTCGTGTCGGGTTGAAGGCTTTAAACCAGGCAGGGCTAATTTCCTCCGACGAAATCGAGACTTCTATATCTCGGATTTCGATTAGCTTAGACTTGAGTGAAACAGTAGAGGATACCGATCTCGTTATCGAAGCTGTTTCGGAGAATCTTGATCTCAAGCGCTCCCTATTTCACAAAGTCGACAAAATAGCTCCCCCCAACGCAGTACTGGTTTCGAATACGTCTACTTTTCTACCAAGCGCACTAGCTGTGGCCACGCAGCGTCCATCTCAAGTTGCGGGTGTTCATTACTATAATCCCCCTCATTTGCTCCCTGGGGTGGAGATAATAAAAGGACCTGAAACATCTAACGATACGGTTGAATTGCTAACAGGGTTTTACAGGTCGATCGGTAAGAGCCCAGCATTAATTCATAAAGAAATCCAAGGATTTATTGGGAATCGTTTGCAAGTTGCTTTACTTCGTGAAGCGATGTCAATTGTTAGAGATGGGCATGCCACCGCGCCTGAGATTGACCAGGTAGTTAGATCAAGGATGGGCAAGCTACTATCCGTCGCAGGACCATTCGAGTTAGCTGATAATCAAGGTCTCGACTCTGTGCTTGCTTTGGCTGAAAGCGAATTTCCCCTGTTAGCCAAAGATCGGTCGTTGCCGGGTATTTTGATGGATAAGATCCATGCTGGAGATCTTGGCGTGAAGACAGGGAGAGGATTTTACGATTGGACAGTGGAATCTATTGAGGCATGGCGAAAAAATATGGCTGACTCACTTATCGATATGGCGACCCATGACCGGTAGCGGTCAGCTATTCATCGCGGTACGCTCCAAAGATACATTTTTCAACTTGGAGTGAATTTTGACCGATATCGCATCTAATCCGCACCGTCTTCCATCCTCAGTGGTGCCCTCGCATTACCGAATCAAACTTGAACCGGATCTTGAAAAGGCCACCTTCATCGGTAGTGTTGAGATCGAGGTAGAAGTTAATAATCCCACCGATACCATACAGATGAATGCAGCCGATCTCGCGATTCAATCAGCAAGAGTTGTTGATTCGGTTGGCTCGAATACTGAAGTGGCCGATATTTTCCTAGATGCAGAAATGGAACGGCTCACACTAAGTTTTGATTCTCAGATCTCTCCAGGTCCGCACACAATCGTCGCTGAGTTTACCGGCGTCTTGAACGATCAGTTGCACGGGTTTTACCGATCAACATTTACAGACGATGATGGCGTAGACCATACGATTGCCACAACTCAATTCGAAAGCACCCACGCGCGCCGTGCTTTTCCATGTTTTGATGAACCTGCCTTTAAGGCTTCTTACGGTGTGACGCTTATTGTTCCTTCCGAACAGTTTGCCGTATCAAACGGTCCGATTATTTCTGAGACAGATCTAAAAAATGGTCAGAGAGAAGTAGTGTTCGAAGATACGATGGTCATGTCGACCTACTTGGTCGCGTTCATTGTAGGTCCGTTCGAAGCGACAGACCCTGTAGATGTAAATGGGGTGCCCCTCCGCATTGTCCATCCGATTGGGAAGGGCCATCTGACCGATTACTCACTCGAAGCCGGCGCGTTTGCACTTGAGTTCTTTTCCAAGTATTACGGCATACCTTATCCGGGACAAAAATTAGATATGGTTGCTGTGCCTGACTTTGCATTTGGGGCAATGGAGAATCTTGGATGTATTACTTATCGAGAAGTACTCCTGCTCGTGGACAAGGATCGATCAACCGAGCCTGAACTTCTTCGTATAGCTGATGTTATTGCGCACGAGATTGCCCATATGTGGTTCGGAGACCTTGTAACGATGGAGTGGTGGAATGGCATATGGCTTAACGAGGCCTTTGCTACGTTTATGGCTACTATGGCTTCTGACAATTTCAACCGTGACTGGGGGCGGTGGAACCAGTTCAGTCTTGAGCGTTCGATGGCATTTGATGTCGACTCTCTAAAAAATACAAGGCCAATTGAGATTGAGGTGAATTCACCGGTTGATGCAGAGGGGATGTTTGACCTTCTTACTTACGAGAAGGGTGGATCAGTGCTGCGAATGCTTGAGCAGTTCCTCGGAGAAGAAGAATTCCAAGACGGCATTAGTTATTACCTAAACAAGCATAAATACGCTAACACCGAGACTAATGACCTGTGGGATGCCATAGAGCATGTTACGAATCAACCAGCGCGCAGAATTATGGATTCCTGGATATTCCAACGCGGTTATCCATTGGTTAGTGCTTCGGTATCTGAAGACGGTTCAACAATTCATCTTGAGCAAGATCGGTTTTTATACACCCGTGATGATACAACCGATGCCACAATCTGGTCTGTTCCTGTTGTGTTGAAGGTTGGATCAGGCTCTGGGGTTTCAGAAATCAGATACTTACTTGAGGAAAAATCTTCAGAAGTAAAACTTGATTCACCAGCCGACTGGGTTGTAGTTAATGCCGGAGGAAGCGGGTTCTTTCGGGCGCGGTATTCGAAGGACATGTTGAAATCGGTTTCAAGCAGTATGTTCTCGAATCTTAGTTCGATTGAACGATATGGACTTGTTGACGACACATGGTCTTCGGTTATGGCTGGTCGTACATCCGCAGCAGATTTTCTTGAGTTTGCACGGAGTTTTCAATTAGAAACTGACCTAGATGTTTGGACGGTTCTCTCAGGGTGCCTTTCGGGTCTTGAAAAATTGGTTGAAGGAGAAGCCGAGAACCAATACAGGGCTGTTGTGAGAGATTTGGCGCAGCCTGGACTCGACCGGCTCGGCTGGGAACCTGGAGATACAGATTCACCCCGTGACCTCGAATTACGTGGGTTGTTTATCCGATTGCTTGCAAATGTTGGAAATGACGATCTTGCGCTAGAAAATGCCGGTGATTTACATGATTCTTATTTGCGTGATGCCGGTTCGGTTGAGCCAAACATGGCAGCCGCAGTTACTGGGGTTGTAGCATCGAAGGGCGATACTGCTAAGTACGATCTGTTTCTCGAAAAATATCGAAATCCTTCGACACCACAAGAAGAACGGAGATACCAGTCTGCGTTATCCGCCTTCCCAGGTGAGGCAGAGATGAAACGTACATTGGCGATGACCCTCGATGGCACAGTGCGCACTCAAGATGCTCCGTATTTACTTGCGGTTTGCATGCGAAACAAGTATCAGGGGCACCTCGCATGGGATTTCGTGAAGGAGAACTGGGACAAGATTAATGAGGCTTTCCCTTCGAACAGCATCGTTCGGATGCTTTCGGGAGTGACCTCCCTGAGTCAAGATGAGCAAGCTGCTGACGTTCTTGAGTTTTTTGAAAACCACGATGTCCCTCAAGGTCAATTGACACTTCAACAGACCCTCGAAAAACTTGGCGTGAATGTTGCCTTTCGTGAACGTGAAAGCACTTCATTTTCCGAGAGCTTGACCAGGTAGGTAGATTTTCGTTTGGATGGCGGTCTAGAGAGTCGTTGTTATTACGTTATGCCAGTTATTCAGTACACAAAATCACTTCCCATAGTCGCTGAACCAGATGTTCTTGTTTGTGGAACGGGGTTGGCGGGTATTGGTGCTGCTGTTGCCGCTGCGCGGAACGGTGCCTCTGTGATGGCAGTTGACCGCATGGGTTTCGCCGGTGGATTTTTTACTAACATCATTGGTTCGGCATTCGATGGATTCGTTTATGAAGAGACTGGGAAGCCTGTTGTCGGGGGGCTTGTTTTTGAGATGCTCGAGCGTATGGGTGTTGTTGAGCCGGGGCAGGCTGGAAGTCTTTCATATAACGTGAATGGTGATTTCACAGAGGTAGAAAAACACCCTGACCGCGTAATTCCGCGTACTGATCCTGAGCTTTTTAAGAAAGCTTCAGATGATGTATTAATCCAGTCCGGCGTGAGCCTGCTGTTTCACACTCAGGTGTCTGACGTGATCATGGATAGCGATCGGGTCGATACTGTTATTGTCAGTAACAAAGACGGTCTCGTTGCTATAAGACCTAAGAACGTTATCGATGCGACAGGTGATGCTGATGTAGCGGCTTGGGCAGGATGCTCATATGAGGTTGCTGAGTCGCTTCAGCCGATGAGCTTACATTTCCGAATTGGCTTTGTTGAACTTACATTTGAGTTGCGTCGTAAATGTGCTGCTGTTCTGGAGAAGGCACGTTCCGAAGGAAAGATTGGTCTTTATGGAGGTCCATGGCCGGCGACTTTCTCAGGTCGAGATATTTATTTCAATGTGATTCGTACTCCCGGGAACGCAACTAATCCGAAGGACTGGACGAATGCTGAAATTCAGGGGCGTCGTGATGCCTGGACCATGTTCGAGCTGTGGAAAGAAGCTTTACCTGAGTTCAAGGATGCATATTTCTTCACCAGCGGACCGACTGCCGGATCGAGAGAATCAAGAAGAATTGTCGGCGATTACATGCTGACCGGTAACGATATACGAACTTCTAAAAGACAGGATG
>RQOU01000065.1 GCA_008373165.1 SAR202 cluster bacterium | reverse complement strand
TGAAAGTGTTCCTACCAAGATATTCTTGAGTCCCAACGTCACAACAACATTGTTATGAGTCTTCATGGGACATACTGATACAACATATGACTGGGACATCCGCTTAGACATGTATAGAGTCTGTGGGTTGAGTTTATCGTCAAATGCCGGTACAGGAATCCGATCGTCGGTATTCAAGTCCATAAATTCGATCTTGAAATCGTTTGATAGGTCACGATAGCCGTAGTTATCGAAGCCAGAATCAGGTGTGCCAATTGCAGGGCCAACCGCGATAAGAAATTCACTCACACCTTTTTCTGAAAGGTATTCGAGCGTTGCACGGGTGGAATCAACATGCGTGGCCGCAAGTTGATTCGAAGTAGTGACAAAATTTGGCTTGACCATCACCGGTTTATCGGGAATAACGACATCCGAATCGATTAGCTCAAGCGCTTGTATTACTCCAGTAGTACGATCACTGCTGCTGACGATACTCACTCTAACCACGGTAATCCCCCAAATAGGTTCCCATTTTGATTCTGATGTTGGTACAGATGATATCGGAATCGCTTACGAGGTCGTATCCAACTATTCCAAGATATTCAAGGCAAAGCTATATCTTATGGCAAGCCGCTCTACGTCCATCACTAAGTGTTCGTGAAATCGGTGTCTCAACAAAACAACGATCTTCTGCAATCGGACACCGTGGACTAAAGACGCACCCGCTTGGTGGATTCAGTGGACTAGGAATATCACCTTTTAGCACGGTACGACTCCGTTTCCGTTCGACAGCAGGATCCGGAATTGGCACTGCCGAAAGCAGAGCCTGGGTATAAGGGTGCTGAGGACTTCGATAGATATCATCGGCGTTGCCCTGTTCCACGATTTTACCTAGGTACATCACCGCAACAACATCACTAACGTGTCTGACCACCGAAAGATCATGAGCAATAAATAGATAGGTAAGCTGTTGCTCCAATTTGAGACGATCAAACAAACTGATGATCTGCGCCTGTATCGACACATCCAAGGCAGATACTGGTTCATCACAAATCAGTATATTTGGACCTGACGCCAAAGCTCTAGCTATACCAACTCGCTGCCTTTGACCACCGGAGAATTCATGAGGATATCGACTGGCCATGGATCGGTTCAGGCCTACTGTGTCGAACAGCTCCATTACCCGGTTTCTGATCTCTAATTTATTATCAAATATCTTATGAACCAACATCGGTTCGGCAACAATATTTCCAACTGTCATCCTAGGATTCAAGGAACCATAAGGATCCTGAAACACCATCCCAATATTTTTGCGCAATCGCCGCATTTCCTGACCACGTAAAGCCAGAACATCTTGGCCGCTATAACTGATGCTCCCTCCCGCAGTGTCATTTAGCCTGAGGATCGCTCGTCCTAGAGTGGTTTTTCCAGAACCCGATTCGCCAACGAGCCCAAGCGTTTCTCCATGGTTGATTTCTATATCAACACCATCAACAGCTTTCACCACACCGACAGTTCGTTGAAAAACCAGACCGCGCTTCACGGGAAAATGCACTTTCAGTTCGCGCACCTTGAGAATTGGAACTGAATTTTCAGTTGATGCAGGAGAATGGCTCACCGATTAACAAATCCAATCTGTTCAAACATTAAGACTGACTGATGCATGCTCAAAGCAGGCCACCTGCTTTCCTTGTGATATTTCTATCAATTCTGGTTCCTCAACCGAACAACGATCAACAGCCCACTGACATCTGGGGTTAAATGCACAACCACCCGGTAGATTTGTCAGGTCAGGTATTTCACCACCAATGGGAGATAACGGAGTCCCTTTTTCAGAATCCAGTCTTGGGACTGACCGCAATAATCCCACTGTGTAGGGGTGTTGAGAGGCCGCATAAATATCGCTGGCATCGCCCACTTCTCTCAATTTTCCAGCGTACATAACAGCCACACGGTCAGCATACCTAGCCACGATTCCTAAATTGTGAGTGATTATCAACAAAGCAGCGCCAGACTTTTCAGTCACTTCCTGCATCAAGTCAAGAATCTGCGCCTGAATTGTCACATCAAGTGCAGTTGTAGCCTCATCGGCGATCAGCAAACGTGGTGCGCAGGCCATAGCCATCGCAATCATGATCCGCTGTCGTTGACCGCCACTCAACTCATGTGGATATTGCTTGAGCCTCGTTTTCGAATCAGGAATGCCAACCATGTCAATCAACTCTTGAGCACGATCATTCGCAGCACTGGCAGAGAGACCTGTGTGTATTTTCAGTGGTTCAGCCAACTGTGATTCAATTGTGAGCACAGGATTCAATGAACTCATAGGTTCTTGAAATATCATCCCAATCTTCGAGCCCCTAATAGATCGCATTTCAGTGCTCGATAGCTTCAAGAGATCGACACCACCAAATTGAATTGATCCAGATGTTATTTCTCCGGGAGGGTTAGGTATAAGTCCCATTATTGAAAGGGCAGTCACACTTTTACCGCACCCACTTTCACCAACAAGGGCGAATGTCTCTCCAGCTTGGATATTAAAAGAAACGTCATCTACCGCCTGTACTAAACCACCTTCTGTACGAAATTGTGTATGTAGGTTTTCAACCGATAGCAGTGCTTCTGTCATCTTGCAAAACTCATATAACTAAGTTGCTCACTGTTGCGCTGTTGTCCTTAGACGACCTCTCAACTTAGGATCAAGGTGGTCGCGTATAGAATCGCCAATAAGAACTACGGCTAATACTGTCACTGTTAGAAACAGGCCAGGGAAAAATGAAATGTGAAATCCGACCTGAATATACCCTTGACCCGTAGCGATAATGTTGCCCCAACTAGGTACATATTCAGGCACACCAGCGCCAAGGAAACTCAAGCTCGCTTCAGCAAGAATAGCCGATGCCAGAGTAAACGTGGCTTGAACGATAATAATGCTCACAATATTGGGCAACACATGAAACATCAAAATACGAGGTACCGGTACTCCAACAGCTCTAGCAGCTTCAACATAAGTCGACTCTCGTAAACTGAGTACAGCACCACGGACGAGTCGTATTTTCCCGGCTGTAGCAGTTACAGACAACGCTATGATCACATTCCCTATGCTCGGACCAATCAACGAAATTAATGCAAGAGCTAACAGGATAGTTGGGAACGCAAGAAATCCATCCACGAAACGCATCATTACCGCGTCTAAAATTCGAAAATAGCTAATAATCAACGCAATAGAAACACCAACCACTGACGATATCAGTGTCACCGAAAATCCGACAAGGAATGACAACCGAGTCCCGACGATTGTCCGATCAAACACATCGCGTCCCCAATTGTCCGTTCCAAACCAGTTATCGGTCGAAGGTGGGAGCATCCTATTGACCGGATCAGTTCGTTCGTAGTCGGTTCTGGCAAGTGTTGGAGCAAATACAGCCAAAAACAAACCTAAAAACAGGAGAGAAATGGACATGCCTAAAACGATATCTCTTTTCGCTGCTTTGCCGGTCGCTCCTAACATGCCCCGCAATCGAGTTGACAAAGGCGGCGTAAGTTGCCATTCACTTCCCAAATCTGAAGTCTTTGTCATCGTTAATACCTGATCCTAGGATCAATATAAGCGTAGAGAATATCAACAATCAGGTTAACTGCTATGAGAACGGTCGCCACAACCATGAGCAAAGCCTGAATTATTGGATAATCCCTCCTGACTATTGAGTCGACAAGCATCCTCCCTAATCCAGGAATTGCAAATATCGTTTCGGTTAGAACAAACCCAGTAGCGAGACCCGCAATCGAAGCACCAATTACAGTAGCAACTGGAATTGCTGATGGTCGGAACGCGTGACGAATGAAGACAGAAAACTCTGATGCGCCCTTTGCACGAGCAGTACGAATATAGTCCTCACGGAGCACCTCAAGCATCGCTGATCTGGTGATCCTGGAAATAAAAGCAGAAGCTAGAATGCTGTTAACCATCACCGGCAAAAACATACTATGCAAATGAGGTATCAGTCCGTCTTGAATCGGTTTATATCCGATGACGGGAAACCATCCAAGGTTTACAGCGAACACCCAAATTGTCAGAAACGCTAGCCAAAATCCAGGAGTGGCAAATCCCAAGACGGCCAAAATCATCAAATTTCTGTCAAGGCGCGAGCCTGCCTTCCAGGCAGCTAGCATCCCCGTACTGATACCGATCAAAGTAGATAGTACGACAACTTGAAACCCCAGAGAAAGGGTGGGTTGAAGCCTAGGGGTAATCAGTTCGGTAATCTCACGCCTGGAAAAATAAGAGGTTCCTAGATCGCCTTGCAGCAATTTCCAAAACCAATCTCCCATTTGCACGGGAAATGGCCTATTAAAACCTAGATCCTCACGAATTTCCTCGAGAATTTCCGGGGTTGCCTCATCACCAGCAATGATAGCCGCAGGATCTCCGGGTCCAACATATACAAGGGTGAAAGTAATTATCCCGACCATGATTATCACGGGGATCGATACTAGAACACGTTGCGCAATATACCGCCACAAGGGACTTAATCATTCCTTATCTACCGCACAGTTCTCGCTGTGCAATCGTCCTAGAACATTACGAGAGAAAGGGCGCTCGGCGTAACGTATCGTTAATCACCCCGAGGGAGCACAGCCTCCAAAAAGTCAGCTGTCACTCCCCCGAAGGATATTAATTTGCCATCGGATGCCCGATCAAATTTTTCTACTTGAAGAATTTGTCGTATGGCTTCTGTCCACCAGGATTACCATGCAATCCATCGATGTCGTTACTAGCCGCCCAGTTGCTGAAAAACTCACCAACTTGGAGGAATATCGCATCATCATAAAAGTACTGCTGGAATTCTTCCATAGCGGCTTTTATCTTGGCTTCATCAGTTTCCGAAGAGAAGACGTCAAAAAGCTTTCTTTGGGTTCCATCAGTATCTGTGTACTTATTGAACCAGGCGTCATACTGGAGTTCACCGAACCTCAGATGACCAATAGGTCCAATTCGAACACTGCGACCACTCCAGGTGTGGAAGAACTCCCACCGGTCTACGGTTGCCCTGTCCTGCACCATCGTGGCCCAGTCCATGACTCGCAGATCCACGTTGAATCCAATGTCTTCCAGTACCTCACGAGTTACCTGCGCAGCACCATGAGCAGGCTGACGATCAGCTGGATCCATTAATCGAATGGTATAGCCTTCGTAACCTGCATCTTTCACGATCTTCTTGGCATCTTCAACGCGTTGAGCGTTGTACATGTTCTCACTGCCGGCATTTGATTCCCATGCTGATCCACATTCCATAAGTGAAGCGCAAAGATTGATTCGGTCAGGGGTTCCAGCAGCTGCCAGCAATGCCTTTTCATTGTTGTAGGCCATCACGACAGCTCGCCGTAGGTCTCGCCCATGTTCTGGATCATTGAACGGTGGGATCTGATAGTTAAAGTGACCGAGAAGCCTCAGAGGCGGATTCGCTATCAATTGAACGTTTGAGTCTGCCTTCAACCTGTCAATCAGGTCCTGGGAGAATTCCTGAACAAGGTCTACCGCATCGGTCTGGAGAGCAGCTACACGCGTGGATTGATCTGGAATCTCAATATATGAGACCCTATCGAAATACGCAGTGTGTGCACCTGCCTCTCCGTCAGATTTTTCAGGACTTGGTGAATAGTTGGCAAACGGAATTGCTGACCAACGATCGCCAGGTGTCCATGACTCGAAACGATATGGACCCGTTCCGATTGGAGTTCCCGGTGCCGATTCCGTAGCAGGAAGCGTGTACCACGACGAAAGTACCATCTGCGGGGTAAAGTTCTGCGGACCTAGTGCATCAAGTACCAGACCTGTCTGTGAAGTCAGATTTAGACTGAACTCGAGATCGTTTTCTTTGGTAATAAATTCATCAAAAGAGGCAGGTCCGAATCTCTCCCAAACCAACTTGAATACCGGAGCTCGTTCACTCTGCCTGCGCAGCGTGCCGATTACCTGGTCTGTGGTTAACAACGTTCCATTGTGGAACTCAACACCATCACGAATTTTGAAAGTCCACTTAAGGCCATCACTACTCACTGTCCAGTCGTCCACGAGCATTTTCCCGATAGTGTTGTCTTCCTTGTAGGCGAACAAAGCTTCGAGAATTAAACTAGAGACGTTTCCAGTGGAAGATGCGGTAGTCCATAGTGGGTCAAATGATTGCACGCTACCAACTGAAGATATCCTGAGATGACCGCCTTTCTTGGCGTTGACGGCAGCGGCCGCGCGTTCCTCAGCTGTCGTAGTTGCTGTCGCGACAACAACCTTTTCGACCTCAACTACCTTTTCGCTTACAACGGTCTGTACGACGGTAACAGTCTCTTTTTCACTCGCACAGGCCACAACCAAAAGGGTAGCCAATGAAAGGACGATGAAACTTATCATCCGAAGTCTTTGCGGGAGCCTCATATATATTATTCTCCTGAGAATTCGAGCAATTTCACTTAGTCTTAGGGTTAGAGACTGAAACAGCACACCTAACCTGTAATTCAACAATCACCATAGTAAATTCGGAATGTGAAGATGTATGGGATTACCAAATGCTTGGGCATGTTATGCCCTGCCCCACGGGTGCGTCAATGATGGTTTGTTCACATATCTGTCATTGTGGATCAATAACCTCGCTCCGCAACCAGGTTCAAGGTGCACAGTGAAAGAAGAATTATCCACCGACAGCACTTCACCATCAATTTCTACGGTTGTCGCTTGATGTTCTCCATATGCACCGACCTGGATAATGACTTTTTTACTCTCAACTGGATCAATATTAACCAATGAAAGTGTGGTACTCACGTCAGTCATTTCCTCCACCAATGCTGCTACATCTTTAGGTATTCCAGCACGTCTTTCAACGGGATCAAAGTAACGCACCCTTGCATGCAGCACTTCACCGTATCTAGGTGTAAGAGCTCCCATCATCAATTGTGTAAGGCACGTTGTGTTGGCGGTGTTGTACTTTAAGGTGTTGTCTGAAAGCCGGGTATCAGGTGAACTTCGATCATTTTTCACACCCTCTAGTTTGAGACGTATTGATTCGAACTCATTTTCCATGACTTCAATCGGATAATCGGGCTTGTCTCCATCAAGAAAGTTAAGCCAGTCTGACTCTGGCACATATCTCCGGTCTTCTCCGTCCATCGACCAATAATAGACATCAAGAGCTCCCTCGTTGTACGGAGTGCTGCTGTACGCATACCAACCGTCCTCGCCGTACATATGGGGATAAACAGTTTTTCCGTTGACTAGCTTCGCATTACCGTTCACCTCACCAAGCATTTTTCGCCAGACATCAACATAAGATTGATTGCCCGTAAGAAGTAGAGCATTTCCAAACCCGGCTATCCCCCTATATATCGAATTTCGGTGTGCTTTTTGCCCTGTTTGCGGGACAGTTACCGTGAAATCCCAGCCATAACAACCGCCGTACCATTCACCGTTGGCCTCACCACCTATTGTGCCGTCGAGACCGATGTTGCTCGGCAATATATTGCCGTTATCACTTGCGCGCTGACTCCACGCATCAACGTATTCAATCAGCCAGTCACAATATTTCGAATCCCCAGTTGCCATGAAAGCATTTAGCGCCAAACTAGTAGCGGCAAGATTTAATGGATGGTCGCCCACTATCTCGGTGTATTCTTCAAAATGAGCAAGCATTTCTGAAAAATTCCGCTCACCGTGTGCTGCATCAAATCTATCTTCCACCTCAAACGGATCACCAGCCCAGTCCAACGCTGTAGCCTGACGCATCAAAGGACCGCGGCTACCGTTGAACAAACTACGAATTATCTTGTGCTCTGGATCATAATTTTTAGCCTGAGAATCTTCATCCATGTAAAAGCCAGCATAACGGCGTACGCGTGTCATGAAGGCCTCGTTGTAGGGATCTGACAGCCCTTGAAGATTAAACACGCTCATGCTCTCACCGTGATGGAACCAATCCAAACTCACTGGAAACTCTTTGTAGAGCATGCCATCACGTGCCAATTCCACCTCCACCGTTTTAGCCTCGGTGTACTGAAGAAGATGCCCTTCCCACCCTAATTTGTACATTTCCAGAATTGAATCTGAGGCCCCTAACGCGTGTAGAACCGGCCAACCTGCCAAATTTTCAATAGCATCATCAGATCCATCATTACCTCCCCAGCGTGGCATACAAAGTAAATAGCCACGCTGATCAAAATATTTAGTAAAAATTCTCTGACAGGCCTGAACTTGGGCATCGATTAGCTTGCGCTGAAGAACTGCCCAAAATGGTGGTTTCAACGGCGTTTTTATTGCTACAGGCAATGTCAATTTATTTTCCCCTATCAAACTCAACTCAGAGTCGCGAATTTTTAAAGTTATATGTGATAGTTAATCTGTGGTCAGTTATTGAGTACTGATCGAGCATTTTGAAACTTACTCAAGAAACACTTCCTCGATTGAGTAAATGTGCGTGCGCTGCTACCTCACCTTGCCTCTGCCTTGGTTCCGCAACACTCGATAGACCTGGTCGTTCCTTGCCCACACAATCTCATCGTGCAAATTAGTTACACCTTCTTGATAGGTGGGTATTACGGTCAGCTTGTCACCAACTATGTACTTGCGATTCGACTCACTGGTATCGACATGACCATGCTCGACGGACATACCCGAGAACTTGATTGTAGGATCTTCGAGAATTAAGCCATAGGGCATGGACGGGAACAATCGGAATGTTTTCATCCCGCCGTCGATAATGAGACGATCCGCAGTCGGCACGCTCACCACCGTAGTAATAACGCGGAGTGGGCATCTTTCCGCTGAAAGCCCTTCGTTACCACTTGAGCCTTGGATACGACTCAAACCCTCGTATACATAAGAACCGCTGCGATGTTCGGTGAATCCAAGTTCTTTGGAGTCCCATTCCTCACCGGTACCACCACCACTCATAATGTCCAGAGGTAAGTTTGCTTTTTTGAAACGTCCAACAACGTCTTCAATAATTGGCTTTGAAGCTGCCCTGCTTGGGTACGTCATCAGCCCACGCAATTCTAATCCAGGAAGCGTCTGCACCTGCTTGCCAAGCTCCTCTGCTGCAGCTGGTGATTGAACCCCGGTGCGTTTTCCACCTGTATCGATCTCAACAAGAATCCCGATTGTCACCCCATCCAGCTTTGCCTGTTCTGAAATCCCCACAGCGACAGCAAGCGAATCTACCGTGACAGTTATTTGTCGGTATCTAGCCAATTCGGTAAGCCGCCTGACCTTCTGTCTACCAACGATGTTGTACGTCAAAAGAATGTCATCGAGACCGGCCCGAGCCATATTTTCCGCATCCCCAAGTTTTTGACAGACGATGCCTTTTGAACCGGCAGCAACCTGCATCTTCGCAATTTCCGGACTCTTGTGACTTTTCGTATGGCCACGCAGCGTGATTCCTAACTCGCGACAGAGGACTGCCATATCCTCAATATTCTTCTCAAGTACGTCCAGATCAATCACCACTGCCGGTGTGTCCAATTCATAAATATGCAAAGTGAGGTCTCTCGGTTAGTTTGATATTGAATTATGAGCATACCCTAGGGTTTCCCTATCTTTAGTTATCTGCAAAGTTTAGGTGCTTCATATGGATTAGATTAGGTATGTCATAACGTAGATCATCAACGGTAGAGTCCTTGACATCTATCGCGAAAACATAAAAGCATAAACACGCTGGCTTTGAACAATCACAACCAAAGGAAATAAATAAGTAATGGACTACCTGCCACTTCCGGGTACACCGGTCGAAGATCTCGACACTCCAGCTATCATCGTTGACCTCGACATCGCCGAATCTAATATCAAGGCGATGGCCGATTTCGCCAAAGAAAACGACGTAAGCATGCGTCCGCACATGAAAACCGGAAAGAGTCCATTCTGGGCCCGCAAGCTCATGGACGCTGGTGCAATAGGGGTTTGCGCAGCTAAGGTCGGAGAAGCAGAAATCCTCGCAGACGGTGGCATCCCAGAAATTCTCATTCCTAATCAGGTGGTTGGCACAATCAAGATCCGGCGCCTTTTCGGGGTTGCAGCACGTTCAAACGTGACTGTTGCTGTAGACAGCCACGAAAACGTAGCCGAACTCTCGGAAGCAGCGCAGGCATTTGGGATCGAACTCGGCGTAATTCTCGAGATTGAGACCGGCATGAATAGAGCTGGTGTCGAGC
>RQOU01000064.1 GCA_008373165.1 SAR202 cluster bacterium | reverse complement strand
CAGCTCATCTTGAAGCAGGAGCCGAAGACATCAACATCATCAACTTGCTGGCCGCACAGTGGGGAGATCTTTACACCAATGTCGGCGATCTGACAGGAAAACTATCAGGATCATCTTCAGATGAAACAATCGTGTGGGTAGGTACGGAAAATCGTCAGCATTTCATGGGTCATATAAGCCTTATGGGTGCTACTGGATCTCCCATTTTCCCTATGTCGACCAGTGGCCCAACCGAAGGGTATATAGGAGATCCAACGGTTCGAGCAATGAGCGAATGGGCTGACGAGGCTCATGACAAGGGCGGGCTGGCAATCGTTCCGCATTTTCCATTTCCACACTCAGAGGTGATCGCAGAGGTAGTGCTGGGGAAAGTCGACGGGCTGGAAATCCGAGATTTTCACGAACCTACTATGGACACCTTCGCCGTGCATGAATGGTACCGCCTATTGAACTGTGGTTACCGTGTTCCGGCTGTAGGTGGCACAGATAAAATGTCGGCCGGCATGCCGGTAGGTGGAGTGAGAACCTATGCCTACATAGGCGAACGCGACTTATCCTACGATTCGTGGAGTGATGCAGTCCGATCAGGACGAACTTACACGACGAGCGGTCCATTGATGGATTTCGCGATCGAAGGCCTACATCCGGGAGACGAACTGAATCTTCCAGAATCAGGTGGTAGGGTCAATGTAATCGCCTCAGCTTCATGCTCAGCACCAATCAACAAGCTACAAATAGTTTTCAATGGACAAGTAATTGCTGAAGAATCATCTGTTAAGGGCGAAAAATTGCTGGCCATCAACCAACAGGTGAATATTCCAGGCAGTGGGTGGATCGCAGCTCGAGCAGTGAGTGATCTTGTAGCCTGGCATGTTTGGCCGGTAAATTTCGCTGCTCACACTTCCCCTGTATACGTCAAGGCGGGAAATGCAAATGTGTTTGATGTGGCTCTAGGAGAGTATCTAATCACAACAATGCAGGGCGGGGTGGATTGGCTTGACACCTTAGCAACACGTGGGGACGACGAACGACAAAAAACCATACGCAAAGTTTTTACGGATGCCATTGGAGAAGTGAAAAAGAAAATTCCACATAAACACGGTCATGGACCAGTGCACAGCCACTAATCCCCCTTTTAGAAAACTTTTCGATACCAGCCATACAGGATCCTAATAGTTATGAAAATCACGTCAGTTGAAACATTTGCGGTGGAAGGTTTGAATCAACCACTAATGTTCTGCGCTATAAAGACAGATCAGGGGATAGTTGGGTATTCAGAGTTCGGTGAAGGAAGACTCGCCCAAGGAATGAAAGGACTTGTCCGCGACCTATCCAACCAATTACTCGGCGAAGATCCTCGGGCAGTGGAAGCTCACTACATACAAATGATCCGGTCAACTCGCATGGCGTACGGTGGCGCAACATGGCAGGCCATTGCAGGTATTGAACTAGCGCTTTGGGATATAAAAGCAAAAGCTCTAGAGATACCCGTTTATGAACTGCTAGGAGGACCTACTCGCTCCCATCAACGAGTTTATTGGTCCCACATGCTTTCATATCAGGTTCGCTCATACGAAAAACTTGGGACCAAACCGGTTAGATCATATGACGACATACGAGAAGTCGTAGCCCAAGCAAGTGAAATGGGGTACGACACATTTAAAACTAATATCCAGATGCCGGGGGATCCATTTGTCAGCCTTGCACAGGGTCGTTCCGGACCACATGATCAAACACTAACCACCGGAATTCTCAACGCAGCGGTTAAACAAATGGAGGTGATACGAGACGAGGTCGGACCTGATATGGGAATTTGCCTGGACGTTAATGAGCACTTCAAAGCCGATGGACAGATCCGCCTTGCCCAGGCACTGGAGCCATTCAACCTGACATGGATGGAATTAGACAACCTTGATGCACCTAGTGTTCGAATGGTTAAAGATGCAACAACAACACCTATTTGCACCGGAGAACAACGGCTCGGACCGACTAGCTACCGCGATCTTTTCGAGTTAAGAGCCATGGATGTCTGCAAGGTAGATGTACAGTGGCAAGGATTGATACCAGCTAGAAGGGTCGCAAATATGGCGGAGGTTTATGACATCAATATAGCTCCGCACAATTTCAACGGTCACCTGTCCACTTTTCAGACGATGAATCTTTGTGCCTCAGTAACGAACATAAAAATAAGCGAAAGTGATCCCGTTCAGGTCCCCTGGAGAGACGAACTAGTAACCAACTTGCCTGTTATTGAACAGGGTTTGGTTTCAATACCTCAGGACCCAGGGTGGGGAACTAATCTCAATGAAAAGGCACTAAAGAAATATGCTGCGAAATCCTAAAATTATGCCAATTCTGTGGATCTAATTGGTGTCCAGATCAAATGGCTCGTTATTGCCAGATAATCTGGACATTAGTCTTTGCTGCGTGGATTCTCCGGACGAACAGATCCTGCGCTTACACCGCCATCCATAAGAAGTTCTGCTCCGGTCATATAGGAGGAATCATCAGAGGCTAAAAACAGGATGCCTGCAGCGATATCTTCTGGCTCACCCCACCGGCCCAACGGTACACGATCGGTACGATACTTACTTTGTTCAGGGTCAGTGTAAAGATAATCCGTAAACGGGGTGTGTACCCACCCCGGCATGATGGTGTTGACACGGATTCCCATACCAGAAAGTTGCAAGGCTGAGGATTGAGTAAAGTTATGCATGCCTCCACGTGAAAAAGAATAGGCAGATCCGTAAGAACCAGAACCCTGTTTGGCTGCCATAGAAGCGAGATTGATGATCGAGCCGCCACCGGATTTTTCCATCTGCCTCGCAACGGCACGAGTACCAAGAAATACTCCAACCGTGCTTATTTCCATTGTTTTTTTCCAAACGGCAGGTTCAATATCCAGGATCGATTTTGGATCTAAAATACCGGCGATGTTGACCAGGATATCAATCCTTCCAAAATGTTTGATGGTAGAGGAAACAGCCTTATCCCATTCATCTTCGTTTGTCACATCAAGATGAAGGTAAATAGCATCGTGGCCCTCTTCACGTAACTGCTCGGCAGCACGTTCGCCAACATCATCCTGGACATCAGTGATAACTACCCCCCGTCCACCTTCTTCGAGGAATCTCCAGACCGTAGCTCCTCCGAATCCCATCAGTTCATTTTTCAGGGTTGCCGCTGAACCGGTGAGTAGAGCGACTTTTCCGGCGAATCGATCGGGGAACCTCATGATCATTTCTTCCTCAGAGATGTTTGTGTGTCCTCAAGTTTAGTATTGTAGAGGCCCTTCCGGTGACGAAAAAATTGCCCATCACATCCTGTGGACCGCTACTACGAGATTTGGAACCAAAAAGCCAAACACGCCAATAAAAACTAGTAGCTCAGCGAAGACATGGATTTTCCGGTCTCTAAATATTACGAGCGACGGGATAGCAATAAAAAGTGTGAGAAAAACAACTATAAACAAGTAGGTAAAGCTCGGAGCAAATGATAAACGCAAAGAAGTCATTTCCAAGGTTAACTGAGCCGCAAAAGACATGAGTATTGCCAGAAAATTCCAGCCGATGAAGGTGGCAAAAGCAGAAATGGTTATCAACCTGGAAACATTAGATACGGCTGCCCGCTCTATCAGCACAGCAGGAGGGTGATTAACCAGCAAAAGAGAAATGTGAGTTACAAACACCAGACCCATCAAAGCACCACTGATCATCCCAGCGATCACCGTACGCAACGGTTCCTCCATTTAACCCTCCAAATCAGGTGATACAGGCTCTACGAGAAATGCTTCCTCGCCGTAGGTTCTTGATAACAATAAATGCCAAGCTGTTCCTATTTCTTTTGAGGGTGGCACGGCGAAAATCGATGGTCCTGCACCACACAAAACAACTTCATTGACACCGATATTATGCAACCGCTCCCGAGAGAGTGCCCATCCCGGGTAAATATCCTCAGCTATCGTCTGGAACTGATTGAAAAAGAGCTCTGGAGGACAATCTCCACCAGATCGAATCCTCGCAGCCAGTTTGTGAGTAAGATTCCCAACCGTATACATCGACTTATCAACCCGGGAGAATGCAGATGCCGTCTTAGTGCTACCGGTTTGGTACTCGACAGCAGGTTTGAAGATCAAAAATCTCGGGATCCTAGCAGAAGGAATCGGTATCACTTCTTCCCCTCTTCCTCCCACAAGGGCAGTCCCTCCGTTGATAAGGAACGGCACATCCGAACCAACCGAAGCTGCTGTTTCTAGTAAATCATCATCCGAAAGTCCCAGATTCCAAAGATAGTTCAAACCTCTTAAAGTCGCGGCAGCGTCAGCGGATCCACCACCCAATCCAGCTGAAACAGGAATCCGTTTCGCAACTGAAATTTTCGCTCCTTCCGAGACACCAGCACGCTTTTTTAATTCAATAGCTGCTTTGGTGGCCAGATTATCGTCGGCATCGATATCACTATCATCACATTCAACTACGATCGAATCAGCTTTAGACAACGTGACAGTATCGAACAGATTGACAGTCTGCATGACCGACAGGAGGTCGTGATATCCATCTCTGCGTTTTCCTAGAATTTCAAGAGTCAGATTAACCTTTGCGTATGCCTTTTCAACGAGGTTGCCTTGATCAGTCATTGAGATTTCGCCTATCACTGCGACGAACTGAGCCCGGAGTGTTGGAGGGTCTTCCATTGGCGACCCATACGTCATACAAGACCTGCCAGTCATCAATGGACAGGGTGGCTGGTCGCCTTGTTGTTTCTATCCCCGTCTCATTCACCAATTTCCGCGCATCATCCAGATTAATGAAAAGACCGTCTGCAAGTGAATTATGGAGTTGTTTGCGAGGACTTTTGAATCCACCTCTGGCCAACTTAAAAAAATCTTCACTTGAGTCGAAACGTAATCTGGGCACACCTACAGGTTTCAATTTCAACACAGAAGAATGAACTTTCGGTGGCGGGTCGAAGCATTCCGGTGGCACGTCGATGACATTGTCTACAGATGCATAAATTTGAACGGCCAGAGAAAGCAGGCTCATGTCACCAGGTTCTGCTGCCATATCATTCGCAACTTCTCGTTGAACCATGATCACCATAGTAGTCGGCTGATGAGTAGATTCAAGGAAGTTACGTACTATAGGATTGGCTGCATAATAAGGCAGATTAGCTACAACCTTGTAATTACCATCTGACAACCATGCATGAGAGTCTGAGCCGAAGTGGCGAGCGTCAAGGTTAAGTACTTTTACGTTAGAATCCGTTTCATATCTCAACGCCAATCGTGCGGCCATTTCCGCATCGTATTCAATCAGCAATACCTTTCCTGCCTGGCTGACAATATCCTTCGTAAGTGCACCTCGCCCCGGGCCGACCTCTACGACGATGTCATCATGTCGCATATCGGCGGCATCAACAATCATTTTTACGACAGAGGTGTCAATTAGAAAATGTTGCCCTAGGCGTTGTGGGGTCATAGAAGAATCAAAGCTGTATTCATTACCCAGACAGACGTCGTTTTTTCGTCTTGCAGGTCTAGTCTCGACAAGCAAATATGACCGTGCACCCCAGTGTCGACAGACTCATATGACGTAAATGGCAGGACCGACTCCAGCCCGGCGTTCCCGCGGCACCCAAGGTGAATCGCTTACCGCTGCTACCTTCCGGTCCTGACGGGGTTCACGAGGCCTCGCCGCGCGGGACCAAGCTGTCAACGTCTAAATACTGCCTTCAGCGGCCATACACGAACTGCCTCAACAGGGGGTTTCAGCCTCGCTATAGCGGATTGCGAGTACAGGGCACCGCTAACGCCCCACCTAGCACGACCATCTTCATCCTACTACTCAGTGTTCCAATAGTCGTTGGGATCGAATACTAATAATGACACTATATTCCCGATAGAATCGTAAGATGCAAATTTTTCCTCGTATAACAAAGGCTGTCATCCCTGTGGGTGGGCTCGGTGTACGGTTCCTGCCAGCTACCAGAACGGTCCCTAAGCCGTTACTGCCAATTTTGAATGTGCCGGTCATCGAATATGCAGTCCGTGAGGCTGCCGCTGCAGGCATAACGGATATCGCTATCGTCATGTCCCACGGTATGGAGTCTGTAGCTGATTACTTTCAAAGACAACCTAAGCTCGAAGAACAATTAAAACAAAGAGGCCATAAAGAACTCCTTGTTAACCAGATTGAATTGGCCTCACTAGCAAACGTAACCACAATTTACCAAGACGAGCCAAAGGGTCCAGGGCATGCGATTTTACAGGCCAGAGAATTTTGCGATGGCGAGTCATTCGTAGCGATTTTTCCCGACGACGTAATAATTAATAATCCGTCTGCAACAGAACAATTGATTGAGGTGTATCACGAACACGGCGGGTCAGTGATCGGCGTAAACACCGCTACAGAAGAAGTGATACCAACCAAAGGGATCATAGGCGGGGATCCAGTGAGCGAGAATGTCCATATTGTGGAAACTCTCGTTGAAAAACCTGCATTAGAAGACGCACCAAGCAACTTGGCAATTGTGGCACGTTACGTACTTGATAATGGAGTATTTGATCACCTCGCTATAGAAAAGCCTGGTGCTAACAATGAAATACAAATCACAGACGCTATTGCCGCACTTATTGGAATTTCACCCGTTCACGCCGCGCTTTTAGTCGGATTCCACGCAGACACAGGAAATCCTAAAGGTATGCTCGAAGCAGCTATCCATTTGGCGAAGCAAGATCCTGAGTTATCAGACATGGTAAATGAATTGCTGAACAGCTAAATTGAAAATATTCCTATGGTCGCGTTTGCCATCAGAATAGAGTTTCTCGCTCATCATTACGACGAATAGTTGCTTCAGGCCAACTCATGAGTACATCGCCACCCTTGTTACGGAATGAGCGTCTCTTTCGGTACAGGATTTGTCTGCACCTGGCGGAACAAGTCCTGGTGTTACTTTGTCGCCAGTCAAGCCTTGCGTAATTTCTCGGAAAACATCATGGCTGCCAGCGCTGTGACAATAACTGAGCATCCCGCAATACCAAGAGCCCACTGGACACCTACAGCTTCAGCAATAGCTCCGAGGCCAAGGTGCCCTACCCAACCGAATCCTATGGCAAACACCCACGCACCAACGGCTCTACCTCTCATCTCATCAGGCACATTGAGTTGCAAGAGGGTCCATTGCATAGCATCAAAGGCTGCAGCCGATGCGCCTACTCCAAGAATAAGAATAAGTGCAACTGCATATGATCCCGATGCGGAAAATGTAGATACGAAAACACCGTAAGACACCCCAATGCCTATGAGCAACAGGCCCTTTTTTGAGAAGTTTCCAAGGGCCATAAGAAATACAGAACCTACCACTGACCCAACACCCGCCATCATCGTTAGAGTGCCAAGGCCCTTAACATCTACCCCAAGTGCCTCTTTCGCAACCGCTGGCATTAACGCACCATAAGCAAACCCAAATACCTCTACCAATACAGCCGTGATTAATATCATCCGGACCAAGGGTAGCTGTGTCATTAGTTGAAGCCCGTCAAGAACATCTCGAACTATAGATTTTGTCCGTTGTGTAACGTCAACTTGTAGCTCACGGTTCACAATCAAGGCTAGAAAACCGGCTATCAGGAAGACAAGACCTGACGATATGAGCGTGAATGGGACACCCAATTCGTCTATAGCAAGGCCTGCCATCAGCGCTCCCAGTGCTCCAACAGCCCGCATTCCAGTCGATTGAACCGCCACGGCGTTCATACGAACGTCTCTGGGAACAGAACCCGTAACCATCCCTTGAACACACGGTATTTCAAATGAATGCCCGATCCCTGAAAGTGCAAGAAGGACAAACATCAGCCACAAAGGTTCAAGGCCGTTAGCTGCTATCAATGCCATGAAGGACAGGACCAACGTCTTGTACACACCGGTTAGCATGAGTATTTTTCCACGAGAAAATCTATCGGATAAAGCACCTCCTATGGGTGCAGCAAACAGCTGAGGGGCCTGGCGAACAGCGAATGTAGCGGCAGTGAGAAATATCGAATCAGTTTCGTTCAGAACCACCCATCCTACAGCCAATCGTTCGCCCCAGTTCCCAAGTGCGAACACAACAGATGTAGCCCATATGCGTCGATACAACGGATAATAAAATGAGCTAATCGCCCCACTAAATCTAGTAGGCATCAAAGTTGCGGTTTCATGAATTGAGAGTTGATGTTGGCGAGTTATTGCTCAAGTGATAAAACCGCCATGAATGCTTCCTGGGGAACTTCAATGGAACCCACCATCTTCATGCGTCTTTTTTTACCTTTTTTCTGTTGTTCGAGAAGTTTTCGCTTCCGTGTCACGTCCCCGCCGTAGCATTTAGCCAAGACGTTTTTGCGCAACGCCTTGACATTGGTACGGGCGACAATCTTGCCACCGATGGCAGCTTGTATGGGCACGGCAAACATCTGTCGAGGAATCAGTTCTTTAAGTTTTGATGCGAGTAAACGACCACTCGATGCAGCTTCATTCCTGTGAGTGATCATTGATAGTGCGTCGACAGGCTCATGATTCACAAGAACATCGAGCTTGACCAGATCAGCAGGCCTATTGTCGATTTTCGAGTAGTCCATGGATGCATAACCTTGAGTACCCGACTTCAATTTGTCATGAAAGTCAACAAGAATCTCCGACAATGGCATGTCATACTCAAGCATGACCCTGCCATCGCGAGAGGACGCATTATCATCAGCAGAGGTTTTTGCGACAACCGACTCTAGATACTCAATCTTTTTGTACTCACCTCGCTTGCCGGTTACCAGTTCCATGATGACACCTATATATCGCGCCGGCGAAACGATGGTTATGTTGACCCAGGGTTCCAGGATCTCATCGTATGCATTGTTTTCAGGTAGTCTGGATGGATTGTCAACGGTGAGGATTTCGCCTTCCTTTAACAGGACCTCGTAACTAACGCTGGGAGCAGTAGCTATGAGATTAAGACCGTACTCTCTTTCAAGTCGTTCCTGCACGATATCCATATGAAGTAAACCCAAAAATCCACATCGGTAACCGAAACCCAGTGCAGCTGAAGACTCAGGTTCGAAAACCAATGCGGCGTCGTTCAATTGAAGTTTTTCCAATGCGTCACGCAATTCTGGGTAATCTTCACCTTCCGTTGGAAAAATCCCGGTAAAAACCATAGGGCTTTGTGGGGCATATCCTGCAAGCGGTTCAGTTGCAGGATTAGAGGACAGTGTCATCGTGTCACCAACACGCACTGATTTGACGTCTTTTAATCCCGTGGCCACATACCCAACCTCACCGGTGCGCAAACCAGAAGTTTTTTCAAGTACAGGACTGAAGAATCCTGTTTCAAGCACCTCGGTTTCGACATTGGTGCCCATTAGGCGCACACGATCGGAACTTCCAAGCGACCCATGCATCGCCCTTACATAAGCAACAACACCCTTGAATTGATCATATTTTGAATCAAATATCAACGCCCGGAGAGGGTCATCACTGACGCCGCCTGGCGGGTCTACTTTTTCGACGACACGTTCGAGCAGATCGTTAACTCCATCACCGGTCTTAGCTGAGATTTGCAGAACTTCTGATTCTGTAAACCCAAATGTCTGTTCTAATTCAGTCATGACGCGATCCGGCTGAGCTGCTGGCATATCAAGCTTATTTATAACCGGAATGATCTCAAGGTCGTGTTCTAATGCAAGGTAAACATTTGCAATCGTCTGTGCCTGAATTCCTTGAGTCGCATCGACAAGCAACACTGCGCCCTCACAGGCGGCAAGAGACCTCGATACCTCATAGGAAAAATCAACGTGACCAGGTGTATCTATTAGGTTGAGTTGGTAGTCGACGCCATCACGGGCAGTAAATTGAAGACGTACCGCCTGCGCTTTAATGGTGATACCACGCTCTTGTTCCAACTCCATAGTGTCTAGATGCTGTTCCGTCATATTACGAGCGGATACCGCACCTGTGATTTCAATCAAACGATCAGCAAGGGTGGACTTCCCATGGTCAATATGGGCGATTATGCAAAAATTTCTAACGTTACTCTGTGACATATCTTTAAATAGTAATCGTTATCGCTTGATGTTCTTCACACAGAATTTGTCCACTTCAGGGGAAATTCACGAAATCTATTTTGTTGTGTAACGGAGACAAAGCTCGTCTTTAGAACAAACCACAAGGAATCTCTTCCATATCTCGCACGAATTTAGTGGCCCCGTCGCAATGCCTTGCCAGGGGTAGCGCCGGTGTTCTTGCCCTTCTCGATAACTACCTCACCGTTCACTATGACGTAATCAATCCCAACCGGGTAGTGTTTAGGGTCCTGTTTGGTAGCATCGGTGTGGACAGTATCAGGATTAAAGATAACTATGTCTGCCCTGAATCCATCCGCTAACTGTCCGCGATCCATCAACCCGATCCTTTGAGCAGGAAAAGAGGTCATCTTCCTAATGGCTTCAGGTAGTTTCAGGTGTTTTTCAGTCCGCACGAACTTGGATAGGACGACCGGGAAACACCCGTAAGTCCTAGGATTGGGGTACTCTCCGAACAAAATTGCATCAGATGCAATCATGCCGAATGGATGAGACACGAACTCTGGGAGTGTATCGGCATTGGTTCCGGTCCCTACTTCGCTGATACCGAGCCTTTCCTCTAAGAGGAGATCAAACAAGGCATCGGCCGGTTCCTGCTCTCTCATTTCAGCTATGTCCCATATCGACTTACCGTCATACTTGCTGTTGTGTGGTTCACGGAAATTATGCAACCAACGCTCATTCCATACTTCCTGTATATCTGATCGAGAATTCAACTCCCGCTTCATCTTATTCCGATCATATGGATCGGACAAAGCAGCCATAGTGCGTTCCGGACCGCCATCTTTGGCCCAGAACGGCAGCATTATTGAGACCGCAGTTCCGGAGTATGGATAGGCATAACAATCAAATGTCACGTCAATACCTTCGTTGCGTGCATCTTCTACCAATCCGAGATACCCCTGAGATGTTCCCTCACCCTGTTTTGGCTGACGGTAATGTGTAAGGTGAATCGGTATACCAGATTTACGGCCGATTTCCACGGCCTCTTCCCAGGGCGCATAAACTCCTTGAGATTTCAACGAGGCACGCGTGTGAGTGTGATAGATCCCGCCCATCTTGGCAGTTTGAGTCGAGATGGCGATAAGTTCTTCTGTTGAGGCGTAAGCCCCAGGAGGATAGTCCAGACCGGTCGATAAGCCCCAGGCACCTTCTTCCATCGATTCACGAATTACTGATTTCATATTCGCAATCTCGGATTCAGTCGCCGGTCTGTCTTCCCAACCAGAAGCCCAGATCCTAACCGGAGAATTCCCTAAGATATAGGCGATATTAATTGCCACCGAACCGTCGTATTTATTCAGTAGTTGCTGCGTCGTCAACCAGTCAGGTTCCGGGGGATACCAGTTGAGCCCAGCATCCAGCCATATATATCTTTCGAGCTCCTCTCTTGTTTTAAACGGAGCATGTGAAATACCGTCGATGCCTACAAGTTCTGTAGTGACTCCCTGCCGCACCTTGGGATCATGATGAGGATCGCCAAGAATGGTCAAACCGGCGTGAGAATGAAGGTCAACAAATCCGGGACACACGATATTATCTTCAGCATCAATTACCCGTTCGGATTCGTAATCAACCAGGTTCAGTTCCCCGCGCTTCACAGTCAGGGTATTCTGATCCACAAGAACGGACCCCCTAAACCAGGGCGATCCAGTTCCATCGATTATCCTTGCGTTATGAATAAGAAGTTGCAACATAATCAGATGATAACGTTTCACAGGTATTAGTGAATACCCTAAGATTCAAAAATCGATGTCCCAAGGAGTAACGTTTGGCATCTCAAAAACTAAAAGTGGCGGTGGTGGGAGCTGGCGGGACAGGAGCATATTACGGAGGAGCACTTGCGAAGGCGGGTCACGACGTAACTTTTATCGCACGTGGATCACATCTGGATGCAATAAACAAAAGTGGTCTTCAATTAAATACTGTTTTGCTGGGGGACTTCCACCTAGATTCACCCGCAACAGATGACATGTCGTCCATCGGTCCCGTGGACCTGGTGATTTTCGCTGTTAAAAGTTGGGGAACTGAGACTGCCATTGCAGACATGGCAGGACTAGTGGGGAACAACACACTAATCATTTCGACGCAAAACGGAATCGACAGCGAACGCTTATTAAGTGATGCATTCGGGAAAGAGCATGTTCTGGGTTGTACGGCAACCGTTTCATCGATGATCACCAGCCCCGGGGTTGTAACACAGGCAGGTGGCCCTGGTTCACTTGTGGTAGGTGCTTTAACTGAGGGTCAAAGTGCGCGTGTAAACGATCTGGCAACTCAATGTGTTGCGGCAGGAATCGCAGCTGAGACACATGAAAATATTGAGTTGGCTATCTGGGAGAAATTCACCTTCATTTGTGCGCTCAGCGGCATGACGGCACTGACACGCAAACCGATAGGAGAAATTTTCGCACAGGAATCCACAACCCAGATGTACCTACAGGTTCTATCAGAGGTAGCTGAAGTCGGACGGGCAAGCGGTATCCCTTTGCCGCAGTCAATAGCTGCAGATCTTTTGGCTACCACCCAGGCAAGAGAGCCGTTCATCATCGGTTCGATGGGTCACGATCTGATCGCCAATAACCCGATAGAAATCAGCCTTTTGAACGCGCGCGTAGTCGAACTCGGAACAAAGCACAACATTAAAACCCCCGCTAACTTCGCGATAGAAGCTGCCCTCAGACCCCATGAATTTGGGGGGAATTAGTCGATCAACCCTTCCTGTGGTTTGGTCCAGGGTGCTCTGGCTGCCCATTGCTTGGGTCGCGGGACACGACTAACCGGTACATCAATGAATACTGGCTTTTTCATATCTAGGGCTCTGGGAATCACATTCTGTACATCAAACGGATCTTTAGCACGAAGTCCTATCGCACCATATGCCTCGGCAAGTTTCACAAAATCCGGATTCGAGAATTCGGTCTCGTAATCTCCGCCAAAATCATCGTCTAGATCCCGCGCTACGTTACCGTAATGACCATCGTTGTAAATAACGGTCACCAGATTGATGCCGTACTTGACCGCTGTGGAGATTTCTGACGAGTTGTACATGAAACCTCCGTCGCCTGATACACAAACCACATCCTTGCCGGGATTTCCTACTTTCGCTCCAAGTGCGGTCGGGAATGCAAATCCGAGGTTCCCTGAATATCCTGAGTCGATGTAGGTCTTTGGATTCTCAGTGATCCATCGTGGACGTGAGTAGTAACCGAGCTGGGTCATTCCGAAAACCGTTATGGCTTCACTCGGAACTCCTTTTTGAAGAGCTTGAATATAATCTTCCTGTGGATGGTTTAATTCATCTTCGCTAACGGCAAGCTTTCGCTGGATATCTCGAACTTCCTCCACCGGAGAGTTCCAACCCCCACCACCGGCAGATTTTATAGCTGCTCCCAGCACTGGCAAAGTTGCTTTTACGTCTCCAACGAGTCCCAAAGTATTCTTGTGAACGTGTCCAATCATCTCAGGGTCCGCATCGACATGAACCAGCCGAGCTTCATCTCCGGCCTGGTTCCGCATTGAAAAACGGGTACCTATGCCTATGATTAGATCAGCATCCTCTATATAGTCCTTGAGAAGTCCATACGGTCCAAGTGACCCCCCAAGCGCAAGTGGATGTTTCTCGGACATTGTGCCTTTACCACCGGCAGATGTTAGTACAGCTATGCCAGCCGACTCTGCGAATGCAACCAACTCAGCTTCGGCATCTGAGCGCGCTATACCACCGCCTGCGTAAATCACGGGCTTACGTGCTGCCGCTATTTCCTTCGCTGCCTGTTCTATCAGGGAGCTACTGGGTAACTTGCGGATGATCTGGGCGGGTTCAAGCAACTGGACTTCTTCTCGCTCAACCATGGTCTCGGGCGGAAGTTCAAAATGAACAGGCGATGGACGGTCAGACTTAGCCTGCCTGAAAGCTTCATGAATATTCTCAGGAACTTCACTGGGACGAAGTACGAGCTTTTGCCATTTGGTTACTGGATTCGTGATTTCTTTCTGATCATTTACCTCATGCAACCCGCCATAATTCTTACCGATGGTAGATCGGGGTATCTGGCCTGCGATAAGCACTATCGGAGATGATCTGGAAAAAGCCGTAGAAAGACCGCCACCAGCGTTGTATATACCTGGACCCGGAACAACCATGACAACCCCAGGCTTTCCGGTCGTTCTTGCATAACCGTCCGCCATATATGTTGTCGCTGCTTCGTTCCTTGTTACAACGAATTTTATGCTTGGCTCATCTCGCAATGCTGCGACGATTCCATACATCTGTACCCCAGGTAGTCCGAAAACAACCTCCACACCCTCACGAACTAAAGATTTAACTAGGGCTTCCCCACCGGAAAGTTTTGCCATGAATTACCTCTGCAGCAAATAAACAATTGCGATCACAATTTAGGTTGAAATTAACAAGCGAACGAAGAGTAACTCTGTTGGCAACAGTACGCCACTCATGCCCGACGAATATAGGAGTTAATCATGGGGTGCGATCATATATTTCACACCGGTCCCACTGGAAGAAATTTGAAGCGCCTCGGCTGTTCGTTCAAGCGGGAAACGTCCGCTAACAACTCCAGCAAGATTTAGATTAGGGAGTGTTTCAAGAGCCTCACCAAATGCATCCCCTGCACCGAATGCACCACTCATCGTTATTTCTTTGTAGTGGAAGTCATATAGATCGACTGGCAAAGCAGACCCTTGAGGGCTGACTCCGACAAGAACCAGATTTCCGCGCGGCCTAATCATTTTTGAAACGTTTGCGACCAGTTCAGGGACTCCAACTGCTTCGACTCCTATCTTGACACCATGTCCATCTGTGAGGTCATTGACCAGATCGACGACATCAACTTCAGTTGGATCATTGAGAATATCCGCTCCAAACTGCCTTCCCATAGAAAGTCGGGTCGGGTTGGGCTCAGACAGTATGATGCGACCAACACCACGTAGTTTCAAGACACCAACAGTCAGTAATCCAAGAAGACCGCCTCCTACCACTAGGGCATCACAACCCACTTCGATTTCACCAAGCATGTTAAGCGTGGAGATTACACAGGCTGCTGGCTCAGTCATCGCAGCAGTTTCGGGGTCAAGTGAATTAGGGACTATATGAACTTGCCGTTGGTCGACGATAACATACTCGGCAAAACCACCTGCAAGTCTAGGCTCACGTTCACAGTGCATAGCGGACCATGTCATGCAACTCTGGCATTCTCCACACGAAGCGTTCAATGTGCATGCGATATTTTTACCGATCAATTTAGGATCGACACCTTCACCTACCTCCACAACCGGTCCAACGAATTCATGCCCTAGCACTTCAGGCGGAATGCCAGGAAAAAGCCCCTGTGTCTTGTGGATGTCTGTGCCACATATACCTGAAGAATGAACCTTTAGCAGCACCTGACCTGGCGCAGGTCGAGGGTCAGGAACCGTATCAATCGTTATTTCACTACCACCACGCCAAGTTGCTACGCGCATTTTCTCTCCGTTTGATTCGAAAAAGATTTTCTAAGCACAAATAGTAATACCAAAATCGAATATTCGTGTACTTTAGAGTTCCGATACTTAAAACTAATTTAGGATGATTGTTACGCTTCCATAGTTCGTCTCAGACGTAAAGTTTCGGACGAATATCAATAATCGTCATTCAATCACACAGGAACTTAAAATTAAAATCACCGATCTAAAAGTAGCAATCATTGGAGAGGCTCCGGTTGTCCGCATACAAACCGACGAGGGTATCGACGGTGTCGGAGCCGGTGAATCGAAAAAGCCCTTCCTGAAACCACATGTCGAGTTTTATCGCGACAAGATAATCGGACTTGATCCGACGGACGTAGAACGGGTCATGCTCGGTATACGCCGAATGGGATCGTTCAAGCCTTGGGGCACGGCCGTCAGTGCAATCGAGATGGCTCTGTGGGACATCGCAGGTAAGTCAGCAGGTCTACCGGTTTACAAACTACTTGGCGGCAAAGTCCGAGAACGTGTCATGGTATACAACGGCGGTGTTCGGTTCGAATTGAAAGGTAAAGAACCAGAACATTACGCGGAAACCATGCAAAAAATGAAAGAACATCCTTACAAGTTCAGGATCATCAAACATGGCGTTTCGTTTCATGGTGGAATGCAAAATGTTGACCACGGAGGAATGCAGGATGTCCAGGATTTCTATTACGGATCTCCAGTGAAAGCCATGCGGCACCCAAACCGAGGTGTAATCACCGGTAAGGGTTTCAAATATATGATGGAGCGAATAGAGTCGATGCTCAACGTTCTGGGGGACGATGTTGGGTTAGCGCTAGACTGCGGACCAGGTATGACCGTGCAGGATGCCTTGAAACTCGCCAAAGAACTAGAAGGCTCAAACATCATGTGGCTCGAAGACATGATTACAGGCGACTATACACCGTGGGTTCTGGCCGATCTTTACACACAGGTCACGCCGTACACGTCTACTCCGATTCACACCGGCGAACAGATTTACCTACGCCAAAATTTTGTTGAGCTGATCGAACGAAACGCAGTAAACGTGCTTGGACCAGATGTTGCCGATGTCGGCGGTATCGCCGAAATGAAGTTCATAGCAGAATACGCTGACCTACATGGAATTCAATTTGCGCCTCATGGGCTCTTCAACGGACTAATAGGACTTGCCGCACAAGTGCATCTGGCAGCGGTGCTTCCCGACAACTTCATCGCGTTTGAACTGCCGAAAGTTGACCCAAAATGGTGGTACCACATCATGGAGGGTGATACGTTCTCTGTTGAAGATAGTCATATCGAAGTGCCTGATTCTCCCGGCTTAGGTCTTAC
>RQOU01000063.1 GCA_008373165.1 SAR202 cluster bacterium | reverse complement strand
AGTAACCGAATCCAAGGCAGGAATCGCAGTCAACAACAATGCAGCTGGGGTTCTACTAACACTCGCCGCTATAGCTGGCGAAAAACAGGTGAAAAATCAGGTTATTGTTTCAAGAGGAGAATCCGTAGAAATAGGTGGAGGATTCAGAATTCCTGACGTCATGCGGCAATCTGGAGCGACATTGGTAGAAGTGGGTACTACGAATCGCACATATTCCTCAGACTACGAATCAGCTATCAATTCCGAGACTGCCGCTATATTAAAAGTTCATCCGAGCAATTTCGTTGTTGATGGTTTCACTCATGCACCAGAGCTCAAAGAAATAGTCGCGGTGGGGAAACGACATGGCGTGCCGGTTCTCAATGATTTGGGGTCAGGTTGCTTGATAGACACCCGAAAATACGGTCTTAAGCAAGAACCACAGGTACAGTCTTCGATCTCGAATGGAGCTACTCTCACCCTTTTCTCAGGCGACAAGTTAATCGGTGGTCCACAGGCTGGATTAATCGCCGGAGAACAAAAATGGATAGATCTAGTCTCAAAACACCCTTTGGCAAGAGCAGTGCGAATCGACAAGGTAGCTCTGTCGGCCATTTCAGCTACGTTAGTTTCTTACTTAACTGGCACTCATGAAAAAGAAATTCCAATATGGACGATGATTGCATTAAGTGAATCTAATCTAGCTGACCGATCTGAAAATTGGCGATCAAAGACTGGTACAGGAACCATTGAGAGGTCTAGATCAACGATTGGAGGAGGATCATTGCCAGGGCAGACATTACCAACATCGGTCTTATCTATAGACCCAGCAGGAAAGATCGAAGATTTCGTTCGCGCTTTGAGAGAAAGCCCAGTTGCAGTTGTAGCTCGAATAGAAAATAATCGGGTAATACTTGATCCCAGAACGGTTCTTCCCGATCAAGATGATGCGGTGATCGAGGCGATCAAATTCGCACTCAATAAGAGCGAATAATGAGTCCTAAACGCCGAAGACGACCCAGGCCTATATCTGAACAGCAATGGTCACCAAGTCCAACGACCGGACTGGAGCCCGTCGATATTGAAGTTGATCTGCACGGCATGCGCGTTCATGAAGCCATTCCAGCGATTGAAGACCACCTACGAAGATGCCATGACGCACGTTTACACATCTCTAGAATCAACCATGGGCAAGGCACTGGTGCGCTCAAACAGGTAACAAACGAACTTTTATCGAAAAGTGCATTAGTTGCTCGTCACTATCCAGCTGCACATGGAGATGGGAACGATGGCATCACGATTGCAGAATTGGATTATGGAGGCCACCGTGCCTTCAACCGACGCGCTAATAATTCTATAGTCCCAAAACCTTTACCGCGAAAATAATAGGTGACCCATTCGACTCAAGAAACTGCCCAACAAGCGTAAGCTGTAATTACCTGCAATAAAGCTAATTTAAACATGAATATTTCAACACACAAATGACTTTATTTGACCATCGAAGGCAAGAGATCCAGGAACAAATAGCGCCACTAGCTACTCGCATGCGACCACGAAATCTCGAGGAATATTTCGGTCAAACGCACATCTTAGCCCCTGGCAAAGTACTCAGGAGGGCGATCGAAGAAGACCGGTTGCCATCTATGATTCTATGGGGTCCTCCCGGCAGTGGGAAAACCACCTTAGCAAGACTTGTAGCCGGGGCAACAGGTTCCCATTTTGAACAAATAAGTGCCGTGACATCTGGCGTGAAAGATATTCGAGCAGTGATAGCAGGTGCAGCGGACCGACTTGGGGAAAACAACCGACGAACAATACTGTTCATCGATGAAATTCATAGATTTTCTAAATCACAACAGGACGCACTACTACCTCACGTCGAGGATGGGACTATAACGCTGATCGGAGCCACAACGGAAAATCCCTCATTCGAAATAATTTCACCCCTTCTATCTAGAACTCGGGTTTATACCCTGGAACCTCTAAGTGACGAAAATCTAAAAGAGATAATTAACCGAGCTATTTCGGATAAAGACCATGGTCTTGGACTTGAAAAGATTTCTCTTTCAGAGAAGACGATGCACTTTCTTTTGCGGGTAGCGAACGGGGACGCTAGATCAGCGCTGAACACTCTAGAACTTGCCAGCAAATCAACTAGCCCGGACGACTCTGGTAAAAAACATGTAAATGTTGAGACTATCGAGGAATCGGTTCAAAAACAGTCACGTTATGACCGACTTGGTGACATGCATTACGACACGATTTCGGCATTTATCAAATCTATACGTGCGTCCGATCCTGATGCGGCGCTTTATTATTTGGCAAGGATGATTGAAGCCGGTGAAGATGCAGTCTTTATTGCACGGCGTTTAGTAATATCAGCGGCCGAAGATATTGGATTAGCTGAACCAAACGGACTCACTGTCGCTATGGCAGCCCAGCAGGCCGTCAGTTTTGTTGGTATGCCAGAAGGTCGCATTCCGCTAGCAGAAGCTACTATTTATCTAGCGTGTGCACCCAAATCAAATTCAGCCTATAAAGCAATTGATAAAGCATTAGAAATGGTGCGCTCATCCAGAGACGAACCAATTCCAAATCATTTGCGTAATGCTCCGACCACATTAATGCAAAAGCTTGGTTACGGTAAAGATTACGAATACCCTCACGATAAACCCGATCACTTTTTAAAACGAGGGAATTTACCTGAAGCGATCAAAAACCACCGGTTTTACAAACCAGGTAACCTCGGATCGGAAAAGGTTAGTCGCCAACGTTTGACCGAATGGTGGGGTGATCGTTACAAGAGAGAGTAAAAAATAGCCAGAATTTCATACTTCAGGCAATTTCTCTCATTACGCGATCAAGTGCAGATATAGCGAATTCATAATCGTCATTTGTTACACCGTAGTGTGTCACTATACGAAGATCAGAATCTCCACCATTTATGTACACACCTTCTTCTTTCAAGCGAGAGGCGATCTGATTTCCTGTGTGCGGAGGCACTTTGAACCTGATGATATTCGTCTGAATATGCTCAGGGTCAACAGATATACCATTCATCTCAGCCATTCTTGAAGCGATATGACGAGCAGAGTCATGGTCTTCCTGCATACGTTCGATCATTGAATCAAGGGCAACCAAGCCAGCCGCGGCAATTATGCCGACTTGACGCATACCTGAACCCAACATCTTACGCCAACGATCAGCCTCCTGTATAAACCCTTCCGAGCCAACCACAATTGATCCGATAGGACAAGACAGACCTTTCGAGAGACAAAAAGTCACACTGTCAACATGCTCTGTTAGATCGGCAACAGGCACATCTAAGGCTACGGCAGCGTTAAAGATCCGTGCACCATCAAGATGAACGCTCAAACCTTTCTCGTGACCAGCATCGGCCATTGCTTTCATCTGCTCAGCGTCAAGGGCGCGCCCACTGGAAGCATTATGCGTGTTTTCTATCGCCAAGAGCCTAGTCGTCGGCTTGTGATAATCCCGCGGTTTGACTGCTTCCTTAATGTAATCAGGGTTCAAAAACCCAAATTCATCAGTCTGGATCGGATAAAGAACAATGCTGCCCAATACCATTGAGCCACCAGCTTCATTATTCATAATGTGGCACTGGTCTCCCACCAATACTTCCTCCCCTCGTTGAGCATGCGCAAGCATTGACACGAGGTTGCCCTGCGTGCCGGAAGAAACAAATAATCCTGCTTCTTTACCAAGTAGTTCAGCGGCACGTTCTTGAAGATGATTGACGGTAGGGTCATCACCATAAACGTCATCGCCGAGCTCCGCCTCATACATCGCCCTTCGCATCTCAGGGCTGGGATGCGTCACCGTGTCGCTACGCAAATCTACTCGAATCATGCCATTGATTCTCCAGTTTCAAAATAAATCCAAAGAACGATACGTACTGCAGTGGATTCTAACCCTCATGCAAGTTCACGCATACTGTATGAACGTATACTCGAAGGTGATTTTGTGGATCATCCACATACCTATAATTAAATCTGCACAATTATTACCTATGAACAATAATGTAAAAGTTCGATCGAATTTTTTTGACCCAATTCCCTGGACCGTACTGATATTTACGGTTCTCACTGACCAAGCAACTAAATGGTTGATTATTGATAACCTGGCAGTTGGCGAGTCACTGCCAGCAACTGGGTTTTTCAGATTCACTCATGCATGGAACACAGGTACAGCGTTCTCGTTGTTCCAAGGTTACGGCGACATCCTGACTTGGGTATCACTAGCAGCCGTGGCAGTACTAACTTGGATCTACAGTTCAATTAAGAACCCCCCCTGGGTGCTTAGAGTTGCTTTCGGACTTCAATTCGGAGGTGCTATTGGCAACATAACCGATCGCTTAAGATTGGGTCACGTAACCGATTTTATTGACGTAGGTCCTTGGCCAATTTTCAACATCGCGGATTCTTCGATTGTTATCGGGATCGGTATGTTGATCTTTTATTTCTGGTTTTTGAACGATGACTCTAGGAAAGATCCTCAAGATTTAGACTCTGATAATTCACAAGCACCAGAAAATTCCTCCATCGCCCGAAAAACTCCCAACTCAGTGGAATAAAAGATAAGACGTTTATGGAGTTTGTAATAAGTGATACACAACAAGGCCACCGTTTGGATGTGGTGTTAGCGGAAACATCTAAGCCTTTAGAATCGCGGGCAAATATCCAACGCTCAATACGTGCAGGGTTGATTTCAATAGATGGTATTACAACCACACGTTCTTCAACTAAAGTTATTAGCGGACAAATCATCCGTGTCAAACCACCAAAAGACTATCTAGCACCTGCGATAACGCCCAGTGAATTGAGCCTCAATATAGTTTTTGAAGATGATGATATTGCCATCATTGACAAGCCTTCAGGAATGGTCGTCCATAGCGGAGCCGGGCATCTCACAGACACTATGGCTAATGCTGCCGTAACACGTTGGCCAAAAATTTCTAGCGTTGGTGACACTGATCGGCCTGGCATCGTGCATCGACTCGATCGAGATACCAGTGGACTTTTGATTATCGCTCTTAACCCAACCGCATATAACAATCTGACATTAATGATCAAGAAACATGAGATCGAGCGAATATACACAGCACTAGTACATGGACACCCAAAATCATCTAGCGGAACAATTGACGCACCCATAGGTCGAGATCCACATCACCGTACTCGTCAAGCAGTGAATGCAGGTGGGCGACCCGCGCTGACGCATTATGAAGTTATTCGCGAAATAGGTCAGTTTTCTTTTATAAAAGTTAGGCTTGAAACCGGTCGTATGCATCAAATTCGGGTACATATGACGGCGATAGGTCACCCTATAGTGGGAGATCAAACCTATGGTAAACGCCAGGGTATTGCAAACTTGAGGCGCCAATTTCTACACGCTTCAAAACTCACATTCAATCACCCGATTTCATCTGAAAAGATATCTGTTACATCTAAGCTTCCTGATGATTTACAAAGTGCAATCTCCTTGATGGAATGAGTAACATAATTCATAGACCTCTTATCTGTAATCCCTCTGCTAAAGTTCTCGAATGACAACATCAATTTCTCCCGTACGCGTACGTTACGCCCCTAGCCCCACCGGTATCCCTCACATCGGAAATATACGCACAGCTCTTTTTTGTTGGATTCTGGCAAAAAAAACCAAAGGCCAATTCATCGTCAGGATCGAAGACACCGATCGCAATCGCTATGACGCTGAAGCAGAAAAGGCGATTTTCGAATCACTGAACTGGCTTGGCCTTGATTGGGATGAAGGTCCAATCAAGGGCGGCCCTCATGCACCATACGTTCAATCTGAACGCAAGCAAACATATATCGAAACCGCTATGAAGTTGATCGAAACCGGGCAGGCCTATTTCGATGACACCACTCCCGAACAATTAGATGCTCTTAGACAGCGGCAGCGGGCAGCAAAACAGCCACCTCGATACGACAACCGTGGGCGGTACCGTAGTAAAGATGAAATTGAAGCATCCCGGGAGGCCGGGCTACCAATCACTGTTCGGCTACGGGTCCCGGAACATGGTTCAGTCTCATTCGAAGATACTGTACGAGGGAAAGTCACATTCGATTTAAAGGAAATAGATGATTTCGTAATCCTTAAATCAGACGAAATGCCTACCTATCACTTGGCACACGTTTTGGATGACCACTCTATGGGTGTCACTCATGTAATCAGAGGAGATGAATGGATTTCAAGTACGCCACGTCACTTGCTGATCCATAAAGCGCTAGAGATCGAACCGCCACAATACGTTCATGTACCGTTAATTTTAGGAAAAGATAAAGCGAAGCTCAGCAAACGGCATGGGGCGACTTCAGCTCTTGAGTACCGAGATCAAGGGTTCCTGCCCGATGCTGTATTCAATTTCATGAGCCTCCTCGGCTGGTCTCCAGGAGACGATACTGAAGTAATGAGTCGAGATGAAATCATCGAACGTTTCACAATTGAACGTATAAATGACTCCCCGGCAACTTTCGACAGTGAAAAACTCGAGTGGATGAACGGTGTTTATATAAGAGATATGGATACTGAACGCCTTATGGATCTGCTTATACCATTCATGGAATGCGCAGAGTCGGAAGGTGGAATGCCCGACTCAGTAAAACGGCCAATAGATCGAAATTATCTCCGTGAACTTATTCCATTAGTCCATGAACGTCTCAAACTTTTAACCGAAGGAACTGAGATGCTGGATTTCTTCTTTTCTGACAAGGTCGAGCCAGCAGCAAAAGACATACCAGGTCGAAAGATGGACGTGGGCCTCACCATCGACGCAGTGGCGGCCGCGCTTAAACTATGCAGAACAGTTTCGCCATTTGAACCTGACCAACTAGAAACAGCGTATCGGTCTTTGGCTGAAGAAATGGGGCTAAAACCAGGTCAACTGTTTTCACCTATACGAGTTACCACTACTGGAAAAACATTTGCCCCGCCACTGTTCGATACCATGGCAGCTATTGGTCGAGCAAGGTGCATAACCCGAATGGAACATGGTCTCGAAATACTTAAATCAACTCAATAATCCAGGTTGACTAAACATTTGCACCTAAAATCTCATTGACCGTAAGACACACCAATACCTATACTATTAGTCAACTCATCTGCACTTCAGATGATTGTCTGAGCGGTGACAGATTAATCTGTCACCTAATAATGAATTAGGAATTTCTTTGGTAGAACTACGAATCAACGATGGTGAAAGTTTCGAGGGATTTCTGCGTCGCTTCACCAAGAGAGTGCAGCAAGAATCAATAATTTCTGAAGCCCGACGACGGCAACATTTTGAGCCGCCCAGCATCACTCGAAAGAAAACAGCTGCTGCTAAGAAGCGCAAGAGTGTTAAAGCAACTTTGAAAAACATGTAAACATGCCCGACAAGCCAGATGGGCTGAACGGCTACCTTTATTCACACCTCGGATACTCCGGGGTGTTTTTTTTGAAATTGGCATAGAGGTTTAACAATTCACAATAATATTCCCGTGATTTTGGTTCGGGGAGAGGCGACAATAAGACAACTTATAGTGACTCAAGTTTTGACTTCAGGTGTTAAGCATCAAGGGAGGTTAAGCCATTGAAGTTCGGAATCGTTGTCTTTCCAGGTACCTGGAGCGAAAAAGACACTCAGTATGCAGTTTCAGATGTACTGGGGTATGAGTCGGATTACATCTGGCATGACGATGACAATTTGGATCAATATGATGTCATCGTACTGCCTGGCGGATTCTCATACGGAGATTTCCTGAGATGCGGAGCGATCGCACGCTTTTCTCCCGTCATGCAGGCAGTTCGCGTTTTTGCAGAAAATGGTGGTCCGGTCATTGGAATATGCAATGGGTTCCAAATTCTTTGCGAATCGAATCTGCTACCCGGTGTGCTGATGCGGAATGACCACCTCGAATTCCGTTGTATATGGACGGATTTACGAGTAGAAAATACATCGACCATCTTCACTTCAAAAGCGACCGAGGGACAATTACTCCATATCCCCATGTCCCATGGTGAAGGTAATTACCAAGCTGACGAAGAAACAATTAGTCGTCTCGAAAACAACGGTCAGGTAATTTTTCGCTATTCCGACACTTCGGGGAACGTAACCTCTCAGATCAACCCCAACGGTTCTGTCAACAATATAGCGGGAATAATTAACGAGCGAGGTAATGTTCTAGGGATGATGCCTCACCCGGAAAAGGCCAGCGAAAAACTGATTGGTGGCGATGATGGAAATATAATTTTTAAATCCCTGATTGAAAACACAGTAACTTCTTTGAAATAACTGTGTTTTGCACTATTAAAGTTCCTCGCAACAAGGGAGCAGAAGGCCCATATGACAGTAAGCCAGCAAACACTCGATGAAATTGCCTTGAGCCGAACCGAGTACGAAATGATTATTGACAGGCTCGGTCGTGAACCAGCTCCGCTCGAGTTAGGACTATTTGGAGCTTTATGGTCTGAGCACTGCGGGTATAAGCACACTAAAGCTCTACTTCGAACTCTTCCATCTTCGTCCAAACGTTTGCTAGTCGCCCCCGGAGCAGAGAACGCCGGCGTTATTGACCTTGGTGACGGTTTGGCTATCGCCATGAAAATTGAATCTCACAATCACCCGTCCGCCGTTGAGCCCTTCGAAGGGGCGGCCACTGGTGTAGGAGGCATCATACGGGACATCTTTGCTATGGGAGCTCGACCAATAGCGTTACTCAATTCTCTAAGATTCGGGCAACCTGATAATGCTCGAACCCGCTATTTATTGAATGGAGTGATAGGCGGGATATCGTCCTACGGTAATTGCATCGGTATCCCTGATGTTGGAGGTGAAATATTTTTCTCTGACAGTTACAACGGTAACCCCTTGGTCAATGCCATGTGTGTTGGATTGATTGAAAATGGAAAAGTGGCTAGCGCTTCAGCGAGGGAAGCTGGCGACTTACTTTTACTAGTAGGGGCAGATACTGGTAGAGACGGTATACACGGCGCATCAGGATTAGCTTCTAAAGGCTTTGAAGAAGAAGCTGAAATGCGATCAGCAGTCCAAGTAGGAAATCCATTCCTTGAAAAGGTACTCATAGAAGCCTGTATGGAAGCACTTGAATTACCTGGTGTGGTTGGGCTCCAAGACTGTGGAGCCGCAGGAATAACTTCTGCTGCAATCGAAATGGCAGAACGTTCTGGAATGGGGCTAAAGCTATTCATAGACCGAGTTCCCAGGCGAGAAAAAGGCATGACCCCATATGAAGTGATGCTTTCAGAATCACAAGAGAGGATGCTAATCGCAGTAACCCCAGGCGGAGAAACACAGGTATTTGAATTGTTTGACAGGTGGGATCTTGACGCAAGCGTTATTGGCAAGTTTGAATTGGGCAGTAACGTAAAAATATACGATGAAGGCGAACAAGTTTGCAGCACGCCCGTGATAACACTCACAGACTCACCGGAGTACAAATTAACAAGCAGTAAACCTGCGTGGCTTGACGCACTTCAAAAAGTTAATATGAATGCGATCCCAATGCCCAACATGCCTCCGATAAAGGTGATGTTAAAAATGCTTGGTTCGCCCAATATAGCTTCCAGATTTCCCATTTATCAGCAGTATGATTATCACGTTCAGACCAACACAGTTATAGAGCCGGGGGGAGATGCTGCGGTGTTACGGCTGAAAGGCTCTAAAAAAGGCATCGCCATTTCGACGGATTGCAATAGCAGAATCTGCTACTTAGATCCCAGTATCGGCGCATCTATCGCCGTCGCCGAAGCATGCCGCAACATTTCTGTCACTGGCGCAGCACCAATTGCACTCACTGACGGCTTGAATTTTGGGAATCCAGAAACTCCAGATGTTCAATACCAATTAACGGAATCGATCGCAGGTATAACTCGCGCGGCTGACGCTTTCAACATACCGATTGTCAGTGGCAACGCTAGCATGTATAACGAATCCTTGGGCTCTGCTATATTCCCCACGCCAATCATCGGGTCACTTGGCCTACTCGAGGATGCAGAAATACACGCCACGGTCGGATTCAAATCTCAAGAAGATATCATCGTTTTGATCGGAACCGATTCCTGCTGGGATGAAATAAACGATATTGCCGGGAGTGAATATCTTGAACTGATACACGGCAAAGTTGAAGGTCAACCTCGTTTAGACCTGGATCTAGAAGTACGAGCACAAGAGGTTTGCAGAAAAGCAATAAAAGCAGGGCTTGTTACCTCGGCTCATGATGTCTCCGATGGAGGGATCGCGGTAGCGATTGCCGAGTGCTCGATTATCGGAGGAATTGGTGCCGTCATCACCAAAGCTCTCCCAAAGCGCTGGGATGCAGGCATGTTCGGTGAGTCTCAATCACGAATACTTTTAAGTTTGGATAATAAAAACATAGACCAACTCGAATCGATAGCTCTATCACACAACGTACCAATGACCATTATCGGTTTTGTAAAAGGCGATAGCCTCGAGTTTGGGGATTCACTTTCTATCCCATTGACAGTGGCCTCAGAAGCATGGCAAAACGGATTCAATTTAGCTACATCGGAATAATTTTCCATGATTCCAAGCTATATCGATATTGAGGCAATATTCGACCACTATGATGCCGTATTTTTTGATGCCTACGGCGTTCTAGTTGACGGTATCGACGCACTCCCTAATGCTGAACAACTCGTAAATATAATGAATGCGTCAGCAATGAATTATTTCATTGTTACAAACGATGCATCAAAGTCCATTGAATCGCTATCAAATAAATTCCAAAGCCAGGGTATGAGAATCCCTGTTGAACGAATTGTTAACTCGGGTTCATTGATTTCTGGATATTATCGGGATGAGGATCTTGTGGGACGTCCGACACTGGTCCTGGGAACAAAAGATTCCAGAACATATGTATCAGGTTCATGTGCGAAAATATTGAGCCTAGATAGTAATAGCGAACCCGATGTCATACTGTTCACTCACAGTGGTCCGTATGACTGGGAATCCACGCTCAAGCATCTACTTAACCTTGTGTCAAAGAGATTCAAACAAAAAACGCCCGTACGTATGGTTCTACCCAATACAGACTTCATATACCAAGATGGAAAGGCTGATTTTGGGATGGGAGCAGCGGCATTCGTAGAAACGCTTGAGGAAGCGCTTATGCGCTTACATGGAAAACATGAGGTCCTACGAGCAGCTAAACTAGGAAAACCTCATCCACCAATATTTACCGAAGCCATACGCCGTGCCGGATCCAACAACGCTATTATGATCGGAGACCAACTTGAAACGGACATTCTAGGTGCAAATAATGTTGGACTAGACTCCGCCGTTGTAACTACAGGAATTAATAAGCGATCGAATCCTAAGGAATTTAAGGATATGCCGGATGACCTCACTCCTCGGTACATCCTCACCTCACTGGTATAAAATTACACTTCATAAGAAATATACAAAGGAACGCGAGTGCGACTGCACTCGCGTTCCTTTGTAGCAACACAATCCCACAAAAAATGCCAACCTACGTTTACAAATGCAATCATAACGGTCATGTTTTTGATCTGATTCAGAAATTCAATGACGAGCCAGGAGCAAATTGCCCGACGTGTGGAAGCGAAGCACGCAGGCAGATCACATCACCGACCGTGATCTATAAAGGATCTGGATTTTACACAACAGATTACGGATCAGGCTCTAACTCGAACAATAAATCACAAAAGGATGACACATCCAAAACATCCAAATCCTCATCGTCTAAATCAGAATCTGCAAAATCCTCTAGCTCTGATTCAGCAAAAAGTAAGTCGGCAGACACTAGTGGGAGTAGCTCGAGCCATTCACATGGCGCGGGTGGGCACACTCACTAAACCGTTTAAAATCCTATATGCGTTCCGTTATACAACGTGTCGATCAAGCAGCTGTTTCTGTCGATGGAACAACCGTCGGGCATATTGATCAAGGACTTTGCCTTTTCATAGGTATCACTCATGATGACACTGAAGAAGACATCAAATACATTGTGGATAAGACTCTGAACATGAGGGTGTTCCCTGAAAAATCAGGGGTGTCGGGTTTCGACCAATCAGTACAAGAAGTAAACGGCGGATTACTACTGATAAGTCAATTCACTCTCTACGCGTCAACTCGTAAAGGCAGGCGGCCTAGTTTTATCGATGCAGCCCATAAAGATGTAGCGCAGAGTTTATTCGAGCAAACTGTGCAAGCTTTTCGCTGTAGTGGATTACACACAGCAACTGGGGTTTTCGGAGCGTCAATGCAGGTAAAAATCGATAACGCCGGACCGTTCACAATCCTTTTAGATTCGAGTGATAGAAATAGGCCCAGACGGCGATAAACACAGACCCCAACGCATTGAGAATAATTTTTTAGGCGGTATTGAAATACCTTTCCCGCCATCCGGAACCAACACATCGAATCTAGGTCTATGACGAAATCCACAACATGTAGCTATAGACAAAAGGTGTTTTAGCGAATCAGGTTATTTTTGTCTGATAGTCAAGTGAAATATCGAGTGCCATAGGTGAATGAGTTAGTGCTCCAATTGAAATGAAATCGACTCCAGTACTTGCAACCTCAGCAACATTTGCAAGCGTAATCCCACCAGATGCCTCAACGATGCATTGGTCAGAAATTTGAGCAACAGCAGACCGCATATCATCTGGATGCATATTATCGAGCATTACAATATCGGCACCGGCACTAGCTGCCGATATTGCTCCTTCAACCGACTCAACTTCAACTTCAATTTTCAGCGTGTGCGGAGCTGTTGAACGTGCCTGTTTTATCAATTGTTCGAGTGTGTTTCCCGTACTTCTAAGTGCGGCAATGTGATTGTCCTTGATAAGCACACCATCACTCAGATTCATCCTATGATTCCTCCCACCTCCAATATGCACAGAGTATTTATCGAGTCTCCGAAGTCCTGGAACAGTTTTTCTGGTGTCTACAATAGAAGCATTAGTTCCTTCAACTGCGGATACATAAAGATCCGTTAGGGTAGCTATACCACTCATACGCTGTAAAAAATTGAGTGCAGTCCTCTCGCCGCTAAGTATCGAGGCTATTGATCCCGAGACCGTCGCTAAAGTCTTCCCAGCAGCTAAACGATCACCGTCTTGTAAACGACAAACGAATTTCAAATCCGGATTTACACGTTTAAATACAGCATCCGCTATGTGTATTCCGGCAAGAATGCCCGGTTGTTTTGTAACAAGTGATGCAGTGGCTTCAAGATTCGGTGGAATCAATGACAACGAAGTGGCATCAGACCCAACTGCATCCTCTGCTAGCGCACGATTAATAATTGCGTCTAATTCACCGGGATCTGGAATCATATGGATTGCCTGATTGAATGCCGTCCGATTGTTTTAGCCGGCCATTTCCAGCATTCGTTCAAGTGCTACAAGAGCATTTAGACGAGTGTCGGGCTCAACCTCTATACGGTTTATCGCGAGCCCGGCCATTATGCCCTCAAGAACCCAAAGAACATACGCCGGGTGTATTCGGTACATAGTTGCACAGGGGCACACCACTGGATCAAGTGAGAAAATTTCCTTACTCGGATTTTCATCAGCTAGCCTGCGCACCATATTGATCTCGGTTCCGACTCCCCACGAACTCCCTGCCGGAGCAGTTGCTATAGTCTCAAGTATGAATTCAGTCGAACCGTATAAATCGGAGGCGGCAACTACCTCTCGGGTACATTCAGGATGAACAATAATATTCGTCTTAGGGTTACGTGCTCGCGCAGATCCAATCTGATCAACGGTAAATCGGGTATGAACAGAACAATGACCTTGCCAAAGTAAAACTTTGGTTCTCTTTATATCTTCGTTGGAAAGCCCTCCCATTGGCAAAGACGGATTCCACACGGCCATTTCATCCTCGGAGATACCTTTGGCAACTGCAGTATTTCGCCCGAGATGCTGATCCGGCAAGAATAAGATCTTTTCGCCACGATCTAAAGCCCAATCGAATGCTTTATCAGCATTAGATGAGGTGCAAACCAAACCTCCATTTTTTCCGCAATGTGCTTTTATAGCAGCAGCAGAATTCATATAAGTTATAGGTATGATCTTTTCCGTGGGTCCGAGAATAGAATGAAGGTCATCCCAACAATCCTGCACGTCTTGTGAAGTTGCCATATCAGCCATTGAACAACCAGCAGCTAGATTAGGTAGTAACACGTTCTGATCTGGCAGAGTTAGTATGTCTGCCGTCTCTGCCATGAAGTGGACTCCACAAAAAATGATCCATTTCGCTTCCTTAGTTTCAGCCGCCATTTTAGATAACTTGTAAGAATCCCCAGTAAAATCAGCATACTGAATTACATCATCGCGTTGATAATGATGTCCCAGAAGGACTGCTTTGTCCCCTAGCTCCTTGCGGGCAAAAACAATTCCCTCAGCAATTTCATCAGGGGTAAGCTTCAAATATCGCGTCGGAACTTTCTGCCAGCGAACACCAGTTTGGAATTCTTCTTGGAGAGTCTTAGTCCGCAGGTTGCCGTCAGTCTGGCAAAATGCAGATTGCTCCAGTTCGCTAATAGCGATGGTCGTTTGCTTGCTAAAGGCAGTCGTCATGCGACCGGCACCTTTTCTTTTTTCACATGGATCTCAACTAACTCCGCTTCAAGAGACCATGGTGAACTCTCAGTTATTTCAACCTCAACCGTCTGACCGACCCTAGGTTCTTGTGATATCGGATCGGATGTCGTATTTAAGTACACTAGTTTATCGCCTCTGCTACGACCATGCAGCCTGCCTCTCTTACGTCCTTCAACAAGTACATCAAAACGACTGCCGACCATACGGGCGTTATTACGAGTTTGGATTTCCTCTTGGAGTTCTCCGACTGCAGCCTTGCGAGCCTTCTTAACGGACCTATCAATATCATCTTTCATTTTTCGAGATGCGAATGTTCCCTCCCGATACGAGTATTCCGAAACGTGCACTTTTTCAAATTCAACGTAGCGCAGCACGTCCATAGATCGTTCAAATTGTTCATCAGACTCGCCAGAAAAACCAACAATAAGATCTGTGGTCAGAGTGACTCCGGGAATCATATCCTTTATCTGAGTTATTTTCTGTAGGAACTGCCTGGCCGTATATCCGCGTCGCATGTTGGCCAATATCGTATCGTCGCCTGCCTGGAATGGAAGATTGATCATTTCACAAACCTTCGGAAGATCACGAACAGCTTCCAGTATCCTCACAGACATATCGTTAGGATGTGAAGTTAAGAACCTTATTCGCTCCAAACCATTGATCTCATGCACCATAGTCATCAAATCAGCAAGGTCGATTCTTGGTCGCAGATCGTGACCATACGAGTCTACGTTTTGACCGAGAAATGTGACCTCCTTCACCCCACGAGCGACCATCATTTCCGCCTCATGAACAATCTCTGAAGAAGTTCGGCTTGTCTCCCTACCCCGCCGATACGGAATAATACAAAAAGTACAGAATTTATCGCAGCCATGCACGACCGGTATGAAGGAAGAAACATGAGGGGTCTCAGGAACCAAGCCGCTGAGACATCCTGAAGGGTCAAGGCCGTGCCGAACGCCTGCTAGTTCCAAAATGGGTCCAAACTCCTGAGGACCGGACCAAACATCCACATGAGGAAAACGACGTTTAAGTTGAGATTTTTCAGGTCCGACCATACAACCGGTCACGCCAATGATTTGATTCCCACTGTTCTTTTTTTCCTTGCCAAGCCTACCCAGCATTCCAGTGGCAGTATCTTCGGCCGACTGACGTACAACACATGTATTCAACACGAACACATCAGCCGCAAATGGATCTTCTGCCAAATCAAATCCCATTTGAGAAAATCCACTAGACAAACGTTCTGAATCAGAAGTGTTCATCTGGCACCCTACAGTCCACACATGATAACTAGGCAATGTTTATGTAGTCCGCTAATTGGCTATTGAGAAAAAAAGTATGGCTTGAATAGACTTTTCGTTTTTCAGCCATTGAAAAGAACATTATGCATTAAGGATATAACCGGTGCATCGCACATACCAGATCCTAGATCAATTATGATGCACAAACGATCCACTCAACGTTATTGTTCATCCATTAATAGTATCGCCCTAGTATCGCCCTGAAGAATTCGGAGTTATGAGTCTGTTGGTTAACAAACACCCAAAAATAGTGAATTTAGGTCTAATCGGATGTGGTGCCATGGGCTCAGAGTTGGCCAGATCTGTACAGCGAGGAGAAGCTGGACCCGCAAGTATTATCGCCCTATTCGACCAATCTGCCTCAGCTAGAAATCGCCTATCCCAAGAATTGAACCGATGCCAAGCCACACCATTGATTGAGGCGAATACCATCTCTGAATTAACCCAAATCGATAAGATCGACTTGATTGTTGAGTGTGCTTCCCAACAAGTTGTGACAGATCACGCTGTGAATATTGTAAGCGCCGGCAAATCAATGTTAATCATGAGCTCTGGGGCAATGATAGAACCTGGACTAATGCAGATGGTCATGGCATCCGCTGAAAAGTCAGGCGTTTCACTTTACATCCCATCCGGCGCTGTCGGTGGTATAGATGCACTCCGTGCCTCGAAACATCTGCTCGAAGAAGTTACTATCATTTCTAGTAAACCACCAGTCGCCCTTTCAGGTGCCCCAGGATTCGCTGGCTGGGAAGATGAGAAGATCGATGAACCTACAGTGATATTTCAGGGTTCGGCAGCAGAAGCTGTAGGTTTATTTCCTGCCAATGTCAACGTGGCCGCCACGGTAAGCTTAGCCGGTATTGGTCCCGATTCAACACAGGTCGTCGTCATCGCCGATCCGGACTCCCCCGGAAATGTCCATGAAATAAAAGCAACGAGTACCGCTGGGTTGTTTTCGTTCCGATTTGAAAACAGGCCTCACGATAAAAATCCCAAAACTAGCTTCCTGGCGGTTCTCGCTGCAGTGGAAACCCTTAGATCTATTTGCCAACCCAGTTTGCGCGTCGGAACTTAAGGACCGCCAATTTGGGCAAGCTGCAGGTGTAATGGCGGAGGGTGCGGGATTCGAACCCGCGAGGGAGCTCAACACCCCCAAGCCGCTTAGCAGGCGGCCGCACTAGGCCACTATGCGAACCCTCCTAGGAAATCATCACAGTTGCACCCTGCTAAATATAGCTTCGCAAGAACCCTTCGCAAAGTGCTTGGAAGGGGATTGTTCATCATTAACGCACATTCAGAGGACTGGACGAAACATTTATTTGACGAGACGACGTTTTAACAAGTAAATCACCAAAGGCCACATCACAATAGTAAGTCCAATCATATAAACAGCGGCCCATAAGTGAGTTATATCCAAGTGCCCTAGGGCGAATCCTCGGGCGATATGAACTCCGGGTGTAAGCGGCATCAACCAAGCAATTGGCTCGACCCAATCTGGCAGAGTCGAGAGCGGAAAAAATGACCCTGAAAAAAAATATAGTGGCGTGGCTATCAACGTAAACACGATAGTTAAAAATGTTGTATGAGGAGCTATCGCCGAAAAAAGAAAACCCATAGTTCCGAACAATACGCCCACCATTGCAGCTGGAATCAATATTCCGAAAGCAAGCCAACCATCTAACCAACCAAACGCCACGGCCACTGACGCTACACCTATTGTAGTCATGATCGATCTTGTAACTGCCCACAGCACGTCTCCGAGAGTCACTTCAACCACCGTGATCGGAGCCGTAAGAGCAGTCTCATAAACATCATTCTCTATACGGTTATAAGCATTCCACGAAGTCTCAAACAAAGCGTGAAACATTGCTGAGCCCATAATCAAACCTGGAGTAACAAACTCAGCATAAGAGTCAGCTCCATCAACTGCATTAACAAGTTTTCCAATCCCAAATCCCACAGCTACCAACACGATCACTGGTTCAACTAGAACCCATGTCATAACAAACTTCCAGTACCGTACAAATGCCAGCGCATGCCGTAACCATATTCCCGTGATGCTACGACGTCTGATATTGAAAATCTCATTTGATAGGTACGTCATCCATCTCTCAGTTCTCGTCCAGTCAATGTCAAAAACACATCTTCCAGGTTGCCGACTCGATAGGAGGTTCTAACTCCGTCTACTTCGTCTAACTCGGAAAGGTCAGGAGCAACGCCTTCTGCTCCCGTCACACTTATGAGAGCGCCGACCTCGCGAAAAGAAATTTCGTGTTTGTGTAGATAATCTCGCACACGCCTCAGGGAGCCCGGTGCAACTCTGACCTGCGCAACTTCCTTGGGAGCATGCTTAAGTATCATTTGATCGGGAGTCCCCTCATCAAGAATCTTGCCTTGATCCATGATAGAAAGTCGATCACACAAAGTTGCGGCTTCTTCCATGTAGTGGGTTGATAAGAGCACGGTCACACCTGAGTCCTTAAGAATCGCAAGTTCTTCCCATACGCGATTACGACTTTGTGGGTCAAGACCTGTCGATGGTTCGTCCAGCACAATTACGGTCGGGCTACCCATCAATGAACGCGCAATCGCTAATCGACGCTTCATGCCACCTGAAAGCTCATACACATTCGCCTTCGAGCGATCACGCAGGTTAAAAAACTCAAGAACCTCATCTGTACGTTTTGCAGCACATGATTTGGACAGGCCTATCAAAAATCCATACAGAAAAAGATTTTGATAAACAGTAAGGCCAGTATCAAGTCCGTCATGCTGAGTAACAACACCCATAATTGCTCTAACGGATCGGCTATCTTGAACTACATCAATCCCGGCAACGGTAAGTGTTCCTGAATCCACAGGGGTGAGACCACTCAGCATCCGCATTGTTGTGGTTTTTCCTGCACCATTAGGACCTAACAGACCATAAGTTTCGCCTGGCTCAACGTTAAAAGTTATTCCGTCGACTGCTGCAATGTTTTTGTACTTTCTGTAAAGGCCTTCTGCCCGGATGAGACTGCCGGGGGTGGCATTTACCTGGCGATACCCATTCAATTGCGATTCTTCGGTCACGTTACCTCTTATTGGAGAAAATATATGTCAGATTAGATATCAAATCGTTTATCCCGATGCTAGACCACAGTACCGTCACCTGGAGTCTTTCCAATCCATACTTCCCCGCCCTCAAAGAATTCTTTTTTCCAGATCGGAACAATCTCCTTTAACCGGTCAACAAAATACAGACAGGCTTCAAATGCTGGTCGCCGATGAGGAGAGGCGACAGCTATTACCATGCTAGTTTCGCCAATATTGACTCGCCCAGTACGATGAGCAACCGCGATTTTCCCAAGTGACCACCTGCTCCTCATTTCACCGATGATTTCTGCCATCTTATTCTGAGCCATAGGTTGATAAGCCTCGTACTCCAAATATTTAACGATCCGCCCCTGGTTACTATCTCTGGTTACTCCAAGGAAAGTCACTATAGCGCCATCTGCATTTGTCTTCACAAATTCAGTCAACGCAGATGGGTCAAGATCTTCAGCAGTCAACAATACCCACTCAGAGTCATCAGCGATTTCGTCCGAGCCGCCACTAACCGGCGGGATCACAGCAATTTCGTCGCCTGAACTGACCAGATGATCTCTCGCCACATATTCACCATTCAATGCCAACATAACTGCAGTTCCAAGTTCAATATGTCCTGGAGCAGCCTTGCACGCAGCGTCAACAGCATCACCCACTGTCATGCCGTCGACAGCTAAAACCCGCACAACATCGGTACCTGCCCGTTCACGGATAGCAGCAAAAAAGAGAATTGAGATCTTAGATATATTGTTGGTCAAAGTAGAAAATACAATCAGCAACTAATGGTTCAATTAAATTAGGTTACCGCCGCATGAGCTCGAAATGGTGAACAAACATCAGATAATAAATAATCTCTAATAGACTTCTCTAATTAGCAATTCTAAGCGACTATGTAACGCAAACCCTTTGACTAATACCTATCAAGGTCAATACAATTTTACGTTGTAGTGCGTCACTACACGGCTCGCTACGAAACTTTGATTGAATAATTTTCGCTGGCAATAGACCAGCACGGAGTACTTTCCCGCATGGTTCGCATTCGCCTTCGACGCGCTGGGGGTAAAAAACACCCTTCCTACCGAATCGTAATCGCTGATCAACGAGCAGCTCGTGACGGCTCATTTATCGAACAGGTGGGCACATATGATCCCTTCCCAGATCCTCCGGAGATCAAACTCAATGAAGATAAAATCAATAAATGGATCAAAAACGGGGCTCAGCCATCTGCCTCTGTAACAACCTTGTTGCAGATCAAAGGAATCATCCCAAAGGCTGCGACTAATGGCTGAAACATCCGACCGTAACGAGGAAGACACCCGGGATTTTAGCGACGAAGACGGGTCTCCTGTGGATGCTATGCGCGAAATGATTGAGTACATTGCCAGAGCGTTAGCCTCTAATCCCGATAACGTATCGGTAACCGATGAAGGTGATGGAGATCACATTTTTCTCCGCCTGTCGGTCGACGATGAAGACAAAGGCAAAGTTATCGGTCGTAATGGCCGGGTAGCACAGTCAATGAGATCTTTGCTACGGGTCGCAGCTGTAAAAACTGACACCCGAGTCAGCTTAGAAATCGATTAAGCACTTTTCCAATGACCGGTTCATTCGAACGATCGGGTTATTTGGATGAAACTCTAGTCGCGGCAGGACGTATCCGACGGCCGACTGGAATTAAGGGAACAGTTTTAGTCGAGGTTTATTCAAATGACAAAAATAGATTCCGCGTTGGTGACGTTGTATCAATCAATGGAGCAGAACACAGAATCACAGAAACAGGGGTATCTGGTAAAGCAATAAAGTTGACTTTCGAAAACATAGATTCGATTGAAAAAGCCAATTTATTACGCGGTATGGAATTATCAGTCACAGCTGAGTCACTTCCGAAAAACCCACCAGGGGTTTACTACCATTACGAAATCCTAGGAATAGATGTCAACACCTTGGACGGAAAACCTCTTGGATCTATAACCGAAATTATCGAAACCGGTAGCAATGACGTGTTCGTGATTACACCTGGACACGATGAGCAACAACGTAGACCTCCGGATATACTCATCCCAGTAATTGATGGTGTGATCATCGAGGTCGATAAAGCGAGTGGAGTGATGGTTATCGATCCACCAAGCGGTTTACTCTAAGGCGCATAAAACTAGTAAGATTCGTCGTCGAGATCATAAAAGCACATCGCATGATGGGGGTCTGAATGTCCGGTCACTCAAAATGGAGCACTATCAAGCACAAGAAGGGTGCTGCCGACGCTAAACGTGGTCAACTCTTCACAAAACTGTCGCGAGAAATAATGGTTGCAGCACGTGAAGGTGACTCCAACCCTGAGATGAATTTCCGCCTTCGACTCGCTATTGACAACGCCAAGTCATTAAACATGCCCAAAGATAATATCGACCGAGCAGTGGCGCGGGGCGCTGGCACCGGCGGAGATGCGGTCATCCTAGAACAGATCAGCTATGAGGCTTACGGACCGGGCGGCGCAGGGATTATTGTGGAAGCACTCACGGACAATAAAAACCGAACAGCTGCTGAAGTCCGAGCACAAATAACGCGCGCAGGCGGAAACTTAGCTGGCGCTGGTGCGGTTTCATGGAATTTTGAAAACAAAGGATTGATTACCGTAGAAGTTACAAATGGGGATCCAGATGACGTCGCACTGGAAATCGTAGACGCCGGTGCTGAAGATGTAGAAGTGGAAGGAACAATCGTACAAGTTACAGCACCCTACGAAAGTTTTGCCGATGTTAAATCGGACGTGGAGGCTCTGCCTGGGATCAATGTTGAGAGTGGTGAATTGGCACTTGTGCCGACGACATTAGTTCCACTGGACGATAAAGGTGCAATGCAAACACTACGTTTGCTTGATGCTTTAGAAGAACTAGATGACGTGTCCAAAGTCTATTCAAACGGGGATTTCCCAAGCACAGTCCTCGAAAAGTACGCGAGTGACGAATAATAGGCCAGTATCGTTTGAGCAATAACGCACCAATAAGTTCTAAGAATCTAACCAAGTTTTACGGAAAACACCGTGGAATATCGGGTGTAAATCTGGAGATCAATGAAGGTGAGGTGTTCGGTCTCCTAGGCCCCAACGGGGCAGGCAAAACGACCTGTATCAGAATTTTTTTAGATTTCATACGCCCCACCTCCGGCTCAGCAACAGTCCTAGGTATGGATTCTCGATCGGAGTCGCTAGAAATACGGCGAAATACAGGTTACCTGCCAGGGGATTTCATTACCTATGAGAAGTTAACTGCTGAAGAGTTACTGCAATATTTTGCCAATCTGCGAGGGGGACACCTCAGTAAAGCCAGGGTACTTGCCGAAAGATTCGATTTAGACCTCTCACGGAAAATTGGTGAACTTTCTCGTGGCAACCGACAGAAAGTCGGCCTAATTCAAGCATTCATGAGCGACCCAAAACTACTAATTCTGGATGAACCTACAACTGGTCTAGATCCGTTGTTGCAACAAGAATTTCACGCACTCGTATTAGAGGAAGCTGCATCTGGCAAAACAATCTTCGTTTCCTCTCACGTTCTGCCAGAGGTCGAAATAATTTGCGATCGAGTCGGCATTATTCGCGAGGGATCTATTGTCGCCGTGGAAGAAGTTGCAACCTTACGAAAACAAACGGTAACCAAAATCGCAATCGAATTTGAAGAGGCTGTTTCTAAGGCTGATTTCGAGAAGATTGCCGGCGTGAGCGAAGTGGCAATTAAAGATCACCACCTGACATGTAATGTCACAGGGAGCCTCGATTCGCTGATTAAGTTGGCAGCAAAGTATACGGTCGTAAATCTGCAGTCTGGGCATCCAGCTTTGGAGGAAGTGTTCTTGACTTTTTACAACCAATCAGACGAGACGGCAAAAACGGCAGATTAAAATGTTACTCAACGTGTACCTGAAATCCCTGAGAGATTCCAAAAAGTCAATTATTTATTACTCAATCGGAACTATGGTGTTGGGACTATACGTAACCCTGTTTTATCCAACGATACGCGATTCGACAGGATTAACTGACTTTTTAGAGCAACTTCCTGAAGCAATGTTGGCGTTCATCGGAGATGCTGATACTTATACAACACCCGAAGGCTTTTTGAACGCAGAAGTATTCGGATTCATGGGACCAATGATATTTGGCGTATTCGCTATTATCGCTGGAGCGGGGACAATAGCAGGAGAAGAAGAATCACATTCTCTAGACCAACTGCTGGCCAACCCTGTATCTCGTAAAAACGTCTTACTGCAAAAGGCAGCAGCCTTGCTTACCGGTTTATTTGTGCTATCGATAGCACTATGGATCGGGATTATTGGAGGATCAAAAATCGCAGGGTTTGGACTATCGTTGATTGGCACGACTCAAGCAATATTCAGTCTATACGTGCTAGGTGGCACATTAGGTTTGATAGCGTTGTCAGTAGGAGCATCGACCGGCAAGAAAAGCCTAGCGGGCGGATTAACTGCGTCAGTGGGAATCATAGGTTTTTTACTCGATACCTTCCTATCCGTTGTAGAGGCTCTTGACCCTCTAAGGTTCATCTCAGTGTTTTACTATTTCAACCACAATGACGTGATAATAAACGGCATTAACCCTGTACACTGCTTCACTCTTGTAGCCGTGGTCGCCATCGTTCTAATCGTAGCCGTCTGGCGGTTCGAAGCAAGAGATCTGAGAAACTAATTACTCCCTGATATAAAGCGGTAATTAGACCATCAAGTAATATTATTTTTTACAGCGAATAGAACGGATTCAAAACCTCAATGTGTAGAACAACAGCCGGTCCCATGCTGACGATAATAGGAGTCGCCAGTGGAGCTCTGGGTATTGGACTGGCATTGGTACGGGAACGATTCGACAGGAAGGCAGATTTACGGGCTGCAAAAGAGGCATCGGAACAACAAGAACATACAGCGCTCAAGAAACCTGCAACCAAATCGAGCAATGATGATGATCAGTCAAGTTGATCGGCGAGTTCGGATGCAGTATTAACCGGCACTTTGCAAACATAGTCTTCGCAAACGAATGCTGTCGGCTTACCGTTCAACATTTTCTTCCCTCGTAGTAACGGTGATATCTCATCATCAGAGACATCACATCTGGCTCCCGCTAGTACGAGATTCGGCAAATATCTGGAGCGAACTTCAGCGATCATTTCAGTCAAAATTGGGCTCTCATAATTACCGAGTAACACAATTTGACTAGAGTCGGTTTTCAAGAAATCAGCCGCACTAATCCAAGAAGTAACTGACAAGGGTGCTCGTCGAATTTGTGGCACTAATGCTTTGATCGAAGACTCTGCTTTTGACGCATAACCAGAGTCACCGGTTAATAAACTTAATCGAAGTAACGATAAAGCAGCGATCGAGCCACCTGATGGCACAGCGTTATCAAGGGTATCTCGGGGACGGACAATCAACTTCGAATGTTCGAGCGATGTATCGTAAAAAACTTCTGATTCCTGATCCCAAAATCGATCAGCCATACTTTCAGCCAAATTTTCCGCTGCTTCAAGATAAAAATAATCAAACGTAACTTCGTACAGTGTTATCAGGGCATCGATTAAATATGCGTGATCATCCAGATAGCCAAGAATATGCGAACCACCATCGTATTTAGATGATGAATTATCCTTAGCCTTCCAACTATGGAGTAACCGACCATCAGCATCTTTCATGGCGTTTAATAAAAATCGAGCGTTCTTTTCAGCAATCCTTACCCAGCTAGGATTGTTAAATAATGCCCCGGCTTCTGCAAATGCCTTAAACATTAGAGCGTTCCAAGACGTCAAAATTTTGTCATCTATTCCAGGGGGAACGCGTCTTGATCGCTCCTGAAGCAAGATTGCGCTTATTCTAGAAATATCCTGTTCTAATACTTCGACTTTCAGATCATGTTCTCGAGCGAAATTCTCTAAATCTACAGGAACGTTGAGAATATTGGCTCCTTCAAAGTTGCCTTCTTCAGTTACCTGCCAATACATTTTGGCCAACAAAGCATCTTCACCGTCCAGGATTAGGTCTAACTCACCTGGGGTCCAAACAAAAAATTTACCTTCAACCCCCTCAGAATCAGCATCTGAGGATGAATAGAATCCGCCCATTGAGTGGGTCATCTCACGCACGATGTATAGCAGGGTTTGTTCTATTACTCTCTTGAATAATGGCTTTTTGCTCATCTGATATGCATGCACATACAGAGTCACCAACTGAGCATTATCGTAGAGCATCTTCTCAAAATGTGGCACCAGCCATTTGTCATCCACAGAGTAACGAGCGAATCCACCTCCAATTTGATCGTAAATACCACCTTGAGCCATCTTTTCGAGTGTGAGATTCACGACATGTGAAGCTTGAGAGTTCCCAGTTTTTTGAGCGTAACGTAGCAAGAGTTCATAGAGCATCGGCTGCGGAAATTTCGGAGCACCCAAAGATCCGCCATGTTTTAAATCGGCATCACTCAAAAGATAGTCACAGCCTTTAAACATCAATGACTCATCAATTTCACCTTCGTATTTTTGAGGCGTGGAATTTGCTCTGATAACTTCTACCAATTGTTCACAACTGGATAGCAACTCTCCCCTGTTGTTTTTATACGCATCAGCAATGGCGTTTAACACTCGCGGGAAACCAGGTCGATTATGATGATCGGCGGGTGGGAAATATGTGCCACCAAAGAAAGGCTTGCCATCAGGTGTGATAAACACCGTCAAAGGCCAACCACCTGATCCCGTCATGGCCTGAACCGCTGTCATATAGATTGAATCTACATCAGGTAGCTCTTCCCGATCTACTTTGATATTTACAAACCCATTGTTCATCGTTCGAGCGATAAGTTCATTCTCAAAGCATTCGTGAGCCATAACATGGCACCAGTGACACGCGGAATATCCAATAGAAAGAATGATGGGCCTGTCCAGGCTCCGTGCAGTCTCAAACGCCTCATCACACCATGGATACCAATCAACCGGGTTGTCTTTGTGCTGAAGCAAATACGGGCTGGTTTCATTCGCAAGTCGATTGAACATTTTCAATTCTTTCTAAAGGTTTGAGCAAACAATAACTTGAAATTTTTATAACAAGCACGTTGTCACAACAAGACACAGAACTAAGAACCGATAAAAACTGGTTGTGTCCAAGCCCTCGTACCGCGAGATGAATACACCGTTGCACGTACGTAACCATCAAGGCGAGTTGGTTTATAGGTCGGCGAATTTGTGGTGGATTCATATAACAGTCGACCATTAGAGCCTGTAAATAACGTCGTGTATTTAGCTTGAATCCCATCAGCCTCCGTTTCTGGGTCAATCTCTAACTTAATCTCACCGGTATTCGAAACCATGTCACCAATTGTTACGCCGGTAGAAGCGTAAAAATCGCCATCCGACATCGCGGTCAAAATACCGTCCTGCGAGAACGTCTCGGATTTAACCTGCACCCATCCCCTACCTGGATTTGAACGATCAGCAGCAAATTCATTTGTGTAGTGATGAGAATCATCAACTGCTATGCCCCAGACCTTCCGACCATTACTTAACAGCCGATCCCAGATTCCAGCTGTACTGGTTTTCCCACCACCACCATCATTATGAGTACTTGGATGCCCGTTGAATACTTCCATAAACTTATAACCTTCAACCTGCATCATCGCCCCATCATCAAACGCCCATCGGAAATTTGGGTGGTTAATAGAAGCCATTCCGCCTGCAGCTATTATCCGCTCGACGTTTTCTCGCATAGCTGTGACAATGTCAGTAGAATCGGAGGCCTCTACCAACTCGGTAATGCCGTATCCATTCACATGAACCGGCCCAACTGATTGACGCGAGGTCACCTCTTCGCCATGTACCAATAACGGCCATTTCGCTTTTTCCGTCTTGCTGCCTTGAAGTACCGTCAAGTGATTATGATCGGACAAGCAAAGCCAATCATATCCATGTTCGTGGTACCACTCAGAAACATGTTCTGGTGATGCATCTCCATCGCTATTAGTTGTATGAGTATGTAAATTGCCCTTGAGCCAAGTTTTTGAAATCATAAACAGATAGTACAGACGATTTTGAGGCATGGACATCTTGACGGGCACTAAACATGGCAAGAGACTCACACAATGTCCCAATCTAAACTGGCAAGCAGCCCACAACTACGCACTATGTTCCCAGACTATTGGCGTATCAACAGCCTAGTACGAGCTGAAGTGAGCGAATTGGATGATTCGATTTTAGATTGGACTTCAGATCGCTGGGGATGGTCTGGTTGGTCAATCAGACAACAAACTAGCCACATGGCATCTATCCCCGTCCGATGGTTGATGGGGAAATGGGCTGACCAGCTATTCTCAGACAAATTGCCGATGTCACGAGCACGTTATGCAATATTCGATTCCAAACAACATGACCGCCGACTCGACGATCAAGTGTTCTGCCGCATTGAAGAAATATTAAGCGCATTAGACGAAGCAATATCCCTATCAAAACGCGTCTTGATCGACACAACCATACAAAAAGCTCGGGAAATGGTCGTCTACCGCGCCCCAAGTGATCAGTGGAACCTCATGCGAACAGTCCATCCAGACGGAATCTCGCCTGATCCCAAAACAGGAGCAATGATCCGCATGGATTTGGTCGCAACATTCAGGCATATCCAGAACGAGTTCTACACCCACATATTCAACGTACAACGCGCAAAAATCGCTCTGGGTATTGAACGGATAGTGAAACTACCAGATGCTGGTTATCACAAAGCGATTGGCTGGGATTCTAAAATACCGGCATGGAATGAAGCACGCTGACACAATAACACCTCTGGAATCAATCTTTTAACTAGATATATACCCGTTATTAAACTTAGAAAAACAAATTAGGAGTATTTGCAAATGTCAAAACGCAAAGTTTTAATCACCGGGGCTAGCGGATATATCGCATCATTGATGCTTCCCACTCTGCGAAATCATTTCGACCTAACTCTTGCGGACATTTCCGAAATAGACAGGGATGGTAATAAGGTCGAAGGTGTAAACATCGCTAACTTTATTGATCCCGACAGATCAAAATATGAACATCTATTCGAGAATATTAGTGGTGTGATTCATCTAGCGTTCAAGCCACATACCCCCAGAGGAGCCAAGACAGAAAATGCCCCAATAGATCGCTTCGACAATGAACACGAAAATATACAAATGGCTAATAACATATATCGATGCGCCTACGATGCCGGTGTTAGCAGACTTGCAATCGCCAGCTCAAACCATGCGGCTGACTGGTATGAGCATTCTTTAATTCACGAACGCAAAATGGATTTGGTTCGTCCAAGTGATTTTCCTGTTTCAGATAATTTCTACGGATGGGCGAAGGCTGCCTACGAACTACTAGCATGGCCATACGCATGTGGAATATTCGGCAGAAAACTAGAAACTGTATTGTTGAGAATCGGATTCACCAGACCGATCATAGTCACGGATTACCTTTCCGACTCGCCTATGACAGAACAAACCAGTAGCGGAATCGCCGAATTTAAACGAAATCTTGGTGCCTATATAAGTCCTAGAGATATCACTCAATTATTCAGCCGAGCGATTGAAGCACCAAACATCGAAAATGAACACGGCATTCCGTTTGTGATCGCTTACGGTTGTAGCGATAACACCCGAAGATTTTGGTCGTTAGAAACTGGCAGGAAATATCTTGACTATCAGCCAAAAGACGACACGGAAATAATCTACGCCAACGAGATTAGAGATCTGCTAACTGGAGATGGAACTGATATACGTGGCGGGAAAGTAGGCATCTAAACACACGAAACTAGGGTGAGACCGAAGAAATACTCGGGTGGAACAAAGATGTGTTCAGTAAAAGGAAAACTTACGTTTAATCATCTTGTCTTCACCGACCTTAGCAATGATCTGCTCGTATAGTTCGAAATCCCACTCGCCAATAAAGCTGATTGCAGTACCACGTTTGCCCATTCGTGCCGTGCGCCCGATGCGATGAACATATTCTTCAATATTCTCTGGCATGTCATAGTTAACCACGTGAGATATAGTCGGGATGTCTAGACCGCGCGCTGCAAGGTTAGTGGCAACAAGCATTTTCAATCTACCATCGCGAAACGCAGCCATTACTCGGTTTCGTTCCGACTGAGACATGCCACCATGGATTCCCTTAACGGCGAATCCCTCGCCAGCCAGACCTTTCGACAAACGGTCCACACCGATTTGCATTTTGCGGAATATTAATATCTGAGACCCCCCGTCAAGATCATCAAGAATCTCTAATATGCCGTCCGCCTTATCTTGAGATGCAACGTCATAGAATATCTGATCGACTTCATCAACGGTTTCAAGGCCTTTCGTATCCGAGACCAGTTGTATCCAACGGGGATTATCGAGATAACGACGGATCAACCCTCTTATAAAATTTGGAATAGTTGCAGAAAAAAGAGCGGTCTGACGTGCACTCGGAGTGCTCTTCAATATGTATTCCATATCATCAGCGAAACCGATGTCTAACATCTCATCGGCTTCATCTAGCACAGCCATTTCCACATATCCCAAATCAAGTGTCCTGCGGTTCATATGGTCTTTCACACGACCTGGTGTACCGACAACGATGGCCATGCCCTGTTCAAGTAATTTAATCTGTCTGGCGATCGGTTCCCCACCGTAAACTGCTACGACACCTACCCCCCGGTCTCGACCTATGAGAGATAATTCTCGTTGAACCTGTTGTGCTAATTCACGCGTCGGTACCAGTACAAGTCCCTGGACTTGTCGAGAGCGAGGATCGACAAAATTACACATGGGAATTCCAAAAGCGGCCGTCTTACCAGATCCTGTTACCGCTTGAGCAACGACATCTCGACCCTCTAGAACCCACGGCATTGAGGCCTTTTGTATGTCTGACGGGTGTTCATATCCCATGTTGAGAATGGAATTAACGATCGACTCCTTTAGTTCAAGACCTCCCCACAAAGCTAGTTCTCGAGGTTCGATTGACAACTTAGAGTGAGCATCTGGTGGAGTCACGCCATCGGATCGGCGAGATTTCACTTTGCGCCT
>RQOU01000062.1 GCA_008373165.1 SAR202 cluster bacterium | reverse complement strand
CAGCCAACCGTGAACTGAGTTTTGAATTTCGTGTGTCAAGCTGCGAGCCTAATCGTTCAGGAAGCTCAAGTAATTGATAATGCCCAGATCGCGCAGATCGATAACTCGAAACATCGGGAGTCGCACTACCTAAAACCAAAACAGCCCCTGTCTGTTCGGAAAGACGTTCAGCAACCACCCGAGCGTGATATCTCGGCGCTTGGTCTCCCTGCTTGTAAGTCCATTCGTGCTCTTCATCAATTACGATAAGCCCCAAATTATCCACCGGTGCAAAAATCGCCCCTCTTGAGCCTAAAACAATCGGGAAATCTCCGTGTTTAACACGCCACCACTGGTCATAACGTTGTCCGACAGTCAACCCTGAATGCAGTAATGCAACTTTTCCAGGAAATCGAGAGGCAATTCGTTCTAAAGTTTGTGCAGTCAATGCAATCTCTGGTACTAAAAATATGGCCCTTCTGCCACTTGCAATACAAGCCTCAATAGACTGCAGGTACACCTCTGTCTTACCAGAACCAGTCACACCATGGAGTAAAAAACGCCTTTCATTGGAATTCTTGGCTGATTTACCGAATTGCATCTGCGTCAAGATCTGGTCGATAGCCTCATGTTGCGCAAAAGTGGGTTTATGAGGAAATGCCTGCTGAAAAAAATGATTTGCTAAAGGATCTCGATCTCTTCTGATTTTTCGTATTCGCAGAAGGTCTTCATCAAAAGCCCATTTGACTGCAGTGACCCCAAACAGACTGTTCAATGAAGATTTAGTTTGAGCGATTTTTCCAGACTGGAACCAAACAAGTAATTCAGCACGCCTGTATGACCTGCTGTTTGCATACCGATCAATTAATTGCTGTGTCTCTGATTCACCAGCAGCCAGCTCAATTCGATTAGTGAAGACAGCCGACACGCGGGGCTTCTCCCACTCAGGTTGAGCAACAATAAAACCCTGTCGAATCATACGTTCAACTATTGAGGCGCCCCCAAAACCTAATAGTCGAATGACACGTGACTTGGGTGCTCGACCCCGCTTTCGAATGTAATCGAAAGCCCGCTGCTCCGGTTTTGAAAGATTAACTGGAGAATCTCCGGGGGATAACCAAACACGCAATCTCGAAGAGGCTCCAGGCGGCAATAGCAAAGAACAGGCCGCAAAAAGTGTTGTCCGATAGTATTTAGCCACCCAACCGGCTAGATCAATCAAATCCTGAGAGATGAACGGGCCACCGACAGTGCGCGCATTGACTGAACGAATTTTCTGGAGTTCTGTAGGCTCAAAACTATTAATCTCAAACACCACACCTTGAAGAGTCCGAGGACCAAAAGGAACCCATACTAGATCACCAACCAAAAGCTCGAGATCATCGGATACTTTATAAGTGAAAGTACGTGCTCGTTCGTCAGGAAAATCAACGGCTACTTCAGCGAACAGCACTCGGCACTCCAGGTGATCAGTGGGGTCATATATAGCCTATTATCGACTATGACTTGACGCGGTCAACCATAAACCAAATACGAAGAGTAATTAAGCAACATCTCTGAAAATTAAGATGAAGTTAAGTAATCAAACTCCAGCGTCATCCAAGACGTTCAGTTAACGCTAGCGCCGTTCTTTAATCCGCGCTTTGCGTCCCGTAAGCCCGCGAAGATAGTAAAGTCGGGAACGCCTAACCTTCCCGCGACGAGTGATTTTCACAGACTCAACATTAGGAGAATGAAACGGGACAATTCGTTCAACACCGACGCCATACGAGACACGTCTAACTACAAAAGTGTCTCCAGCAGATGGACTCTTTGAATTAAGATGTCGTCCAGAAATTACGTTGCCTTGAAAAGCCTGAACTCTCTGCCGATCTCCCTCAACAATTCGAAGGTTCACCGTGACAGTATCACCAGGCTGGAAGTCATCGATGTGGTCAAGCGCTTTTCGCTCAATCAATGATGCGGCGTCCATATCTAAATTCTTTCATCGCGAAAAGACGCCCAGAGGCGTCGAGGTGTGTTAAAGCAGACTCAAATACTACAACGTGATAGCTCTCATCAGCAACACCAAAGGAATACCAATCAGAGTCGTTTTTTACAACTGTGAGGCGAAGCCATCAAATTAAGACGATTCACCTGGTGGCCAGTCCTTGAGTAAATCGGGTCGCCGCGTCTCAGTTCTACGCAAAGCTTGCCTACGTTTCCACGCATTGATTTTCGAATGGTCACCGCTCAACAAGACCTCTGGTACTTTCATACCGCGGTAGTTTGAGGGTCTGGTATAAACCGGTCCTTCAAGCAACGCATCCGATCCAGAGGTGAATGAATCATACTTAGCGGAATCCTCTCCACCGAGCACTCCAGGTATTAATCGAACAACGGCATCAGCAAGAGCCATCGCAGGTATCTCACCACCTGTCATCACAAAATCACCAATTGAAATTTCTTCATCGACACAAAGTTGGATGAAGCGTTCGTCAACACCCTCGTAATGCCCACAAACCAACACAAGTTCATCTTTCTGAGACAGTTGCTGTGCATGGCGATGAGTTAGCGGAACCCCTTGTGCAGACATAAGGATGACGTGCGGTTTATTTCCCGCTGTTGAATCGCCAACTATCGAATCAACAGCGTCAAACAATGGCCCTGGCTTTAGCACCATGCCAGGACCTCCACCAAAGGGAGCTTCATCTACCGTTTTGCGATCGTCTGTAGCAAATTCACGTAATTGGACAAGATCAATTTCCAGCAACCCTGATTTAATGGCCCGACCAACAATACTGGTACGAAATGGACCTTCAAACATTTCTGTAAATAACGTTATTATCGAAATCTTCATGGCTTATAAACGATTAGTTCCCGTTCCCTCAGCCTGTAATACAACGCTCTGGTATATCCCACAATCAACTGCACCAAATCACCACTGCAACAGCCTCACCTCATTATCTGTTGAATACTAGTTATTACTGCTGGTAACAATGGCTTTCCAACAAACATCGAGGACTCGGGTCAAGTAGGGTGAGATCCTCGCTGCCGACCTTGAAGCACTTCTACAGCATGCGTTAACACTGGAAGCACAACCTCCAGATTGTCACTCACCCCTGCAGTACTCCCCGGCAAATTAATAATCAGCGTTGTTCCACGCACTCCGACGACAGCCCTTGAAATCATCGACATCTTCGTCAAATTCAAGGATTCAGATCTCATAGCTTCTGCCATACCTGGTATATCAAATGTGATCAAAGACTTAGTCACTTCTGGCATGATATCCCTACTGGAAAGCCCGGTACCACCCGTGGTGAGAATCGCATCAGTTTTCCCGGCATCAGACCATGCAATTATTTGTTTAGATAGTTCGTTGAATTCATCCGGCAAAATAATGCGCGCGACAAGAGTGTGTCCTGCATCTTGCATCATTTCAACAACCGCATCGCCACTTGTGTCGATACGTTTCCCGGCTGACCCTTTATCACTACTTGTTAAAACCGCGTAAGCAACTATCGCGCCATCTCCCTTCACTCTAAGAAGCCATTTTATTCATTTCCACAAATTGTGACTGCACCATGGTACCAACGTACGAATACAGGAATTGTTGAACTCAAATCGCAAACTTAGATAGTTATTTGTCTGGATCCTAGCACGTCCCTGAGTACGTTCGTCACATAAAAATTACACCAAAAGCAGACGTTGAATCTATTGTCCTTTAAAGTGGCAATATGGC
>RQOU01000061.1 GCA_008373165.1 SAR202 cluster bacterium | reverse complement strand
AGGAGATGAAGAAGCTAAGGCAGCAGCAGCGAAGGCGGCAGCGGACGCGGAAGCTGAAGCAGCAGCAGCAGCAGCAGCAGCAGAAGCAGCAGCAGCAGCAGAAGCAGCGGCAGCAGCAGAAATAGCAGCAGCGGCAGAAGCAGTTAGGGCAGCAGCAGAAGCAGCAGCAGCAGCGGAAGCAGCAGCAGCGGCAGAAGCGTTAGCAGCCGCAGAAGCGTTAGCAGCAGCGGCAGCAGCAGCAGCTTAGTCAGAAAAAGTTTTTGATAAGACGTTTATAGTAGATGTGATGGTTCTTTGGGGACCACGTCTAACTTTTACGTTTGTATACCTTATGAAATGCCAATCTGAAAGTTGACATGAAAAACGTGCTTGTAAAATTCTTTGTCCTGTGTACGTTTGTCCTAGCTCTATCCTGTTCTGGTACAGGGGATACTCGGTGGGATCTTGAAGTGACTGGCAAGGTTCCGATAGCGTCGAGTATATGTGACAGCAGAGCTGTTGCATCTCCGTGCGGCGAAGTATGGTGGCTGGATTCATCACAAGAAAAACACTATAAGACTTGGCCACTGGTTTCACCTTGCTACTCAGGTGCCCGCATTGGTTATGACCTTTCCGATGCGTGTCGGTGATCTTAAGTTCACTCAAATACCTTAATGGGGTTATTTAGTTCTTAGGATTTGTATTCGACTGCCATATGCGCGGGCTAGCGCCGGAGATACGAGTTTAAGAGGTTAGCCCTGCGTTTTCCGGTAGGCCAAGCATGAGGTTCATGTTTTGTACTGCGGCCCCAGAAGCGCCTTTACCCAGATTGTCGATTTGAATGATGATTAAGGCGTGACCGATGGCGTTTGGTATTACTGAGATGTCAACACGGTTTGTGCCGTTTGTCGACCGAGGGTCGAATGCTGGATCTGAGTATGCTAGTGCGTTATCTATAGAGTGGACATTTACAAAAGGTTCGCTTGAGTAAAACTGGTCGAGTACTTCCCAAACATCGGTCGCAGTAGCACTGTTTTGGAGCATGGTTTTATGCAAAGGGATTTCCAGGCGCATCCCATTGATGAACGGTCCGACCGAAGGCATGAACTGTGGTTCGTGTTTTAAACCAGAATAACTTGTCATTTCTGGGATGTGCTTGTGCCTCGTTTCAAGAGCGTACGGCGATTCAAAAGGCAGGTTCATAAGACCGCTTTGTGCACCTTCCCATTTTGCGATTAGGTTTTTACCTCCTCCTGAGTAGCCTGAGAGAGCATGTATCGTAATCGCAGCATCACTGAGCAACAGACCTTGCTCAATTACGGGGCGGATACTAAGAATCAAACCGGTCGGGTAACACCCTGGATTGGACACCCGGGATGATTCGATGATTTTTTTTCTTTGAGCGGGATTCATTTCTGGTAGTCCGTAAACCCAGTTTTCGGCAACCCGATGAGCTGTAGACGTGTCGATTACCTTTGTCTGTCCAGCATTGGCCCAACCCGAGGCTTCGACTGCAGCGCCGTCTGGTAGACACAAGATTGCCAGGTCTGCCTCGGCGATGGCGTCCTGTCTTTTCGTTGGGTCGCGCCTTTCATCGTAGGCCAGTACTGACAGATTAATGTCTTTGCGACTTGTCAGAACGTCTTGAATCCTGAGACCAGTGGTCCCGGATGATCCATCTATAAAAACCTTTGGTGTTGCCATTGTTATTGCCGTTTATATTAGAGATGATTTCTCAGTGTAATCTACAGTTGTGGTGTTGATCGAGTACTCGATCTAACAGGGTTTTCACAAATTCATCACGCTGTTATTTTTCTGAACTAATAAAATTGAGTTGGTTGTCGATTAACTGGTCTTGTGATTTGATATCTTGATCAGTCTCAGTGGTATGTAGTAGCTGGTCTGTAATGGGTAAATACTTATATATCTACCGGATGCGTGTAATCTGAATCCTAGCAAATAGAGATATGTGCTGACTTTTACTTTGCGGCTATGTTGAGATGTTCATATAATGGAAACTCTCATTTCATTAGATATGGGTAGAACATTTGAACGAGGATTTCGTATTGGCGACAGCAGACACCCCAAATAGTCAGGCAGACGCTCCAAAAACTGAGCAGCCTGTGCAACCGAACAAAGAGACTCCTGAGGCTACGGCCACTCCTGAGGCTACAGCCACTCCTGAGGCTACAGCCACTCCTGAGGCTACAGCCACTCCTGAGGCTACAGCCACTCCTGAGGCTACAGCCACTCCTGAGGCTACAGCCACTCCTGAGGCTACAGCTAATGAAGGAGAGGAATCTGATGAGACTAACGCTTCTGTTGCAGTTGCGGAAAAACCTGATAGCGAAATGACGATGGCAGATCTTCTCGAGGAGTTCCTTCCCTCGAAGATTCTCCGTAGAGGAGAGATAATAGATGGTCGCGTTATGAGCCGTAAGCCTGAGGGTATGCTTGTAGACATAGGATATAAATCTGAGGGATTTGTACCCACTAAAGAGATGCGATCATTGCCTCCAGAGGTTTTAGAAGAACTCAAAGTAGGCGACGAGATAATCGCTTATGTGGTAAACCCTGAGGGAAACGAGGGCTCTTCGATTTTATCTGTTGATCGGGCGCGTGGTGAACAGGGATGGCGTATTCTCGAAAAAGCCATGGATAACAATGAGACCTGCAATGGTGTCATAACTGGCGCAAACCGTGGTGGCGCTGTTGTTGAATCTGAAGGCGTGCAGGGCTTCGTTCCGCTATCGCAATTGATCGGTCCGGCCCGCGAGCTTTATGTTCCAGGTGGTGAGCCACCCAAAGAAGGTTTTATAGGGATGGCGGTCGAGTTTAAGATTATTGAACTTAATCGGCGTCGAAATCGAGCCATATTTTCAGAAAGAGCAGCGCTCCAAGCCTGGAAGCAGGTTCAGAAGTCTCGGTTGGTTGAAGAACTGACTGAAGGCGAGATCCGTAAAGGTCGCGTTGCTGGTATATCTAATTTCGGCGCATTTGTCGACCTTGGTGGGGCTGATGGGCTTATCCACATTTCTGAACTATCTTGGGAACCTGTGAAAAGTCCTGATGAAATAGTTACCGTTGGTGAAGAGATAGACGTATTTGTCCTCCGCGTCGACCGGGAAAACCTCAAGATTGCGCTAAGTCTACGACGCTTACAACCGGAACCGTGGGATGAAATTGAGTCGAAGTTTTCCATTGGCCAGACAGTCACAGGGACTGTGACTAAGCTTGCTAATTTTGGTGCATTTGCGCGTATTGACCGTGGTATTGAAGGACTTATACATATAAGCGAACTTTCGCAGCAGGTTATCAAGCATCCAAAGGATGTGGTCAACGAAGGAGATGAGCTAGAACTGAAGATCATCAGAATTGAGCCGGAGCGCCGGCGGTTAGGTCTGAGTTTAAAGCAAATTGTTGACGGCTCAGATGCTGAAGTGCCTGAAACCCCGAAACCTTCGGAGGAAATCTCTGACGGTTTTGGAGATATTTTTGAAGACAATGAGTGATAATTAAAGACCAGCATCAGTTATCTGGGAAGGGAGTTTAAATGCCCAGTAGGTTTGAAAAGTTCTCGGAGCGGGCGCGCAGGGTTCTCTCACTTGCGCAAGAAGAAGCTCAGCGGTTTAACCATAATTACATTGGTACCGAGCATATATTGCTCGGGCTTGTAAGAGAAACCGAAGGAGTTGCTGCGCGGGTACTTTTGAATCTAAACGTTGAGTTGGTAAAAGTTCGTTCGGCCGTCGAATTTATAATTGGTCGAGGTGAACGCCCGACCCCAGGTGAAATTGGCCTAACGCCTCGCGCAAAGAAGGTGATCGAACTGGCTGTTGACGAAGCTCGCAGACTTAACCATCACTACATCGGGACTGAACATCTTCTGATCGGTCTTATGCGTGAAGGAGAAGGAGTTGCTGCTGGTGTCTTGGAAAGTCTTGGAGTGGGTCTGGAAAAGGTACGCGAAGAGACGAACAGTATTATTCAAAAACAGAGTTCAAGTCAATCGAGTAGTTCTCGTTCAAGCACTCGTACGAGCCGTACCCCAGCTTTAGATGAGTTGGGAGTTGATTTGACAAAACGTGCCGCTGATGGAGATCTCGATCCCGTTGTGGGGCGAGATAGTGAGCTTCAACGTGTTATTCAGATTTTGAGCCGCAGAACGAAAAACAATCCGGTACTCATTGGTGAACCAGGTGTTGGAAAGACAGCAATTGTCGAAAAACTTGCTCATTTGGTTGTGGATGGGGATGTCCCAGAAACACTTCAGGGGAAGCGTGTCGTAACGCTAGATATGGGAGCTTTGGTTGCTGGCACAAAATATCGTGGTGAGTTTGAAGAACGTCTCAAAAAGGTAATTGGAGAATTAAAGACAGCTGGTAACTGTGTCTTATTCATTGATGAAATGCACACTATGGTTGGCGCAGGTGCCGCAGAGGGAGCAGTGGACGCTGCTAACATTTTGAAACCTTCGTTGGCTAGGGGTGAATTACAAGTTGTAGGCGCCACGACACAGGATGACTATCGTAAATATGTTGAACGAGATCCAGCTCTGGAACGTCGCTTTCAACCAATTGTCGTCGATGCTCCTGATGCGATTACTACAGTTGAAATTTTGCGTGGCGTCAAAGGTATGTATGAGCAGCACCATGATTTAGAGATATTGGATGAGGCTTTAGAAACCGCTGCAACGTTGGCTGACCGATATATTGCCGATAGGCAATTACCGGATAAAGCTATTGATCTTATTGATGAAGCTGCCTCGCGGGTAAGAATTAAACACTCAACTGTTCCCAAGTCGCTTCGCGAAGCGCAAAAGGAACTTGATGCAGTGCGGCGTGAAAAAGACGAAGTTATTTCTGCTCAAAAATATGAGACCGCAGCCGAATTGCGTGATCGTGAGTTGAAACTAGTCACCAAGATTGAACAACTCGACGCTGGATGGAAGAAAGAAAATCCTGATGCTGGCGAAGCCAAAGTAACCGCAGACGATATTGCAGAAGTTGTTGCGATGTGGACACGCATTCCTGTTACGCGCCTAGACGTCGAAGAAAAAGAGCGCCTAATCAACATGGAGGACGCTCTTCGATTGAATGTTGTTGGGCAAGACGAGGCTATATCGGTTATATCGAAAGCGGTTCGTCGCTCTCGCGCCGGTTTGAAAGATCCCAAACGTCCAATCGGAGCATTTTTGTTTTTAGGCCCAACTGGTGTCGGCAAAACGCATAGTGTAAAAAAACTAGCCGAGTACCTGTTTGGTGAAGAAGATGCCATGGTTCGACTGGATATGTCTGAGTTCATGGAAAAGCATTCGGTGGCGAGACTTGTGGGAGCTCCCCCAGGTTATGTCGGGTTTGATGAGGGAGGCCAGTTGACAGAAGCTGTTCGCCGCCGCTCGTATTCGGTTATTCTGCTAGATGAAATTGAGAAGGCCCATCCAGATGTATTTAATGTTTTGTTACAGGTTTTCGAGGATGGCCACCTGACCGATTCCAAGGGTCGTAAAGTGGACTTCAAGAATACCGTTATTGTGATGACGTCTAATTTGGGGTCTAGCTTGATTCAAAGTAGTGGAGGCATTGGATTTAATTTTGGGCGGCAAGATTCAGAAACACTGGATTATCAGAGAGTTAAAGATCGGGTTTTGGAAGCAGTTAAGGATCCTCAAAATGGCTTCAAACCTGAATTCTTGAATCGTATAGATTCCACAGTTGTATTCCACCCATTGGAGCGTGCTCACATTCTTGAGATCGTAGATATTATGATGAAGGAAGTAGAAGGACGTGTTTTGGAACATGGACTAGTGATGCAAGTTACAGACGCGACACGCGATTACCTTGTTGAGCGTGGGTTTGACCCGAAGATGGGTGCTAGACCATTGCGTAGGTTGATTCAAGATGAGATTGAGGATGAGCTGTCCGAGAAACTTTTGCGAAATGAATTCGGTGCAGGTGATACCGTTGAACTTGATTTTATCGATGGTGCAATAGTAGTACAGACTCCTAAGAAGAAACGAAAATCTCGCAGAGCAAAGGCAAATTCTTCAGATTCGGATGATAAACAAACGGTGAGTAGTACCTGATGATTATGATTTGAGATCAGTGGAAAGGGTAGGAAAATTTCCTGCCCTTTTTATTTTTATCAAATTTTGATAATTATTTTTAACTCAAGATCTTGTAAGTGCCAGCTCAAATAGTTTTAGTGCTTGTTCTGCAAATGACTGCATGTTTGCTTCTCTACTTTGAACGCCAGATTCAAATGTTTTCGCACAGTTCCAGGGACCAGATACTGCAATACATGTATGACCTGGATCATCTCCATACCTATTCCCGGTTGGCCCAGCCGCTCCACTTTCACTGAGACCCCATGTTGTTGTCAGGGATTCTCGGGTGCTTTGTGCTAATAAAAGTGCATATGGTTCAGTTGCGGAACGTATCCCGTGCAGCTTGTCCGAGTCAATTTTGAGGAATGTATCTCGAGCAGGTTTCGTATAGACCACTGTTCCACCCACGAAATAAGCGGAAGCCCCGGGCACGGCCAACAAGGCAGCTGAGATTAGCCCGCCAGTTGATGATTCAGCTACAGAAACCGTTTCCCCTCGCTGAACCAGTAGATTTCCTACTATGGTCGCAAATTTAGAGAGCTCAGTCATATGGATATTCCTCAAAATGTTATGCATTTTGGAGCATTGCTTTGTGGGTGTGACTTTAAGCCATACTGACCATATACATACTTAATTTGTCAAATGATTTGTTATAACGATTAGGATAACTGCATTTAATAAAATGGCGATTGCCATTGACTGTCATTAATTGTTGCTTGCAGCGACGTGAAATAGGATACTCATCTGCATGATGGCAAAAAAATTAAAGACGTTATATCAATGTAGTGTGTGTGGACACAAAACTTTTAAGTGGGTTGGAAAATGCAGCCAATGCAAAGAATGGAACACAGTCGAACAAACCACTGTTAACTTAAATCACAGAAATGATATTGATAGCGTTGCGAATCAATCGGCAGTTGAACCGATCGTTGAGTTGAATGATGTGTCGACTGAACGGACGGCGTATATAGCCACTGGGATTAAAGAATTTGACCGAGTTATGGGAGGCGGTTTCGTTGCCGGTTCAACGACTCTCGTTGCTGGCGATCCTGGTATTGGGAAATCCACACTTTTACTTCAGGCAGTTGCGGCTATCGCAAAGACAGGTCAAAAGGTCTTGTACGCTACCGGCGAAGAAGGATTGGAGCAGATTCATCTACGAGCGTCACGTTTAGGGATTTCCGGGGAACGAATATTTGCGTTGGGCACTGGGAATGTTGTTGAAATTGCAGCTCATATGGTTCAGGCAGAACCGGTTGTCGTAATCGTTGACTCGATACAGACCGCTAATCATCCTGACCTTGATTCATCGCCTGGCACGATCTCCCAGATCAGGGAATGTACGTCATTCTTGTCTTATCATGCCAGAGCGAATCATTCATCGCTTGTTTTAAGCGGTCACGTGACGAAAGATGGATCGATCGCGGGCCCTAGGGTTCTTGAGCATCAGGTTGATGCGGTGCTGCAGATTAGCGGTGATACGAGCGGTCCACTCCGGATGCTACAAGGAGTTAAAAATCGGTATGGTCCTACGGACGAGCTTGGGGTTTTCGAGATGCGTGAAGAAGGTCTTTATGGAATATCAGACCCCTCCCAAGTGTTTATGAACCACCGCGTAAAAGAGGCATCAGGATCCGCCATTGCCATAATAGTTGAAGGGACACGATCACTCGCAGTCGAAATTCAAGCTTTGGTTACTACATCGTCTTTGTCTTCACCCCGGCGCGTCGCTAATGGTGTTGATTTATCACGAGTACATCTCATTGTGGCCGTTCTTGAAAAGCACATGAAATTGCCGCTTACAAATCATGATTTGTTGATCAACGTTATTGGTGGATTTGAAATTAAGGAGCCATCTGCTGATCTGGCAATAGCATTGGCTATAGCGTCTTCTATGACGGATAGACCTGTCATAAGTACAATTGCTGCGGCTGGTGAAATTGGTTTGGCTGGTGAGCTAAGGTCGATTCCTGGAGCGGATCGACGTATTTTTGAAGCTGCTAGGTTGGGATTTGAAAACTGCTTGATTCCATCCGCTGTTGGAGATACAGGAAGTAACAATACAGTTAAGGTTTGCAGACCAAGTAATGTCCTTGAGGCTGTAAGATTCGCGTTAAAAGCTAGTTCTATCGGGGTTAAGCCAGAAATTAAAGTGGAGATTCCTTCTGGATGAAAAACGACGCTATTGTTGATAAGGCCTTGGATGTTAAGTTTGCTGACTTGAAAAAACTTGTCAGTGGATACGGGTCGTTGATAGTCGCGTACTCTGGTGGGGTAGACTCAACTTTCCTTGCGGCTGTAGCTCATGAAGTATTAGGAGCGAACACTCTTTCAGTTACTTCACGTTCACCAAGTGTTGCTCCGGAGGAGCTTGAAGCAGCAATAGCGCTTGCTAGAACTAAAGGGTGGCGGCATCTTGTTGTTGATACAAATGAAATCGAAGATCCTCGATATTTAGCTAACGATGGGCGTCGTTGTTTCTTTTGTAAGACAGAGTTGTACACACACCTTGAACAAGTGGCTATTGCGGAAGGTATAACCAAGGTCGCGAATGGTGCCAATACTGACGATTTAGGTGATTATCGGCCAGGTATGGAAGCAGCTAAAAATTTCGAAGTGGTTTCTCCTTTGGTAGAAGCGAGGATGTCCAAACAGGACATTAGAGATATTTCCAGACGTATGGATCTACCAACATGGGATAAACCCGCTCAGCCGTGCTTATCATCTCGAATTCCCTATGGAACTGCGGTTTCAGTGAAAGCACTTTCGATGATTGGGAAGTCGGAGAAGGGTTTGCGGGACCTTGGGTTTAACGTAGTGCGGGTGCGTCATTATGGGCAGACAGCCCGTGTAGAAATACCGATGCATGATTTTGAGCGATTTGAACACATACGTTTTGAGGCTGAACAAATCGTTTTAGCGTCCGGGTACAAGGCGATGGAATTAGATCCAAAGGGATTTAGGTCAGGTGCGTTGAATGATGTCCTGAACCTGTCCGTCCCAGAACCTAGCATTGTCAACGTATCCAAGTGAATATTCATGTTGTAGCGACGAGTATGTGTATCAACACATGAGTTAATTTACTTCCTCAATAGACAGGAAAAACTTTTTTGACAGAGATCACGGCCTATCTTGACATGATCGGTGGAGTAAGCGGCGATATGTTGCTCGGCGCTATGGTGGATGTGGGATTAAATCTTGATGATTTGCAGGTTGAGTTGAACAAAATGCCTGATCGTGGATATCAACTCAGTAAGAAATCAGTTAAACGTGGTGGTCTTGAAGCGACACTGGTTGATGTCGAACTGGATGAAGGAGGCAGGTGCAAACGCACCTGGGATGATTTCTATAACTCAATAGAATCATCTAATCTTTATGACTCTGACCAGAAAGCGATCAAAGCTATATTTGACGTATTGGCTGAAGCTGAATCATCAGTGCATGGTGGTGAAGTGGGAACGACTCATCTTCATGAACTTGGAACAGTCGATACGCTTGTCGATATTGCGTCTGCTGTGATAGGACTGAGGCTTTTGGCGGTTGATAATTTATATGCCTCTCCTTTTCCTGTCGGAGTCGGCAGCTCATCAAGCAGCCATGGTTCAATGGGGGCAACTTCCAGAGCTACTGCCGCGATTTACAAGGCCTCGGGAGCTCCCGTCCGGGTAGGTGGCAAGCAGCCAATTGGGGAAGCGGTCACTCCCACAGGTGCTGCCATCGTATCTACTCTCGCTCAATTCCATCAAGTGGAGTTGATTCCGGACCAAATTGGGCACGGAGCGGGATTAAGAGATCCGGAAGATCATGCAAATGTGGTTGGGCTCTGGATCGGTCAACTGAAATATCAGTCATCGATTAATGATTCTAATCTCATGCTACTTGAGACGAATATTGATGACTCTTCGGGAGAGGTTCTTGGTTATGTTCATCAAACCCTTATGGATCAAGGAGCGTTGGACGTTTGGTTTACCCCTATACAGATGAAGAAGAATCGACCAGGGACTATGTTGTCAGTTCTCGTTGAGGGTGATTTAGCTGATCAGGCTGCAGAGCTTGTGCTGAGAGAGACATCTACTTTTGGAGTACGTCGACGCACTGTACGACGTTATGAAGCTGAGCGTCAGATAGTAAAAGTTGATACGTCACTGGGGAAAGTTCCGGTAAAGTTGAAACGAATTGGGGATACGATAGCACAGGCGGCCCCTGAATATGAGGCATGTCGAGAAATAGCACAGACGACCGGCCTGCCACTGGCAGAGGTGATGCGTAGAGTGGCTAACGAGGCGGTCATGCGTGGTTCTCCCTGGGCAGAATGACTAATCTGTGCCTACGTCATCTAGTTCTTAAAACTATTCGATCGAGTTGTAGGGGTTCGAGTCATACCCAATTCGGTAGTTCAGATTATTGACCAGAGTTTATGTTGGTGGCTACTATCAATACAGATCATTTTTTGATCTTAAGAAGCCCTAGTGGCGCAGTGGCTAGCGCAACTGATTTGTAATCAGTAGGTCGTGGGTTCAAATCCCTCCTAGGGCTCCAATCTAAAATGGCTGGTGCGAACGCTTAAAAACCTTTACGAATATCGACGCCACGAGCAGTGAAATTGGGTTTTGCTGTGATAAAGTTTTTGTTTGGGCAGGGATTGGGGAGTGGTTAAACCCAGCAGACTGTAAATCTGCCGCTTGACGGCTTCGCAGGTTCGAATCCTGCTCCCTGCACCAGAATTAGGTACAGGTTAGTTACGGGTGTGCCCTATTAGGGGAGGGTCTTTCGGGCCCACATAGCTCAGTGGTAGAGCGCATTCTTGGTAAGAATGAGGTCCCGAGTTCAATCCTCGGTGTGGGCTCCAAGCTAAGCACCATCGATATCAAGGTAAGAGCAATTGCATAGGAGACTCCGGAAGACGGAGCAAAAGAAAAATAATGGCTAAGCAAGTATTTGACCGCAGTAAGCCGCACGTAAACGTCGGCACAATCGGGCACGTTGATCACGGCAAGACGACGCTCACAGCCGCTATCACTAACGTGCTTGCACACACTCAAGAAAACGTTCAGGCGAAAGCTTTTGATGAGATCGACAACGCTCCTGAAGAACGAGAGCGTGGTGTGACTATAGCGACAACACATACTGAGTATGAGACGGATTCTCGTCATTATGCTCACGTCGACTGTCCTGGTCACGCTGACTACATCAAGAATATGATTACCGGAGCCGCCCAGATGGATGGTGCTATTCTCGTGGTATCAGCCGAGGACGGACCTATGCCCCAAACTTATGAGCACATTCTGCTGGCTCGTCAGGTTAATGTACCGAAGCTGGTAGTGGCATTAAACAAGGCGGATCAGGTCGACGATGAGGAACTTTTAGAACTCGTTGAACTTGAAGTTCGGGAACTCCTATCGAAGAATGGCTTCCCAGGTGATGATCTTCCGGTTGTCCCCGTTAGTGCGCTAGAAGCATTGGAGAATCACGAAGATGGGGATAATAAATGGGTTAAGTCTATTCACGAGCTTATGCAATCTGTTGACGACTACATCGAAATTCCAGAACGTGATGTAGATCAGCCTTTTTTGATGCCCGTTGAAGATGTGTTTGGGATCAAGGGTCGCGGCACGGTTGTTACCGGTCGAATTGAGCGAGGTATTGTGAAGACTGGTGACCCGATTGAGATTGTTGGGTTTGGCAACACGGTTTCAACTGTTGTTACGGGAGTGGAGATGTTCCATAAGACCTTGGAAGAAGGTCAGCCTGGTGACGCTGTCGGTTGTTTGATTCGAGGTATCGAACGCGAAGAGGTTTCACGTGGTGCCGTATTGGCGAAGCCATCCTCTATTAACCCTTCTACTAAAGCTAAGGCTCGGGTTTATGTCCTGACTAATGAGGAGGGTGGAAGGCATACACCATTCTTCCCTGGTTATAAGCCTCAGTTTTATATCCGAACGACTGATGTCACTGGTTCGATCGATTTAGGGGCTGGGGTTGAGATGGTTATGCCCGGTGATAACACAGACATGGAAATTGAACTTGGGTATCCAGTTGCGCTTGAAGAGAATCTACGGTTCGCAATCCGCGAGGGTGGGCGTACAGTCGGTTCAGGCGTGATTACCGAAGTTCTCGATTAGATTACTGAAATCGACTTTCGATAGTCGCTGATGTTTTGGCGGTTGTTAACGGTCGTTTCCGGTGAAGAATCTCGTGAATTGGGCCAGTTGCTTGATGGGAATACACATCTTTGACGGCAAGGCCCATATGATGGACTAGGATAAATAGAGCGCATTTATGGCAAAAAAAAGTGGAGTCCGCACGCTAGTCGATATGAATTGCACTGAGTGCAAGGCCTACACGTATAACACTGAAAAGAATAGGCGTAATACACCGGATCGTATCGAGTTGAAGAAGTTTTGCCCGGTATGTCGTAAGCCGCAGTTATTTCGAGAAAAAAGGTAAGGGTTTCTTTGGCAAGAACACCAGCACGAAGTACATCGGGGCCGGGAGTATCGGGATCTGCGGGATTTTCGATTTTCAGGTTTTTTGGCGAGGTATTTTCAGAGCTTCGCAAGGTCTCTTGGCCGACCAGGCAGGAGGCAACTCGTCTTACTTTGATGGTAATAATGCTTTCTGCGACGATAGGACTTTTTCTTGGTCTAATAGATATGTTGTTCGCTAGAATTCTTGCAATATTTTCAGGTACATAGATATGACTACTCAAAGTGACACTGCGGATGGCACTGCAGCTCGATGGTATATCGTCCATACCTACTCTGGCCAGGAAGATCGCGTTCAGAAGAATCTTGAACAGAGAGTATCCACTATGGATGTTAAAGATAAGATCCTAAATGTAGTGGTTCCAACAGAGGAGGAAGTGGAAATTAGTGAAGGTGAGCGTAAGACCGTTCAAAAGAAGATGTACGCGGGCTATTTAATTGTTCAAATGGTTATGGATGAAGAATCTTGGTACGTTGTCCGCAATACCCCAGGCGTGACAGGGTTTATATCTGCAGAAGACGAGCGTGAAAAGCGACCAAAGCCTATCCCGTTAGAAGATTCAGAAGTGGATCGAATAATGAGTCGAATGACTTCCGAAGCTCCCCGTGTGCGCGTCGGCTACGAGTCCGGAGAGTCTGTTCGAATCAAAGATGGTCCATTCGCTGACTTTATGGGCACGGTGGATGAGGTGCTTGCAGACCGCGGGAAAGTGCGTGTGCACGTTTCCTTCTTCGGGCGGGAAACGCCGGTTGAACTCGACTTTCTTCAGATCGAGAAGTCGTAGCTATTGAACAATTGGTTCTCATTTAATTGATATCAGAAACGAAGGAACGTTACGTTGGCTAAGAAAGTCACGACGGTAATCAAATTACAACTACCTGCTGGTGGCGCAACTCCTGCTCCCCCAGTTGGCCCTGCACTTGGTCAGCATGGTGTAAACATCATGCAGTTTGTCAAGGAATATAACGAACGCTCTTCATCCCTGGCGGGTAATATCGTCCCGGTTGAATTGACCGTGTATGCCGACAGGTCTTTTACCATGGAATTGAAGACCCCACCGGCCTCCGACATGATTAAGAAAGCGGCTGGTATTCCTGCAGGCTCAGGTTCTGTCGGAATTGAAGTAGCTGGCAATATACAACGAGCAAAAATTCGTGAGATTGCAGAAACCAAGATGCCAGACCTCAACACAAAAGATATTGAGTCGGCTATGAAGATTATTGAAGGCAGTGCCCGAAGCATGGGCGTCGAAGTTATTGATTAGTTCTTACTAAATAGTCGGCACGAGTGTGATGACCTCGATTAAGAGGGAGCTCGGTTCGCCGTCGGGGGTTAAATGGATGGCAAAGCATGGGAAGCGCTATAACGCTGCAGCGGAAGCGGCTGGCACAGATCTGCACGCGCCTGATTCAGCGGTAGCTTTAGCCAAAGAATTTTCTAAGGTGAAATTTGCCGAAGGAATCGAGCTACACGTCGCTACAAGCGCAGATCCTCGTCATTCTGACCAGCAGATGCGTGAAGTCGCTGAACTGCCGCACGGGACAGGAAAAAATGTCCGGATTTTCGTTTTTGCGCAGGGAGACGCAGCTCGAGATGCAGTTGATGCGGGGGCTGAGTATGTGGTTGACGATGA
>RQOU01000060.1 GCA_008373165.1 SAR202 cluster bacterium | reverse complement strand
GCCGACAGCAACGTCAGTGCCGCCGACAGCAACGTCAGTGCCGCCGACAGCAACGATTGAAGTGGTTGAGAAATATCCTCAAACAGTAAAAGACCTGCTAAATCGAGACGTCGAAATAGCACAGGTGCCCGAGCGTGTGGTTGCCCTTAGCCCAACGGCGCTTGAATACATATATGCAATTGGTGGTGAGGCAGTAGGGCGCCCTTCTTCTGCAAATTACCCAGAAGAAGCGATGGGTGTCGAGGGAGTGGGAACAGCATACGCTCCTAATTTCGAGGCAGTACTTTCCTTGAACCCCGACTTGGTAATCGCCGATTCAGTGATACATGCCCAGCCGGCTATTCTTGAAAATCTCACTGGACTGCCTGCTCCGGTATTTATGGCAGGGGCGGGTTCATATGGCGACGTATTGACGGCTTTGGAGAATCTGGGAGTTGCCTTCGATCTAGCTGACGAAGCTAATCAGGAAATTGATCGAATTCAATCGGCGATGGATTCGGCTAAAGCAGCAGCTGCGTCGGATATAACAGCAGTAGTCCTGATCGCTGATCGCGACAACAGTTTGTATGCTGCGAAGAACACTAGTTTCATTGGAGATGTGATTAGTGAAATAGGGATAACAAATGTTGCAGCCGAGCAACCGGACGGTGGTCCTTTCCCAGGATTTAGTGCAGCGCCTTTCGAGACAATGTTGATGTGGGATCCTGATTTCATTTTCACAATTACTCCTGCACCTGAGCCAGCACCACGGTTGAGTACACTGTTGCCGCAGATACCGCCGCTGCGTGGGTTGGGCGCTGTTCGGTCATCTAGAGTGATAGAGCTTTCAAATGATTTAGCTTTGAGGTCTCCTGGGCCGCGCGTGGATCAATTGATTGAGACAATCACGGATACGCTTGCGCAATAAACCGAATTTGAAAGAGGTCTGACGTTTAGGTCTGTAATCATCTCAATGACCGCAAACATGTCTCGAAACGTGTTTGCGGTCCTTTTGTTGACCGGTGTTGCGTTCGTCTCTAGCCTCGTTTTTGGGACGACGGTTTTCGACCTGTCTGAAATTTTCAGGGGCTTATTCATTCCAGACTCCGGATTTGAGCGAGCGGTTATCTGGGAGATGAGATTCCCGAGATCTCTTTCTGCAGCTCTCGTCGGTGCTTCCCTCGGACTTGCAGGGGCGATACTTCAGATCACGACGAGGAACCCATTGGCAGATCCCGCGATACTAGGGATCAGTGCTTTGTCGGGGTTAGTGCTGGCGATAGTTACAGTGATGATTCCCTCCGCCCATGCTTATTTAAGGGTTGTTGCATGCGTCACGGGAGGGGTCTGTGGAAGCTTGTTGATATTGCAGGTTTCCAGTGGCATGAACTCTCCCTTAAGAATTACGATGGTTGGTTTTGCGATCGGGGCTTTCGCATCTGCCTGTATCGTTGGGCTAATTACAGGATCTCGGGTTGTTTTGGAGTTTGCCCTGGGGTTTCTTGCCGGCGGGCTTTACGGCGCTTCCTGGAACGATGCCGTTTTGTGGGTCCTTTGGTTACCTGTGGTTGTCGTTGTATTCCTCCTACTCCTGAGGCGATTGAATAACCTCTCCCTTGGCGACGACATAGCGCAAAACCTTGGGGAGAAACCTGCAAGCACCAGGGCGTACGCGATTATTTTTTGCGGATTTATCACCGGAATAGCGGTGTCTATATCGGGTTTAGTTTCTTTTGTCGGACTCGCCTCTCCTCATATAGCTGGCAACTTGGTTGGAAGGAACGGATTTACCTTTTTATTCGGATCGATGCTATCGGGCATGTTTATTGTGTTGGGCGCTGACACGTTTGCGCGGGTAATCATCAGTCCTTCCGAATTACCAGCGGGGATCTTGACCGCAATTATCGGGGCTCCGATTCTCGTGTATTTGGTTAGGAAAGAAGTATGAAATTGAATGACACGGCGATTTCGTGCCGTAATTTGCAGATTTCATATGAAGCAGATCCTGTAATTCATTCAGTTGACATGGAAGTGACTCCTGGTCAGTTAGTAGCGATCATTGGAGAAAACGCGAGCGGTAAAAGTACGCTGCTCAGGGGATTAGCCCGATTACAGAAGTTAGATGATGGGGATGTCTATTTAAGAGGAACTCGATGTGACGAACTGCATGATCGTGAATTTGCAAGGCGCGTTGCTTACTTACCGCAAACTCCTTCCGTAGTTCCAGATATGAGCGTGCGAGCTCTGGTCGAACGAGGGCGTACCCCGCATTTTCCTACGTACGCGGTTAATGGCTCTGCTGTAGATCGAGTAGAAGTTGACAATGCACTCGAGCAGGTTGGATTGACAGCCTCTGCCGACAGGTCCTTGAAGATACTTTCGGGAGGAGAGTTACAGCGTGCGTGGGTGGCGTTCGCTCTGGTGAGATCTCCTGAAGTGCTGTTGTTGGATGAACCTACGAGCCATCTGGATGTACGGTACCAGCGGGAACTGATGCAGTTATTGTCAGGATTGAAAGAAAAAGGCATTGCGATCATCGTTGCTATGCACGATATCTCCCTCGCTATAGCGTTTGCCGATCGAGTAATTGGACTTGACTCCGGCAAGATCGCATTCGATCGTTTCGCCGATTCCGAGAATATTTTGGAAGACTTGGGGAATGTTACTGCATTCGAAGTTATTATCTTTTCGGACTACCGAAGGAAGCCTTGCTGTAGTGCCTGATTGGCACGTCGATAAAGCACCCTAGACCAATTTGTCCCTGGCTTGAATTTTCTCGCATACGATGGAGGCCGGTAGTTGAGCGTTTGGACATCCTTCATAGTTATCCAAACCAGACGCTGTATGACAATATGTTGACTCACCATGAAAGGGCATTGCTGATGTCAGAGCAAAAAATGATAGTACTGCAGGTGGATCTATCTGAGGATGAATCGAAGATCCAAGAATATATTGACTACCATGCAGACGTTTGGCCGGATGTCATAGAAGACCTCAAAAGAAGGCCCATCGGAAGAATGCGAATTTATAACTCTGGCAACCGGCTGATAATGCTGCTGGAAGTGAGTAAAGATTTTAATCTTGAAGATGGAATACATATAGAGCCCCCACATCCGAAAGTTGCAGAGTGGTCAACATTGATGACTTCTTTCTCAAAGAAACTTGAGTCGGGGAACATCGATGAATGGACTCCAATTAACCAGGTATTCGACACCGAAGATTATTTTTAGTGCCGACGCTAGAATTGCGAAGTAGCGTGCTGGATCGCATCTATGGAGGATCAGTTGCCAGCGATCTTGTAGACCGGTGTTAATCGTCTACAGAATGACTGGATATGTAGTCCCAATCCAGTTCAACCCCTAGCCCAGGGCCATTCGGTAATGAAACGTACCCATGCTCGTCCATGGGATCGACTGGCTCTTTGAGGTATGGCGCGGTTAATGTGTGAACCATGTCCAGCGTTAGCAGGCCTCGCTCATAATATTCGCAGGTGTCTTCAACCGTTGCAGCCAGTATCTGGGCATTACCAGATCCGCCTACATGGATCTCGCATTTCATTCCCAGGGATTCATACATGTCCACGGTCTTCTTGACGCCGGTAATGCCTCCAAAATTTACATCCGTGCGACCTATGTCCGTCGCGTGCTGTAAAGCCCACTCGGCCCTAACAAAAGGCCCTCCGGGTGCCAACTCTGGTCCGCAAACTGGAATTGTGAGTTCTGCGCAGAGTTTGCGGTAGGGTTCCACCAGGCGCTCATGCATCGGATGTTCCAGGAAGTAATACCCTAACTGTTCGATCTCCTTACCCACCCAGATTGATTCTTCCAGGTTGTAGACGCCCCAGGGATCCAGCATTAAGACCATATCGTTGCCGACTGCTTCACGAACTGCAGCACATATCTTTACATCTTCTTTAGGAAAAGCAGGACGTCCTGGCGCTGGCTGACGGGTGCGGGGATCCCAGAAAATATTCGCATGCACTTTATAAGCGGTGTACCCGGCCTCTTTGCATTTAACTGCGTGGGCAGCATAGTCATCCGGGTCTCCGAGATTAGGAGCTGTACTCGCATATGCTTTAATCGCACCACGTGCACGCCCGAGCATACGTGAAACGGACATCCCAGCAGACTTGCCTGCTAGATCCCATAAAGCACAGTCGATATTCCCAACCAGTCCTTCGGGGAACCGGTTGTGTCTCGACATCAATTGCCAAAGTCGTTCACGATCCAAAGGATCTTCCCCGAGTAGCAGGGGTTTGACCAGACCTTCGATTTCATCTTGGCTTGGAGTGTAGAAATAAAATGGGAATCCCTGCTCAGAATATCCTTCTAATCCGTCATCTGTCTTGATACGTGTAAAGGACTGGACTTTTTCAGTTTCAGGTCCAAATTCCGAGTAGCCCCATTTCGTTGCACTCATGTTGGATTTGACTTTGAAAGAGACTAGATCAATGTCGATTATTTTCAACTGAATATTTCCGGGACGGCTTATGGGTTCGGTTAGGTAAGTATGTGATCAGGCTAATTAACAGTCTAACGACTTAATACTGGATCCTTGAAGTGGATATGGCTCAGAATCGAAAGTCCTGTATGCAATCCTCAGATCGAAGATCCAACAGCATTATGAATCGTTGGTAACATCTCCACATGCAATTCTCCATCATGAACACCCACCACGAGATCTACCGCCGTACGGACCGATACGCAGGTTGGCCAGCAAATTACGGCATGTGGGTTTGGGACAACGAAATAGTTTTGCTATTCACGTCAGGCTATCCCGACCCGAACGGTGGATTTCATGCTCGAGATCGAAATCATCCGCTGGTCACAATGCAGGCAAGAAGTACCGATGGTGGGGACTCGTGGTCAGTCACGGAAGCGCCGCTGCGATTCGGGACAGGCCTCGGCACTCACGAACATATGAATCAGGCGATCGTTGACTCTCTCGAAGCGGTGAAATTCGAATCTTCATCAGGTACTGACTTTAGCGATCCGAATCTTGCAGTGATGTGTGGCAAAACCGGACTGACAGCGGGCTCGAAGTCCTGGTTTTACACATCAGTAGACCGTTGTCGAACCTGGAGTGGTCCCTTCGAAATTCCGATGTTCGATCAGTTGGGAATCGCGGCGCGAACCGACTGGATAGTCGAAAGCGCTGAATCTGCCACGTTGCTGCTGACAGCTACGAAACCAGATGGTGGTGAAGGACGAGTCTTTGCGTGTCGTACGGAGGACGGAGGCAAGAAGTTTAGGTTTCTTTCCTGGATCAACAGCGCGCCAAAGGGTTATGAGATCATGCCGTCGTCAGTTCAATTAACCGATGGATCAATTCTTACAACAGTCCGATGCCGGGGGAGTAGACGCGACGATTGTTGGATCGATCTGTATAAGTCAGCGGGCGATGCAAAGACGTGGGAGTATTTAGGCAGACCCGTTCCCGACACGGGTGATGGTGGTAATCCGGGTAGCCTCGTCGAGTTGAACGACGGACGTTTGGTGATTACGTATGGTTCCCGAAAGATTCCCTATGGAATTTTTGCTGTGATTTCGGAAGACCATGGGGTTTCGTGGTCCAACCCCATTGTTTTGCGAGAGAGCTTTGGGAATCACGACATCGGATACACCCG
>RQOU01000059.1 GCA_008373165.1 SAR202 cluster bacterium | reverse complement strand
TCGGTTTTATTTGCATTTGCTTTACCAGCAAGAACAGTCAGACGCTCACATTCGAGTACACGTGCGTACTCTACAGCCATTCCAACTCCATCTTGAAATTCTCCTGTACGATCAGGCAGTGCTCCAATACCTCGCTCACCCGCATCCCAATCACCTGCTGGAAAGTCGAAGAGCACCTGTGTGAGACCGTTTTGATCAAGTTTTTCTTTAATCTGATCAGCCGGGTAATCGTATGGGAAGAGATATTCAACTCCCTTGAAGCCAGCCTTCGCAGCGACCTCAAACCTGTCGAGAAAATCAACTTCAGTAAACATCATAGAAATGTTGGCTGCAAGCTTGGTCATATGGCATAGTTCCTAATCAGGCAGAGCCTGAGTACTCGTGTTAAACGCATAACGTATTCAAGGAGAAATATTCAAAAGAATCATACTTGTGGAAAACGATTCAAACACCCTGGAAATCTCTTGAAGACGATCAATAGTAAATAGCGGTTCCAACTCCACCACCCGCAGCAATGCCATCACCATTAATGGCAATCGACAGAGGTGACGCCAGCATTGCCACTACATACGCAATGTCCGAGGAATCAATTATGGTCCTTGCAGAATTCCCCTCAGCCATCTGTTGCTCTACCTCAGACTCACTTTGATCGGTTTCTGCAGCCCGACGAGCGATCACACTAGCTGTGGCTTCGGTCCGAGTCAAACCAGGGTGCACAACCGTAACGTTTATACCACTTGGCCCCAGTTCATCCGCTAGATTTTTTGTCATGGCAGAAACCGCTACATTGCGCATCGAACCAACAACAGTCCCAGTGCTTCTGGAGGCTAAACCTGAAATATTTATGATTCGACCCCAACCCTGCTTAGCCATCACAGGAGAAACCTCCCGCGCACATCTTAAATAACCCATTACCTTCACATTCATATGATCATTAAACTCTTCGGTGGTAACACCAGAAAGAGTCGGAACTGTACTTTGTCCTCCGGGTCGAGCAGCACAGTTCACCAGAATATCAACCCCACCAAGTGCATGAACTGCTGCGGCTATAAGCTCACGAACACTCTCATCTGAGCCGGTATCAACCGTCAATCCTTTAACTTCAGAACCCGTTTGTGCCGTGAGTTCAGAAGCAGTCTCGAGTAGAGGACCTTTCCCGCGAGCAGCGATCACGACTGTGACACCCTCTTCCGCCAGAGTGCGAGCAATGGCCTTACCTATACCCCGGCTTCCACCAGTAACTACAGCTCGTTTACCTGCTAATTTCAAATCCATTGTGACTCCTAACTCCTGAAGAATTCAGATAACCACAGGAGGTCTTTGTTTCCAGAAATTGGTTTCCTGTTCAAAGGCGTTGCCCAATTGAAGCAAGCCGATTTCATCACGTGGTCGACCTACTAATTGCAATCCTACCGGTAATCCATCTTCCGTAAAGCCGGCGGGCACGGACATTGCCGGAAGCCCCGTCACAGATATCGCGTAACATGGCCACATCCAATCAAGGTATGTTTCAAGTTGCGCGCCGTTGATCTCAGAAACATACTCATCTTCAATCGAAAACGGTGGGACTGAAGTCACTGGCATCGCTAAAAATTCATACTTTTCAAAGAACACCATTAACTGCTCCCAGAGCCGGGTTCTTAAGCGCTCTGCTCGCGCTAAATCAATTGAAGGCATGTTCAGCCCCTGCTCTGTGTTCCAGATAACTGTTTCTTTCATTTTGTCCCGATGCTCACGCAAATGGGCTTCGTGCTTAATCGCAAAACTATAAGCCCTTAACGATTGAAATATCTCGTCGGTAGTCACCAAGTCAGGTTCAGCGTCTTCGACAATACAACCCAAATTTTCAAATACGTGTCTCTGCGATTCTGTAACCCTGCTGTTTTCAGAATCAATCGGCCGACCGCCAAGATCCTTACTCCATGCGACGTGACTACCCTTGAAATCACGTTCAAGTGAACCAGCAAACATTGCTGCACTTTCCTGAATTGACAAAGGCGATCGAGCATCATGCCCGGCAATAACGCTTAATTGCATTGCCACATCACCAACTGTCCGCCCCATAGGGCCATCAGTCGAAAGATTTGACCAGCCAAGATCAACGCCAACTGAAGGAACTCGTCCGGGGGTAGGTCGTATCCCAACTACGTTTGACCATGCGGCAGGATTCCTAAGGGATCCACCCAGATCAGATCCGGTCGCAATCGAAACCATGCCCGTGGCTAATGCGACACCTGCGCCACCAGAACTACCTCCGCAGGTCTTGGTGACGTCATATGGATTGCAGGTCGCGCCAAATACCGAGTTGAATGTCTGAGATCCAGCACCAAATTCTGGTGTATTTGATTTGCCGATAACAATTGCCCCAGCCTTCTTCAGACGATCCACTATAAGAGCATCACTCTTGGGGATATGGTCCTTGTAGATCGGAGAGCCTTGAGTTGTAAGTATGCCTTTGGTGTCCTGGAGATCTTTAATCAAAACAGGCATCCCATGGAATGGCCCTGCTTCGATTCCAGCAATACGTGATTCATCTGCAGCTTTGGCCTGATCGAGAGCGGAGTCCGCCACCAAAGTGACGATCGCATTAACAGAAGGATTGACGCGCTCTATCTGATTCAGATGAGCAGTTACTAATTCTTGAGAAGAAATTTGACCATCAGCTAAAAATTTAGCCTGCTCACGAACTGTTTTGAATACGAGTGAAAATTCGGAAGATGAAGAATTATCTGACAATGACAAATACCTTTCGCAAGCGAAAAGTGATCTTAAATTATTTATTGATCCTCAAAAACAGCAGAGCCCTATTGAAAATGGTTAATTACCACCAAGTCTTGCCTTCGATCTCGGATTGATCAAATTTAAAATCTTCACCATAAATTCCCGTCGAAAGGTATTTCCAACCGCCATCGGCAAACATGGCAACGATAGTGCCTTCACGATCTTCATCCGACATCTTCTTTGCTATTTTTCTAGCTGTAGCAAAAGTGGCCCCCGAGGATACACCAACAAAGACTCCAGAATCCGTCAGCAAGCGACGGGTCCAATAAAACGCCTCTTCCCCATCGACAAGGATCCTGCCATCCAGTTTATTCAAATCTAAAATAGGCGGGATAAATCCATGCTCAATCGAACGCAAGCCTTGGACCTTGTCATCAGGATGAGGTGCAGTAGCAATAATTTTTACGTCCGGATTGTGTTCTTTAAGTGCTCTGCCGACACCCATTAATGTTCCACCTGTACCAAGCCCTGCCACAAAGGCATCTACGGTGGGCAGATCACGCACGATTTCTGGTCCTGTTGTCTGATAGTGAGCATCAGGATTAGCTTGATTCCCGTATTGATATGGCATGTAGTAAGAGGGATTCTCTTCGGAAATTTGCTTAGCCAGAAGAATGGATTCATTTGTTCCCTTGTCAGCATGGGACAAAATTACTTCGGCTCCGAAAGCCTCAAGTAAATTCACGCGCTCCGGAGGGACACTGGCAGGCATCACAACTTTGACCTTATAACCTCGAATGCGCCCAATCATTGCCAGCCCAAGACCAGTGTTTCCAGAGGTAGGTTCTAGTATTGTGTCGCCTGGTTTAAGTAACCCGTTTTGTTCTGCTGACTGAATGAGTGATTTAGCAGCTCGATCTTTCACAGAACCAGTCGGATTAACAGATTCAAGTTTGCCGAAAATCCGAACCTTCGGATTCGGACTCAGAACAGACACATCCACCAGTGGCGTATTGCCAATGGCTGATAACGGATCTTTTTTTATTGCATACGTCGGTGCAGTGACAGACGAAAAGTTTTCTTGCATTGAATAGACCAGCGAATCAAATATGAGTAATCAACAGAAACATCGTAAGTATCGGCCAAATTAATCAGCCGACACAATTTGCTCTTCTATCGGAGCAGGCGGCAAGATGCCACAGAAAATCTCATAATCGATTAATTCCGTAACCTCTGGATTATCTCCACAGAGTTTGCATTCAGGATTGCGCCGAATCTTGATCTCTCGGAAATCCATGGTCAGCGCATCAATCAACAACATGCGGCTTGTAAGTGTCTCTCCCACACCCATAGCCAACTTTACAACCTCAAGTGCCTGAATCGAACCCACGAGACCAGGAAGTGCCCCAATCACGCCTGCCTCTGCGCAATTAGGAACTTCACCCGGAGGCGGAGGATCCGGAAACATACAACGATAGCAACCTTCACCGGGTTGATAGGTCGTGGCCTGACCATCAAAAACTAAAATAGCACCATCAACAAGAGGCTTACCGGCCAGGAACGAAGCGTCATTTACCAGATACCGGGTTGCAAAGTTATCAGCCCCGTTCACGATAATGTCGTAATCAGGGATGATATCCATAGCATTTTCAGAATTAATAGGTTCCTCGTGCAACACCACATTTACATCTGGATTATGAGCATTAAGTGTTTCCTTAGCTGAAATCACTTTAGGTCGTCCAACATCTGCATCTGTATGCAAAATCTGACGCTGAAGATTTGATACGTCAACCGTATCGAAATCAACAACACCTATGGTACCCACACCTGCAAGTGCCAGATAAAGTGCGACCGGTGAACCAAGTCCGCCAGCTCCAATGATGAGAACCTTTGCATCTATCAGTTTTCTCTGACCCGCACTACCGACACCGTTCATGATCAGGTGGCGACTGTATCGCTGCACCTGTGCTGGTGTGAGCGGCGTAAAACCGTTGGTTTGTGCCATGTCCCTAAATTTACCTCTCATCCAATCCGACGGATAAATTCGTAAACCTGTCAATAATTGCGAGTCCATCAATAGTACTCGCACTGAATTCTACTACGTAGTACAACTCATATCGCCCCATTTACGGATACAAGACCAATAGAAGCAGAAGAATTGATTCTCCGACAACAGTCATCTAGACCGGAAGCGGCCCTCTGGAACAGTTGTTGATCAACAATCAAGTGACAAGAATATTCTAAGTAAGTAACGCTAGAAATTTACCCGCAAGGAAGCCCCACTTGCCATAGCCATCTGCTGGCTGAGCAATTCACCGATCCTAACCTTGCTCAAATGATCCAACAACATTTTCTCAACGTCACTCCACAGATCACGCTGTGAGCAAGCTCCCGAAAGTCGACATCCTTCTGGCTCTTCAACACAATCTACAGGCGCAAGAGAATATTCAACAGAATTCACGACATCACTTACCGATATATCATCCGCTGATTTTGCCAACCTATGCCCGCCTTGCGGACCTCTCCTTGAGTCAATCAAACCCGATTTCTGCAATTCAGAGCATATTCTGAGCAAATATGGTTCTGGAATGTGTTGAGCGCGGGCAATTGCAGAGGTGGATATGAACTCATCACTATTACGCTGTGCAAGGTAAACCAGGGCCCTAACCCCGTAGTCCACTTTCATTGGCACTAACATAGCTGAATCCCCTAGCCCAGTATGCAATAGAAAAAAGTACCTAACTCAACATCGAAATGGGTTGAACTAGGACCAAGCATACCCAATCATACCATTGCAACCCATTTCTCCATCAAGATTATAGTTCGACCATCCGTTCGCCAGAGATGGATCAAGTATTAACATAATGTCTGAGAATGCCCTCAACCGCACTGCCGTCTCCGTGATAGAATCGACGGTCGTGCATAAATATAAAAACCCGATTTCGGATACCTTTTATGCATTATCACAGTATCGATAAGACTGATTCCTTTGCGTCGTCGTAACAAGGTACAGTCGCCAATTTACAGTTTTATGGGAGATGATCGCGATGGACGCGGTTACGCTGGAAGTCGAAGTTCGCACAACTTTTGGTAAAAAGAATCGTGCTCTAAGAAGGCAAGGGATTACTCCCGTACACATGTACGGCCTCAACGAAGATTCGGAGTCTCTCCAGACCAAAGAAAACGATCTGCGTGTCGCGCTCCGTACTGCAGGGCGTACTACTCCTATCACACTGAAGTCTTCTGACGGTAAAGACACAGTAACTATAGTTCGCGAGATTGCCCGGCACGCTGTGACTGGTGATATTCAGCATGTAGATTTTCAACGCGTCGATGTGGAACAACTAGTGGAAGTCCCTGTGCCGATCGTTTTGACAGGACAAGAAGAAGCACCAGGAACAGCTGGTGGAGCAGGTGTAGTTACTCAGGGCTCGTTCGAAATATTAGTCCGCGCCAAGCCATTCGATGTTCCAAGTGAAATCGTAGTCGACTGTTCAATTCTCGACACAATTGATGCTGCAATTCTCGCAAATGAGGTGAAGTTCCCTACCGGGGTTGAACTCGCAGGTCCTGAAGACGAACGAATTGCTTGGGTACAACCCCCACGTGTTACGGCTGAAGAAGATCTTGCACCGGTGGTTGAAGGTGAAGAAGGTGAAATCCTCGAAGATGCTGAGGGCGAAGAAGCCGTTGAAGGCGAGGAAGATACCTCTAGTGATGCAGAACCTGAAGAAAGCTAGCAAATCTTTTTCGACGGGTTTTAGTCTTAGAAAAATTAAGACTCACTGTTAATTCCCAGTATAAATCCTTGCCTCAGTTTCGATTCGATCTTACTATTCAACCTAGTGCTTCAGTCAATGTGAAATTTAAATCACCCATGTCGCACTAGAAATTACAACAAAATAACCTATTGGCTCAGGAGGTCCAGGATGGAAATCATCCTTACAGCCGTTCTTGTAGCCCTAGTTGCGGTTGTAGTTGGGAGCGGATTAGGCTTTCAACTCCACAACATCCTTTCGGCAAAATCACAGCGAGCCGTAGAAGAGGCATCTGCGCAACAAATGCGCAGATCCAACGCTCGCAGCAAGGAGATTCTTCTTGAAGCAAAGGAGCAAGCGCTTCAATTACGTAGTGATGCGCAAGCTCAAGTCAACGATCAGAAGTTAACGTTACAGCGCCAACAAAGTCGTCTTGAGGCCAGGGAAGAGATACTTCGAGGCAAGGCCGATGCAGCAGACAAACATGAATCACAGTTGCAGGATCAACGTAACGAGTTAATCGATGAAAAATCTAAACTCGATGATCTCAGACAGCAAGCTGGTGAAAAACTGGAAGCGATTTCCGGTCTTTCCATGTCAGATGCCAGGCAACAACTTATAGATCAAGCTCAAGAAGATATTGAATTCGAGTTAGCGCGCCGATACAGGGATGCCGAACTAGTAGCACAAGATGAGGCTGATGATAAAGCTCGGTTGATTCTCGCTGAAAGTATGCAGAGGCTCGCGTCCGAAGTCGTTTCGGAGGCTACCGTGACAAGTATTCCATTACCAAATGATGATATGAAAGGACGGCTCATAGGTAGAGAAGGCAGGAATATCAGGGCAATCGAGGGCACAACAGGAGTCGACTTGATAATCGACGATGTACCCGAAGCAATCACCATATCTTGCTTTGACCCTATTAGACGTGAAATTGCACGTGTTGCCATTTCGAGTCTAATCAAAGATGGACGTATCCACCCTGCGCGCATTGAAGAATCAGTCAACAAAGCTCGCTCGGAGGTGGATGAGGTAGTTCGCAAAGCCGGACAGAAAGCAACATTCGACGCCGATGTAAAAGGCTTACACCCCGAACTCGTTAAACTTATTGGTCGGTTGAAATTCCGATACAGTTACGGCGAAAATGTCCTTCAACATTCCGTTGAAGTTGGCCTGATCGCTGGAATACTCGCTGCGCAAATCGGCGCCAACCCTCAGACGGCTAAAACGGCGGGCTTCCTGCATGACATCGGAAAGGCGCTCACACATGAAGTAGATGGTCCTCACGCAGAAATCGGAGCTGATCTGGCAAAACGATACGGTCAGAAAGAGCCTGTCGTTAAGGGAATCAGAGAGCACCATGACCGAGAAATGACAACGGTTGAATCATTCTTAGTAGCCGCCGCCGACGCGATCAGTGCCGCTAGACCCGGGGCCAGACAGGACACGATCGAGAATTACATCCAAAGACTGGAAGCTCTTGAAGAAGTTGCCCAAGGTTTTGAAGGAGTGGAACGAGTCTACGCAATTCAGGCTGGTCGTGAAGTACGAGTTCTGGTAAATCCTGAAAACACAGATGATGTATCGGCCGCTACTCTTGCGCGAAACATCGTTGAGAAAATCGAGGAGACTCTTGCTTATCCGGGTCAGATTCGAGTTGTAGTAATAAGAGAGTCAAGAACAGTCGAAATCGCACAGTAGGATATACAACTAAAATCGTATCATTCAGGTCTTAAACCGAATGAATACTCAGCCAAAATTCTTCTAGGTTTCATCCTACGAGAATCTGTTTGAACTTTTTGCGTACGGACAATCGTAAGAATAGTTGCAATAAGACTATGATAATCACAAATCTTGAGAGGCTCTCATGCGGGTTCTAATGATCGGTGATGTGGTCGGTAAGGGAGGACGCCGCGCAGTTAGCAGCTTGTTGACAGATCTAAAATCGGAATTTTCCGTAGATTTTGTCACTCTTCAAGGTGAAAACCTCGCCGCAGGTATAGGCCTCACTGTAGATACCGTCGTAGAGATGGTAGAAGCTGGAGCCAATGTCATCACTACCGGCAACCACGTTTGGGATAAACGAGAGTTCATTGACCACCTCGACGATCCTTATCTACCTGTGCTACGACCACTGAATTATCCTCCAAACACCCCCGGAAGAGGAGCAGCTGATGACACAGGTCCAGTCGCTGTAATCAATTTAATCGGGCGCGTTTGGGTCGGTGAGTTCGACTCCCCTTTTGCTGTCGTTGATGATCTGCTTGCGGGTGGTTTCGGACAGGGTAAGCCAATAGTGGTTGACTTTCATGCAGAGGCAACATCTGAAAAGGCTGCCTTAGCCTGGCACTTAGACGGCAGGGTTGCAGCTCTTGTTGGAACGCATACACATGTCCCAACCGCCGACTCGAAAATTCTGCCTGAAGGCACTGCCTTCGTAAGTGATCTAGGGATGGTTGGCGCCGTGGATTCTATCCTTGGAGTCAACGTTGAAGGATCCCTCAACCGTTTTCTCACCGGATACCGTCAGCGTATGGAACCGGTTAGAAGTGGCACTATGAATTTCAATTCAGTCTTAATTGATATCGATGTCTCCTCCGGTCTGGCAAATTCGATTGAACGAGTGGATCGGCAGATCGAAATTTGAATCCTTCTTCAAACGCCCGATCCCAAAGCAGCCGATATAATCCCACATCTCCAACGGTTTCACCCGAATGGCCAGTGGAAATCGATCTCCATCTACACACCACCGCATCCGATGGCACCCTCACCCCAAACCAATTAATTGAACAAATATCCAAAACCTCACTACGAATCATCGCAATCACTGATCATGACGCAACTATCGGATCTGATCAAGCTATCCAAGCAGCATCAACTCACAAAAACCTCACAGTCATTCCCGGAATCGAATTAGGGACAGCAACCGACGATTCTGAACTACATATGCTCGGGTACTTCATTGATACCAGCGATATGAAGTTACAGTCACGATTAAAACAATTCAGATCCGAACGAATCCAAAGTGCGCGTGCAACAGTCGATAGGCTCAATTCTATTAACCGACCCGTCTCTTGGCGACGAGTTGTGGAATTAGCAGGGGGATCGATAGGACGACCACATATCGCTCGGGCAATGATCGAAGCAGGTCACGTAAAAACAATCGCTGAAGCATTCGAGCGATTCATTGGCGAAAAAGGAATTGCCCGTGTCCCCCGTCCCAAGCTCCATCCTATTGACGCACTTGAAATTATTCATTCTGCAGGCGGGGTAGCAGCAATTGCACATCCCCGCACCGTAAATCACCTGAGCAATATCATAAAAAAGCTAGTAAAGGCCGGACTAGCAGGTATCGAGGTGTACGCTGAAAAATACCAAAGTGATCGACTTAATGGATATTTAGATATGGCCACCAAATATAACCTTGTACCATGCGGTGGGACTGATTATCACGCTCTTGGAACAAAAAATGAATCTCTGCCCGGCACTAATGGGCCACCATCAGATACAGCGTTAAAGTTACTGACCCGGGCGATCGACATACACGGTTCCAATGTCGGTAATATCCCCGTAGGAATAGGTTGAACGGAATGGACGTATATTTGGCGCTTGCGGTGATAGTAGGCGCTTATCTGGTAGGTTCCATTCCAACCTCATATCTAATTGGACGGCTTGCCAAAAACGTCGATATCAGAGAACTTGGATCAAAAAACATCGGAGCCTCTAACCTAGCGTCACAGGTAGGAGCATGGTGGGTGGTACCAGTTGCCCCTTTCGACGTTTTTATCAAAGGGACATTACCAGTAATCCTTGCCTCCGAAAAAATCCTTGGGCTGGGCATTGGGATCGAAGCGGCTTCAGGACTTGCTGGTATAGCCGGACATAACTGGTCCATATTCTCAGGATTCAAGGGAGGGCGTGGTATGGCAACCGCTTTCGGCGCCACTTTAGCTATCAACTTCCCGCTACTCATAGTCTATGCATCAATCCCAACACTCGGGGTCCACTTCACTCCCTGGAAAGATTCGGCTGCATGGTGGCTGATTGCAGTAATTCTCTTGCCGGTCTGGGTAGCATTATTAAACTTACCTGTAGAAATTGTATGGTTCGCATTGGTGTTTGCCCTGATAACCATTACCAAAAGAATCACATCAAACTCCCTGAGAGACGACAACAAACAAATATCACTAAGATTAATACGAACACGATTGGTATTCGACCGCGATATTGCAGCGCGTCAGAACTGGATTGACCAATAACATTTATAAGCAATTCCCAAACTTAAACTGGTTTTTAAATATTCTCCTTCGCAAATGACCGACGAAACTTTCAACAACAACTGTCTTCGCCATCCAAACGTCCCGTCAAACCTTCGGTGCGGCAGGTGCGGTGACCTCATATGCCCACAATGCATGATTCAATCGCCAGTAGGAGCGCGCTGCCCAGATTGCGCCATAATAGGCCAGGCACCAATATTCCGCGCAAATTCCCGTGAACTGACCACTACAATAATTTTGTCTGCCGTATCAGCTCTAGTCTTTGGCACGGCCTACGCACTTATAGTCTGGCTTCTTTGGAACCTCCCATTCAATTTTCAAATCGGAAATGTCGTGGCTTCACTTATCGTTGGATTAGCAGGAGCTCCAGTTGGGGATTTCGTACGAAGAGCCGGAAAATATAAGTTAGACCATCGACTCAGATATATTGCAGCATTCACTATGTTTTTAGCGTGGCTAATCGGAATAAATATAGCGACATTGCTTGGTTTACCGGGTGGCCTATTTACTAACATTATCGCCTTGATCGGTTTGGCGATCGGAGTTTATATCGCCATGAACCGCGTCAGGCCATAACCGCTCGAGTTCACTTTACACTTGAGCTTCTCAAACTTGGGTCGGAACAATTGCTCCGCCACCCTCTTCGTTATACCTAATCGCCTCATCAACCATTTCAAACACCGACAAACTCGGAGCGTACCCAAAATCTCTTTGGGCCGCCGATAAGTCGTACTCGTAGAAGGTAGGATTCATCGGAAGATCGAAAGTGGAGTAGGGAATCCCGGTCTTCTCAGAAATATAAGGAACCAATACGTCCCACGTAAACGGTTCCATTGAGCCAAGTTGGTAAACGTTTCCAAAAGTCGCAGGGCTACACACTGCTCGCTCATATCCATGAACAATGTCGCGAACCTCGATTTGATGCTTTTTCCATGGTCGACCGTTTATGTCCCTCGCAACAATAAGCCTTGGCCCACCACCATTACTTTGATCCTCGTCTTGAAGCAATTTGAAAGTCGCTTTGCCTGCATCATCGGTACGAGTTTCAAACTGCTTGAGAAAAGTACTTAAGTGGAACTGCCCAAACTTTAAAATTTCACCCGCACCCCAAACATTAGCAAACCTAATAATCGTGCCTCGAAGATTGTCTTGCGCGTGATATCGATTTAATAAACTCTCACACAATACTTTGGAGTAGCCGTACCAATCTGTGGTAGATAGGGGCAGCGAATTCTCCGAAATGGGTTTGGATATCCCACCTTCAGGATATTTGAACATCGTGGCATCAGTACTCGTAATCAAAACATGCTTTAAATGATCACCAAGATTCTTAGAAGCCTCGAGCACATTGAACGTACCCTTGACGTTAGTGTCAAAATATTGTTCAGGAGTGAACGGCCCGCCAGCCTGAAAAGCAGCACCAAGGTGAATAATAACCTCGTGCCCATCCACAGCGGCATTCACGTCGGCAGAACTAGCGAGGTCACCTTCTACAACTTCAGCTCCTATAGCTTTCATTTTCTCTATTTGCCTGTCCCCTGGCCAAACCAGCCCTGTGACAGCATGTCCACGGCTCAAAAAGTTCTGGGCTATATTTGCGCCCACTCGACCTGTAATACCTGTTATGAGTACTTTGAGCATAAGTGAATTTCCTAGATTAATTAGCCCGTTTTAAATAATTGCCGTTTCATGTTTTTTATAAACACGCTCATACAGTTCCTGATCAATACTCACTGCTAATCCTGGTGAATCAGGTACATCATATGCACCGTCTTTAAAGACGTATTCTGGCCCTTGGTACAACTCGAAATCCAACGTCGAGTCTTCCGCTATTACGAATCTCGTTGTCGCTGCACCGAATTGAATATCGGCTCTCAAACCGAGGTAAGCAGCGTTGTAGTTATGTGGAGCTACAAGCGTATCGTTGCCCGACTCCTCAATATCTCGAGCGAGCATATGATAATGCCAGAACCCCATGTGAAGCATGTCTGGCTGGATGGCATCGAGTAGCCCTTGTTCCATCAATTGCCAATAAATCGTCTGGCGTCCCTTATGGCCTTCACCATCGACGATCATCGTCTCAGGAGTGTATTTATCCCGCCAGTCCCTTAGCTTTCGATAATCTGCAACATTCTCAGTGACCATCTCTTCCATCCACATGACACTGAGTCCGCTAATTCCTCGTACAAATTCTTGAAGAAGATCAAGGCGGCCATCGTAACCATTATTTGCATCGACGAGAATTTTTATGTCATCACCTACAGCCCTACGAACAGTTTCAACCACTTCAATGTCTCGATAGGTGCCAGCATGTGGCTCAAACCATTTTCCAGGCCGGCCCAGCTTGAGCTTCAAAGCGCGCCAACCTTTAGCGACAGCTTCCATAGCCTCAATCGCTACAGCATTGGCACCTTTCGATGGGGTTACTAAATCTTGAAAATATAAAGTGGAATCATAGCTTTCAATTTTGCTGCGTACTTTGTCACCGAGCAGACTATAGGCAGGTTTTTCCAGAGCCCGTCCAATCAAATCGAAGAGGGCAACATCCAGAAAACCGTAACGATCTATCAGATCCGACCACCTAGGGTTAATGCTTGTCACTCGACCATCCGAGACCGTAAAGAATGTAGATAATGGTTGTCCAATCAAATCCTGAAAATCGTTATATAGATCAACTATTCCACCTGCGTTCATTCCAGGCCGAGCATTACTCAACCCAGTCAAACCTGAATTGGTCGTTACTTGAAGTAACCATTCGCGCTGATTGTGTCCATAATTCTCGCTCTTAGCATTCCGACCAACGATCCTCCCCTTACCCGGTGAGCCAAAATAGGTTTCAACAGGTGTAACAGTCACCTTACTTATAACGTGGCTATCGAGAGTTCGATTCGACATGATTACACCGTAATCCTGTTTTCGTGCTTAGAATGTGGAGCATAGCCAGAATAATCGATATCCACCCCCAACCCCGGACCGGTCGGAAGAGTGTAGGCTCCTTTGATAAATTCAGGCAACGCAGTCAGATAACAAGGAATCGCACGTTCATCCTCTAACGAAACATACGTCTCTGAAGCGGCACCCCAGATGATGCTGGCATAAGTGCCAAAAGATCCATTTCCGAAGTTATGTGGAATCGTTCTGACACCAGTGCCTGCGAGCTGACGTTCTATATCCATCCAACCCAGATAGCCGTGCCCGACAATATCCGGTTGATAGCCGTCAATCAAACCTCCATCAATCAAATCTTGGAAAATTTCTGAGATGGGATCTCTATCCACTTCTCCGCAAGTTAGTAATGCCCCCGAGCCATACTTGGCGAGAATTTCGCGCATTTGCTTGTAACCGTCGACGCTGTGAGTAATCATCTCCTCAAACCAGAAAATATCTGCCGGAGTGACTTCCTTTATAAATCGATCAAGCAAATCGAATTGGTTGTCATATCCGAAGTTAGCATCAACATAAATTTTCACGTCTGAGCCGACTGCTTCACGTACGCCAAGCACAACGTCAATATCTCGCTCCATTCCTGCCTCGGGTAACATCCACCGCCCACCTCTTCCTATTTTCAGTTTGACCGCCCGCCAGCCATCGGTTAGCGCCTGATATGCCTCATCCGCAACCTGCTGCGCGCCTCTGGATGGATTCAGAAAATCCTGAAAGTAGAGAGTCGTGTCATAGGCCGGAACTGAATCGTGTTTTGGGCCGCCCAGAAGGTCTATAGCCGACACCCCTTGAACCTTACCTACCAAGTCGAAAGCCAATATAGTCATCCAGCCGTTGCGCCGGTACCAGCGATCCATACCTGGGCCGGCTCCGGTTACAACCCCTTCAGAAATTTCGAGCAACTGTTCTACTTCGCGACCTAATAAAGCGCTTTTAAGGTAAGCAAGCGTACTTTCAACGGTGCCTTCTCGCATTAACCGATTGGCAATCGATATACCTTCGGCTCCACTGGAACTACGCGCACAAACTACCCATTCCAAACGTTGCATGCCAATATTGTCAATATATGCATTCTTGCCTAGCTCTTTTCGGTAGCTCGACGGGATCGGGGTTAAAAAAACCGACTCAATTATTTCTGACGACATAATTTCCTTATATCCGTGGAAAGTCCATTAATTGCCCTTATATAACCTACTCCGTGCTTACTCATCTGGATCAATAAATTTCGCCTCGCCTTAGGGCACGTCCTGACCTGGTTCCTAAATGCTTACCATTACGGACGGCAAGCTTACCATTCACGATTACATGGGGCATTCCTGCAGGGCCGACACGGGAATTCTGATAGGTCGCAAGATCAGAAACCGTGTCAGGATCGAATATGACTAGATCGGCAAAATAACCTTCTTTTATTAATCCTCTGTTTACAATTCCAAACTTGGATGCAGGCATGTACGTCATCTTATATATTGCGTTCTCAAGAGAGATCACACCCTCTTCTCTCACATACTTTCCTAGTATTCTCGGATATGTCCCCCAAGCACGCGGGTGGGGCTTCGAACCACGATCGAGCCCATCCGTACCGATCATCGTTGAATCATGAGCCATTACCATACGAACATCGCCTTCATCCATACCGAATGCCGCTACTAGAATGGAATCAGAGTAATCACTCAACAGCTTGTTAGCAGTTTCTTCGCCTGGTAAATCGAATTCCTCAACAAAACTTTGAAGTGTTCGACCCTCAAAATCCGCATACCCAGGGACCGAACACAGAAGCACCTCCGAAGGCTCAGACTTACCCATAGGCCCATCTGCACCATCATTGAATGTTCCGTTTTGTACAAGTGCAAACAACATTGTGCTACGGGCGGTATACGGATACTGGTCGGCAGTTACATCCAAACCTCTGGCAACAGCATCCTCAATCATTTCAAGTGAATGAGTGACCATCCCCCAGTTCGTTTTACCCACAGATTTATGGTGTGAGATCTGAACACCAGTATCGCTTGCTTCTCCAATATGAAGAGTTTCTCTTACAGAATCGAGTAATCCTCCACCCTCATCACGCATATGTGAAACGTAAAGTCCGCCGTACCGGCCAACCACTTTAGATAATGAAACAACCTCCTCTGTCCTAGCGTATCGGCCCGGCTCGTATACCAATCCAGTAGAAATCCCAACAGCGCCAGCTTCCATGCCCTCAGTCACGTTAGCCAGCATCGCTGCGAGTTCCGTTTCTGTTGGTGGTCGATCTGCCACACCCCCCATCGCCTCTCGTCGAGCCGTGTGATGCCCGATCAACGCTGCAATGTTCAAAACAGGTGACGTCTTATCGACCTGCTCGAGGTAACCAGCATAGCCAGTCCAATCTGGAAGTTCGATGCTCGGCTCGTTGATCGCCTTCATCTGGATCTTCCCGGAAGCTGAACCAGCTGCACCAAATCCACAGTTACCTACAATTGCCGTTGTAATGCCCTGCAAGATATTGTGGCGAACTTCGGGCTCAATCAAGACATGAAAATCGTCATGAGAATGAACATCGATAAATCCTGGGACTAAAGTTAGACCCCGCGCATCAAGAATCTCAGTTGATTCAACATCGATACTAGAAACGATCGAGACAATACGATCACCCTCAATTCCAACATCAAGTACAGCTCCTTGAGAACCAGATCCATCTATTACCGTTGCGCCTTTTATTATTAGATCAAGCAATTAATACTTCTCTCTCGTTATCAAATATTGTCGTTTCTTGAGGCAGTGAAACGCCAAACTTACGACACTTAGAACCGTTACGTGGTTATAACTCCTCTGTAAGCTCAGCACAAACCAAATTGATGTTGAAACTGGTTCGATTCGAGGATACCTTCTCGACTAACAAATCATTTCAGCTTGAATGTGCCTGAATTTTCGGGGCACATATTTAAAAAAACGGATTATCTCTACATGCCAGATTCAACCAAGATTGAACGAGTCGAAACAATACTTTGGGACCGGTGGTTACTGATCCGCATCTACTGCGAAGACGGTACTGTCGGTATCGGTGAGGGTGGAGTCCACGGCTGGCAAAGACCAACCAAAACGATGGTCGACACGATGGCAGAATATCTAAAAGGCAAAAACCCTGATTACATCGAGCACCACTATCAGTGGTTGTATCGTTCTTCTCACTTTATGGGATCAGTCGTTCAAGGCGCCCTTTCAGCAATTGACATTGCTTTATGGGACATCAAAGGCAAACGATTAGGCGTACCGATCTACGATCTAATGGGTGGTAAAACACGCGACAAAGTCCGTTGTTACATGCACGTCGGTGGCACAACCAAAAACGAGCTCGTGGAGAGTGCTAAAGGTGCAGTAGCAGAAGGCTTCACCGCAGTCCGATTCACCCCATTCCCACCTGATTATTACCTTCACAAATCGTATACGGAATGGGCAGATGAAGCGGTAGACCGAGTTGGAGCCGTCAAAGAAGCAGTTGGGGGCGACGCAGATATCTGCGTCGAAATCCATCGGCAAATGGCTCCCGCGGAAAGTATATGGCTCGGTCGTAGACTTGAGCAGTTCAATCCATTTTTCTACGAAGACCCAATGCTTCCGGACAGTCCCGCCCGTATGGCTCAAGTAGCCGACCAGTGCAATATCCCGATCGCCACTGGTGAGCGTTTTACAACAATTTTTGAGTATGAACAGCTTTTAGAGGCAAATGCGACGTCATATATTCGACCTGATCTCTGCCTGTGCGGAGGACTCTCGGGCTCGAAAAAAGTTTCCGCCATGGCAGAAGCAAAACATGTAAAAGTAATACCGCACAACCCACTTTCACCGGTCAGTACAGCCGCTTGTGTCCAACTCGATGCCTGTATCCCTAACTTTGCGCTACAGGAGTATACCGGTGAGTCCGAGCCACCAAAAAGTGATCTGTTAATAACTCCTTTGAAACTAGTAGACGGATATCTCATGGTTCCAGAAGGTCCGGGACTCGGAATCGAACTGAATGAAGTCGCTCTGTCAGGACCGGAGAACCCAAAAGTACTCGATACTCCTATTGGATTCGATGGCAGTGTCCAAGACAGGTAAACCATGAAGCTAATTACCAAGTTTTGTAAATTTCAATGGACAACTAATCAAAAAAAGACAGGAGTAAACGAATGACTGTTATTCCAATTGCAATAGTAGGTGCCGGAGGAATGGGTGGCAGACACCTGCGTGCCTTAGGTTCACTTTACGAAAGTGGTATGGCCAACGTTGAATTAGTAGCCGTTTGTGACACCCGGAAAGAAAACGCCCTTCATCTTGCCGACAAAGCAGAAGAAATGCTCGGAAGTCGTCCCGAAGTCTTCACCTCAATGGAAGATATGCGAAAAAAACGACCAGATATTGAAGCAGTAGATATCACCACCGATTCCGGATCCCATCATATGGTCGCCGAGATGGCATTCGATCTCGGATACAACGTCCTATGTGAAAAACCGCTTTCACTAACAATCCGAGGATGTAACCGTGTGATCGATGCGTGGAAACGCAGCGGCAAGATACTCAGCGTGGCTGAGCAGGAACGACGTGACCCAATGTGTCGTCTCAACAAAGCCGTTTTAGATTCAGGCGTAATCGGTAACCCGTATAGCATGTTATTGGGATCAGCTGGAGGCGGTAAAGAAATCATCATATTGCCTTGGCGACACTATAAAAATATTGGTGGAATTTTTGTTGATGCCGGAGTGCATACCGTTGACCAGATGATGTACTACCTAGGCGATATAGAAGAAGTATTTGCAGTTTCAAAAATATGGGAACCTAAGCGATATCGGGGTGAACGCATAGGGGTCCATGATTTCTACGATCACTGGAAAGATGAAGTACCCAACGAGATCGACGCAGATGCGGAAGACATGGTCATTTCTACTCTCAAATTTAAGAGCGGTGCTGTTGGTCAATGGACTTCGTTTTATGCCGCACACGGCCAGGCAACACAATACGGGATGATTTACGGCAGTAAGGGTTCAATAACTCCTGCAAAAAACCGCAGGGGTGACGAGTTAACGGTGACTATAGATGGTGTCGGCACGATATCCGGTGATGAAGTTCTGGAACTCGTTCCGGATTTTCACCTGGATGAACTACCCGCCCGGCTTTTTGGTAGTGACAGACTTGGATCGTACAACAGGCCCACTGGAGATTCGGATCGATTTCTTGTAGCTCTGGAATACTATGAACTAGGTCAATGTATAGCCGATGGCACCGTGCCTGAAGTAGATGCATATACCGGTCGAAAGGACCTAGCTGTATGTAACGCAGCTTTAGAATCATCAGTACTCGGTCGCCCAGTGACCATTGAAGAAATCGAAAACGAAGAGACAGCCCAATACGAAGCGAGCATTAACGCCCATTGGAACATTTAAATTTTTTTATTACCTCCAAAATTAGTTACAAACACATCAGGCATATGTGAGAAGAATTTTGAATATTGCAAAGATCGAAACTTTTTTTGTGGACCGATACCTTGTGGTAAAAATCACTACTGAAGACGGAACCGAAGGTATTGGAGAATCGTGTTACTGGTCGTATCCAAAAGCTGCTGAACAAACAATCCACGCATTTGCCGATGCGCTAATCGGTATGGATGCCGGAGATATAGAACATATTTGGAGCTATCTCTGGCGCTATAACTCAGCGTTTAGAGGTAACAGCATTGGTGGTGCGATTAGTGCTATCGATATGGCACTTTGGGACATTAAGGGCAAGCGACTTCAGGCTCCTATTTGGGACTTACTTGGTGGAAAGTTTCGCCAGAAAATTCGGGGTATTGCTCAGGGAATCGGTGGCGACACTCCGGAAGAATGCGCTATTGGAGCCAAAAAGGCACTAGACCAAGGTTTCTCTGCACTAAAGTTCACTCCAATGCCCAAAAACTGGGCGGAACTGACCTACACAAAAATGATCGGACTCGCAGTCGACATGGTCTCAGCCGTACGGGAAACCGTTGGATGGGATTTCGACGTCGGAATCGAGATCCACAGAAACATGCAACCACACGAAGCAATCGCCTTTTGCGAAGAAGTCGCAAAACTGAGGCCTTACTTCATAGAAGATCCCATCGTCCCCGACTCGGTAGTTGCAATGGGAGAAGTAGCTGCAAAGATGCGACTTCCACTTGCGATAGGCGAACGAAACATCGGCATATGGGAGTTCCGTGAATACGCTCAACTGGCAAAACCTGCATTCTTCAAACCCGATATCGCTGTGGCTGGTGGAATCACTGGCGTCAAAAAAATCGCAACGATTGCTGAAGCTCATCACATTAAAATTTGCCCACACAATTTCCAAGGGCCTATCGCAACAGCCGCATGTATCGCTATTGGAACCGCGTCGCCATCGTGGGACGTTCAAGAATCCGTCGAGGAAGAAGTGCCACCTAGACGCGATATGACCGACGAGATCATGAAACTCGAACGAGGCTGGTATACACCTTCCGAAAAACCAGGACTAGGAGTGTTATTTAACGAAAAAGCACCCGCCATGCATCCATTTAACCCCGCTAATGCGCCAGCCCCAATCCGTGAGGACGGTAGTGTCGCACTGAAATAGAGTCAGCCGGTTAATCAGCGCGTCCAAAATCGTCTTCTAAACGAACAATGTCGTCCTCACCAAGATAATCTCCAGTCTGCACTTCAATGATCTCCAATGGTTCGACTGAAGAAATATTTTCAATCCTATGGTGAGTATTGCGTGGTACAAACATTGATTGCCCTCGACCAAGAGTGTGCTCTTCCTCTCCGAGTATGACTTTTGCCGTGCCACGCGCTACGACCCAAGTTTCGTCACGATGGCGGTGCCACTGCAATGAAAGACGAGATTCTGTTTTTACCGTTAAACGCTTTGTCTGGAACCCAGAACCACTAACCAAAATTTCATACGATCCCCACGGACGAGACTCGCGTTTCTTATTGGAAGGTTCGAACGTAATTTCAGACTGACTGGTCAAATGAATCTCCGGAGTATGAATGTTTATAACCCGTCTAAGTGAAATTCTAACTCCTAACATCAAATTGATGGTAAAACTGCAAACGCAATGATCATTTTTTTACAATCATTGGCAATTATCATGCAAGGTGTGCGGTACCATTTTCTGACAAAAACCTTCGATGAAATCTAGTAGTTTGAATATAACCAATGATTGTAATTTCCCGTTTCAGATATTTATGGGAATCATAAAATTAAAACAACCTATCAGCGGATGACACCCATGGAAAATCGTAAACCAAACATACTTTTTATCCTGACCGACCAACAGCGCCGAGACTCGATGAGAGCATATGGCAACAACTGGATCAAAACTCCTAATCTCGACAAACTTGCAAAGAAAAGTTTTGTATTCGAAAACGCCTATGTGACCCAACCCGTCTGTACGCCAGCACGGGCTTCGATCATGACAGGCCTTTACCCATATGCAACCGGGCTACAACGCAACAATATCCCGCTTAGCCGTGACATCCCGACTATTGGAGACATGATCGCAAGCGAGTACTACAACGCCCACATGGGTAAGTGGCATCTCGGTGATGATATGACAGCACAACACGGTTTTGACAAATGGGAAGCAGTCGAAGACTTCCAACGAGTGAGGATTACTCGAAAAGAATATCGGTACCAAGAAGCTCCATACAACCAGTGGTTACGCGATCACGGCGTTGATCCTCCATCGATGCAAGTCTCCTACGAAGGTTGGGTTGGTGGGGCTGAATTGACCGAAGAACAAACACAGGCAGGTTTCCTAGGGCATACTGCATCTAATTTCATATCGGATTATCCAAAAGGAAACCACGCGGATCAACCATGGATGCTATTTGTAAATTTCTTTGAACCGCATCCACCATATACCGGTCCTTTAAACCATCTTTACGATCCAAAAGACATTGAAGTAGGTCCTGGATTCAGAAAACGGCCAGATTCCGGTTCACTGGTAAATCGACTCAGGTCTGATTTCTACATGAATGGTGGCAATAATCCACTAGGAGCAGCTGGTGGTGATCACCATGACACCAGTACCGAAGAAGGTTTTAGAAAACTTCGAGCTCAGTACTTCGCAAACGTCACAGTTGTGGACAATCAAATAGGAAAGATTTTCAACTCACTTGAGAAAAGCGGACAGGCTGAAAACACCATCATTGTGTTCACTAGTGAGCATGGTGAGATGGCAGGCGACCATGGAATGCTCGAAAAGCGATCGCTTTACGAAGAAGCATCAAACGTGCCACTTCTCATTTATGTGCCATGGCTAAATTACGATGGGCAACAGAGGATAGATGGGTCAGTCGGACAGGTAGATCTAGTTCCAACCTTGTTGGATTTGTCGGGCAGTGATATCCCTGAACATTTGGAAGGCAAATCCTTAGTGTCGGTTTTAGAAGGTGATAAAGATTTATCGCACAACGATGTATTCATACAGTGGAACGGGATGGGAGATCGAAATCTCGGTTCACCCGAAATAAACCGCATGGTGTCCGTTCCATGGCGAGGTGTGGTCACTGGAGACCGCTGGAAGCTAAATTTATCTCCAGGCGACCAATGTGAACTTTATGATCTAAATAGTGATCCTTATGAATTAAATAACCTGTTCAATATTCAGGAACATCGAGATCGAATCCGGGAAATGAGTGCACGTATCAGGGTATGGCAGGACGAAACAGGGGACGACATGCCCCTGCCGGCAGTTTAAACAGCAACTAAATGAGGCTGTTTGCTTACAGCGGGATTAACCGATTCCCAATAACGATCGAATACGCTACGAGCTTCATCGTAAGTCCGTGTCGCAAATAACTCGACCCTGAATGACCTGACACGATCACGACCGCCTGCATACCAGGATAGATGTCGTTGCATCTGTATAAGCCCTACTTTTTCAGGGAAATGTTCCATGATTAGTGGCATGTGGCGATCAATAACCCGCGTTTGGTAATCGTATTTATCTTCAGGTGAAAGATCCTCAAAGGTTTCATCAAATATCCATGGCTTACCAATAGCGGCTCTACCAATCATGACCGACTGACACCCGGTTGCCATCTGCATCTTGCGGGCATCAGACATGGATTTAACATCACCATTTCCAGTAATGGGAATGCTCACAGCGTCGACAACCTGCGCAATCATGTCCCAAGTCGAAAGACCGGTGAATCGCTGGGCTCGGGTTCTTGGATGAACCGTGATCGCGTCAACCCCGATGTCTTCTGCCATTTTCGAAACTTCAACTGCATTTAGGTGCTCTTGATCCCATCCACTGCGAATTTTAATGGTGAAAGGAACAGTGATCACCTTACGCATAGCTTTTAAAATTTCGGACGTTTTTTTCACATCCCTCATCATCGCAGACCCACGGCCTGTTTTAGTAATTTTCGGAACAGGACAACCCATGTTTAAGTCGATGATATCCGCCCCTCGATCTTGCAACCATTGGGCACCTGGAACGAGTGTCTCAGCGTTAGACCCTAATATTTGGAGGGCAATTGGCTTTTCTTCTGGTAAGTACTTAGCGATATCGTATCGGGTTTTCGAATTCTTACGAGTGAGTCCAGTTGCATCGATTTCTTCGCTGGTAGTCAAAGCACTACCGCACTCTCGCGCGATAATTCGGTAGGCAGCATTAGAAATTCCTGCCATTGGGGCTAGGCGTGCCAAACCTTTTACTTCCACATTTCCAATAAACATCCTTATGAGTATACGAAGTGTTTGGAATATATGCGTTAGTACAAACGTCGAATTTTAGAATCTCTAACATTCAAAAGTTTCACTAACATAATTAACCCATGACGGATCATTATTTTGCTCATGATCACGTGAACACAGAGTCTAGACGACAATCCGATTCGATATGAGGATCACCGTAAGTAATAGAACTACGTATAAAAACGTCGGATCCTCATACCGACAAATCTACGAGGAGTTAACTGGTATATCTGTTGTGCGTCCTGTTTTGCGAGGCCACCAACTCCACTCTCCTAAAATGGCAGCCATGCTCGGGACCAGAAGAGCTCTTACGATAAATGTATCTATGAGAACGCCCAAGCTGACAGCAAAGCCAAGCTGGAATAAATCCCTCAATGGAAGTGTAGTCAAAACAGCAAATGTGCCTGCGAGAATTATTCCAGCGGATGTAACGACACCACCAGTCCGACCAACTGCTATTGCTATACCCTGCCTAATTCCATGCTGCCCCACCGATTCACGGATACGGGACATCACAAAAATGTTGTAATCGGCCCCTAGAGCAACCAGGAAAATGAACATCCAAACCCCGTTCTGATACGCAACACCTGAATGTCCAAAAATCTCCTGAAACGCAAATACTGACAGACCGAAAGTGGCTCCGAAACTCACTATGACACTGAAAACTAAATACAGTGGCGCAACTACAGATTTCAACAATAAAATGAGAATCAGTAAAATCGCAATGAGAGATACAGGCGCCAGCCAGCTAACGTCGGCATCTATAGCAGCCTTGGTATCTGACTCTATGGCAGTATCACCTCCTACGAGCGTGTAAGGGGCTAGCAGCGTTGGAAATTCAGTACTTGAGAGGATTTCACGAATTGTTACTATCGTAGCCAGTGATTCAGTGGAATACGGATCGCCTTTCAAAACTACATCGATTCGCGCTGTAGACCCATCAAGCGAAATAAATCTTCCGCCTCCCTGCTCTAGATACCCCCCGGAGTTCACCGGACGTCCAGCCGGGCGGGTGGGACCCGTCACGCTCACAATGTCCTCCATGTTTGCAAGCCGTGCTGTCAAATCATCAATTTCTACAGCTGCAGTCAAGATATTAGGCTCAGAAGCGACAATATAAATTTCGGTAGGTGCAAGACGCCCTGGGGGAAATGATTCAGCAAGCATTTCATAGCCCACTTTCGATTCCATATCGTCAGGAAAACCAGCCAAAAAATTATGGCTAGGCTTAATCGACCATGCAGGTATGGTCGCTATAACAATCCCAATCATCGTTATGGAGAAAATGAGCAATGGCCGGCGCACAACAAGTTGGCCAACCCTGCTCCAAACACCAGAATCCGAAAATGAATGACTTTGAATCAAAGGCCGTGGCCAGAAGACCCACCGCCCACACAGAGCTATGACGGCTGGCATGACAAAAATACCACTCAATAAAACAACAAAGATAGCCATGGCAAGCATGGGGCCCAGAGACCTGAAGGAGCCATAAGAAGAAAAAGTCAAAGCTAACATCGCAACCATTGTGGTCCCAGCAGACCCTGCAATTGAGGGTCCAACACGGGACATAGTAGATCGCATAGCCAACCACTTATCACTTTGACTGACTAGCTCCTCTCTATATCTGGAGACTATGAAAAGAGCGTAATTGGTGCCTGCCCCAAAGACCAAGACAGACATGATTCCGGTTACTTGACCATTCAAAGGCAAATCAAAATTGTCAGCCAACAATGCAGCAATCGCCTGTGCTAGTGATAAAGCAGATCCAATTACTAATAGCGGGATAATTGCCGTAACAGGAGATCGATAAATCAGCAAAAGTAGGACAAGGACAAGTAACCCAGTAGCTGCAGTTATTGCTACATCAATTTTTCCAAAAACTTTAACAGCATCAATGATGATACCCGCCGGTCCTGTTACCGCTGTGTCTACCACTTGGCCTTCGGGATCTTTCAATTCACCACCAGTTTCCGCTGCTCGGTCTGATAGCCACTCTACGGCCGACTGAAACGGGGGGTTAGAAGGTAAGCCATTAATCGTAACCACCACCATAGACGTGGAACCATCTTCAGAATTCAAAGTAGCGTTTGCAGCTAGAGAATCGCCTGGAGAGAGAACCGATTGAATCGCTTCTGGGGCTGCAGCCGATCTAGCGATTTTGGTAAATGACTCAACAGCTTCATTCTTACTAGCAATATCATCTCGCGAACTGAACACCACCAATGCTGGAATACCATCCCCTGATGGAAATTTTTCAGCTCTTAATTCGAGAGCCTGAACCGATTCCGCTCCGGCAGGCAGAAACTCCTCAGTCTCGTTTGTAGTGACATCATCAAGTTTGGGAGCTAAGGAGAACACCATCCCTACAGCTAGAAGCCAGATAAATAAGCCAGCGACGGCTCTTTTCGGAGTGGACGAAGAAGAAAAAAACATTGTTTGTTAGGTCAATTCAGGCTACAGAGTAGTTATCGGCTAAGGGTCATGAAAAACAAGAAATTCTAATCGATTTTCATTTTGAGAACATTCTGACTGTGATTCGAACATACGTAATCGGATAGATCCCAGTTTGAAAATTTGAATTAAAGTTTCATTTATTATTATTTGTTGAATATATCCTACTTTACAGTCCCTGTGGTGTAAAGTCACCATTTATGCGATAATGTTGTATAGATACGGTTTCATCATCTAAAGGTTTAGACCAATTAGGTTTAAAGAAGGAATGCAAAACAGATATATCTTGGGCAGAAACTTGATTTAGAAGAGTCCGAAAGGACGTCAACGGGTCAAACCAATAACACGCTGCAATCCAGTTGAATGGTCGATAACAACTTCGATCGCATAACGTTGAGAAATCTCTGGTGGTTGAAAATATACAACACAGGCGACCCACATGTGTAACAACTACGTCATTTGCTCGCAACATTTAGGAAACATATGGTTTTTAAGTTAAACCTTTCAATTAGTAAGTGCTTGGGCGCGTGACCGATCTATGAATCATAAATTTCGTACAAAACCTCGTGCTCCTGAGCTCAGAAAACATCAAACAGCACTTCTCGATGCGTTAATAGCAGGAGATCAAACACGTGCCAGCGAAGTGATTGAAGATTCAATTTCCAAGAGATGGGCACCAACAACAATATACATAGACTTGGTATCTCACTCAATGGCTGAAATTGGTGCTTTATGGCACCGTGGTGAGCTGAATATTTCGACTGAACACCGGGCCACACAGATTGCGTTTCGTCTGCTTGCACTTGTCAAGCATTCTTACCCCGACGGATCTAAAACTGGATTACATGCGATTGTATCTGGGGTGGCGGGAGACACCCATTTGGGAGGGGCGCTCATATTCGCCGACTTATTACGTTTCGATGGTTGGAATGTGGATTTCCTTGGAACAGATACTCCGAACGATGCAATTCTCGAGATCGTAAAATCAAACGAACCAGATCTTCTATGCCTGTCGGTAACGCTATCAGAACAGGTTTCTGCAGCTGCAGAAACCATAAAAATCGTGAAAAGCGCCGCCCCCTCTACCACAATCATTGTCGGCGGAGGAGCAATCAACAATAATGGCTCGCAGAATTCCCTGGAAACTGCAGATTATGTAGCGTCAGATCCTGTCACCGCACTCAAATGGACAACCGAAAGATTTGATCTGGGTATTTCTGCTAAGACGATACAGGCAATGCTCACCGATCTGGGGGGAAGAATCCAACATTTCAGGAAAGAGAAAGGCCTCAGCCAACAGCAACTTGCCACGGCCTCCAAGTTAGATCGTAGTTACGTAAGTGCAGTAGAGCATGGCAAACAGAACGTCAGTTTTGCAACCTTGAAAAATCTATCCGACGCGCTTGATGTGAACATAGTTGAGCTGATAGACGATTAGAAGATATCGTCAATCTCGGCCTCCCAGACGGATGACAACATTTTCACCACCTATCATTGAACGTCTCAACGGCAACGTTTACCAACTGACAACTCAAACTATTGTGAATCGCTCTTTAGAAGAAACGTTTGAATTCTTTGCAAGGGCAGAAAATCTCAATAAAATCACCCCTCCGTGGCTGCACTTTAATATCGTTTCAGATACCCCCATTCGAATGGGGGTCGGCACCACTATCGAGTACCGCCTGAAGATCAGAGGCTTTCCAATGAAATGGGTATCTGAAATACCTATTTGGCAACCTCCGTATCGATTCGTTGACCAACAAAAAAGCGGACCATACCGATATTGGCATCATGAACACTTATTACAGAAACACGATAAAGACTCGACCCAGGTGAAAGACGTCGTTACCTACAAAGTTCCATTTAGTCGTTTTACGCATGCGCTTTTCGTCAAACGTGACCTAAAGAAAATCTTTAAATATCGCCAACACTCTTTGCGAGATCTCTTGTATTGAATCCACCGATAAATCAGCAAACGGTAATACTGACTGGCGCGACTGGGTATGTCGGAAATCTGATCTTGAAACAGTTATCCCAACTTTTCAAAGAAGTCAGGTGCATCACACGAGATCCTAGCAAATTAACTAATTTGCCAAAAAATGCAGTAGCTATAAAGGCAGACTTGTCGAAGAAAAAGGCAATAACAAGCGCGTTTAAAAACGCTGATATTGCCTATTATTTCGTCCATTCTCTAGGAGAAACTGATGACTTCGAAGAAATCGAAGCACAAACTGCTGCCAATTTCGCCAACGCTGCATCAAACGCCCAATTATCAAAAATTATTTATCTGAGTGCTTTAGCACAAAACTCTAAAAGCAATTCGGCCCATATGAGTAGTCGGTGGAAGGTCGGAGAAATTCTAAGAAATTCTGGAGTCCCAGTTACAGAATTCCGAGCATCAATAGTGATCGGAACGGGTTCTATGCCATTTGAAGCGGTCAGAGCACTAGTTGAACGACTTCCAGCGATGATAATACCGCGCTGGGTTCGCCAACCCTTACAACCAATCTCAGCGGAAGATTTGTCAAAATATCTTATTGCAGCTGCTTCATACAATAATCGCAAAAGCAGCATTTTCGAAATCGGCGGTGCTGACGTGATCACCTACCTCGACTTGATAAAAATTTATGCAAGATCAAGAGGCCTTAAGCGGTTCATGATCAACATACCTTTCATTTCTCCATCGCTTTCAAGCCATTGGCTAAGAATTTTCACCCCTGCACACTTCAGAATTGGCCGGCGCATCGTAGATAGCGCCCTTCATAAATCAGTAATTTCAAATGATTCAGCCAAAATTTTCAACGTAAAGGTAATGTCGACAAGAGAAGCAGTCGCTTCAGCTTTATCCAACGAAGAAAAACGACTCGAATTCATAGACGCAAATCCACCGTTGCGTAATAACAATCGCAGTAACAGAAGCCACTGGCAATTAGGCACTAGATTCATCGAAAAACGTGTGACCAGCATAAAAGGTGATATTGAGTATGCGTCGAGCACGATTAAATCGGTGGGCGGATCGTACGGTTGGTTTTGGGCGACATGGTTATGGCGTGTTAGAGGAGCACTGGACAGAATGGTTGGTGGCGTCGGTTACCGAATGGGCAGACCACTGGGCAAATTGGAAGTCGGAGACAAGGTAGATTTCTGGGTAGTCGAAAGATCATCTGAAAAACGACTAACGCTGCGGGCAGAAATGCGATTGCCAGGAGATGCTTTGTTCGACCTCAAAGTCGCGTGCTCGAATTCACCAAACACACAAAAAAATATAGAACTCACGCAAACAGTAACTTTTAACCCCAGAGGACTAATAGGTTACGCGTACTGGTTCGGATTGTTACCCATTCATACGTTGGTGTTTGATCGTATACACAATCGAATGGTAGACCGAATCCAAATTCACACTGAAGCAAAGTTGTGAGTTCACATCGAAAGTAACAATCCAATATTGATAAGTGATAGATAAATTATGGATTATTGAAACGATCCGCAATTCGACCCAATCACACGAATTAAAATTCTCAAAAATAGTCCATACATGAAAAATCATGCCTTGACGCATATGAATAACAGATCATATGGTCACAGCAAATAAACCTCAAAATAAACTTCATACGTAAAGTGATGGTTATCTATGTTTAGAGTACGCGCACTTGCTACTTCACTCCTGATTATTGCCCTATTCACTGTCTCCTGTGGAGGCGATGGATCTGTAGTAACTGATACAGAAGGCGGAAATCCGGATTTCCCAAAAGTGATAAGAATGATTGAATCGACAACGAACTTCACAGAAGACGATGTCAAATCGATCGGCTGGAAAGCGCAAAAGGATTTTTTGCTTGATTATCCAGGAGCTACAACTGCTAAGTGGGGATTCCTGAACGCCGCTGAAGTAGGAGTACTAATTTACCCAAGCGCTGACGATGCTAAAACCCTCGGCGTTGCTGCAGCCGAAGCACAGACATTTCACAACGAACTCGGAGAAGCGCCAGGAGACGGGACTATGGACCGGACTTCATGCCAAAGTGCAGGCTGGCAATCTGCGGTACAGGAAATCAGCAACGGCTCCTCGAAAGTATCAGCGTCATATCTAGAGCCTGAAAAAGGTGGTGATATTCCACCCAGTCAAAAAATGCCATGCCCGGTCCGGGTGCCCACTTACAATGATTACACTGTCATCGGAAATCTCGTGATGATGTGCGAAGGTGACGATGGCAAACCACTCGAACCATCAACCAACTGTAAAGAACTTGAAAAATGGTTGACCAAATAAGAAAACGTCATATGCGTCATTCATGACCACAACCATCAATGACGGTCAATTACAAATTTAAATGTGACTTAATTGCCAAGACCATCTTGCTTAAAAGAGGACGGCTATGTGCATTTACTCGAAACGAGAAATGACAAATGCCTTTAGAAGCCTGGTTGGCCCTAGCAGGGGTGTTTATTTTAGGAGCAATGAGCCCGGGCCCATCCTTAGCTACGGTACTGCGCAATAGCGTTGTAAATGGACGTAGGCACGGAGTATTGACCGGACTTGGGCATGGCCTCGGATTTGGAATCTATTCATTCTTGGCTGCTTCAGGAATGATCACTGCCATATCTATTCACTCAGGTACGGTTGATGTTTTACGATTGACAGGTGCAATTGTGCTTGTAGTACTAGGGTATATTTTTGCCAAACAATCACTATCAGGCTCAATAAAACCAAGCGATCCCAATAAGAATCAATTTTCTGTTCACTCCAGTTTTGCTCAAGGCTTTTTAATAGCACTGCTGAACCCGAAAATATTTGCCTGGATGTTGGCAATATATGCACCGTTTATTAATGCCGATCTTGGCATGCAGATTCTGCTCGCGATGGCACTAATGGGGGTTTGTATAGATGCCTCTTGGTACGTGGGTGTAGCTATCTTCATGACCGGAGGTAACCGAGCGGCTAAGCTGGGTAAAGCATCAAATAAATTCAGCGCAGCAATGGCGTTACTGATGTTCGTGTTTGCAGCAATAATTTTTGCCGAATATATATTCCGATAGTTCAATATTGATTATTCAAACTAATATTGAACTATAAACATAAACTGATCGCAAACCGATTCGACGATTAGCGCGTCCCGAGAAAATAAGCTCCGATATCAGGGTCATTCAAAAGATCAGTTGCAGGGGCAGCGTGAGCCACTTTACCACCCACAAATATGTATCCACGATCTGATCGAGCCAGCGATAATTTAGCATTTTGCTCAATAATTAATACCGTAATTCCTTGTTTCCTCAGTTCATTGATACGCCCAATAATATCCTGTTGATATTTTGGTGAAAGTGCGGCAGTGGGCTCATCCAACAAAAGGAATGTCGGATCAGATATCAAAGCCCGCGAAATGGCCAACATTTGCCTTTCTCCACCTGAAAGTGAAGCAGCCAGATCACTCATGCGCAATTGCATTTCCGGGAACATTTCACAAGCCTGATCAATTCGCTTTTTAAGAACCCCTGAACTCATATTCAACCCTCCCATCTGCAAGTTCTCGTAAACGGTTAACGACGGAAATACGTTGTCGACCTGTGGGACATATGCAATACCGCGTTTTACTAATTTGTCAGTACGCCAGGATGAAACATCAACACCCCTATGGATAAACGTACCTTCGTATCGATCGGCGATACCAAAAAGAACTTTCATAAACGTGGATTTCCCGCATCCATTGGGACCTATGACGGTGACTAACTCGCCTTCGTCAACATACAGGTCAACCCCGTTTAGAATCTGTACCGACCCATAACCACCCGTTACACCATTTACATCAAGAACCCGGCTCATTCTACTTCTACCTCTGAAACACCAAGATATGCTTGCGTTACGTCACTACTCGCCATCACTTCTCCCGGAGTCCCTTGCATAAGAATTTTGCCATGATCCATCACTATAATTTTGTCCACCCCAGTTCGAAGGATGAAGTCCATATTATGTTCTATAACAAGCACACTCATGCCCCGTTCAGACACAAGATTCCTTAGGTTGAGGAATATTTTTTCTGCCAACGGCCCTGCAACACCTGCAACTGGTTCGTCTAATAAGAGACACCGAGGCTCTCCCATAAGGGCTCGACCGATGTCGACTAATTTACTCTGACCACCAGACAATTCACTGGACATATTGTGAGCCATGTGTGAGACCTCAAGAGAATCCAATATCTCATATGCCTTGTCGACCCGCTCTCTTTCAGCCGGACGAGATTTGGGCCTTAAAACTGAAAGTAGTGGATTTGGCGCGAACTGTTGCCTCGGTGGAACAAGCAAATTTTCAATAACCGTCATCTCTCTCCATAGGCGAGTGTGCTGAAAGGTTCTCGTCACTCCCATTGACTGGATTTGATCCGGACGTAAATCTGTTGCATCACCACCAAATACTTCTATACGGCCATCACTTGGCGCAAGAAGTCCAGAAATGCAATTAAACGCCGTAGATTTTCCGCAACCATTTGGACCAATCAGCCCAACAAACTCTCCTGCCCCAATTTCAAAAGATATCCCGTCAACAGCACGAAGCCCACTGAAATCCTTGATGAGACCCGACACCTTCAACGGAACTTTCAACACTACTCCACCTCCTTATCGCGTCTCCGCAAATCAACCGAAGGTATAGGGCGGCTTGGAATTTCTGGAATTAAGCCCTTTGGTGCTACCTGTAGTGCAACAATAATGACCAAACCGATTAGGGCAAGCTTGAGATATGACAGGTTCACGATCACTTTACCCCTGAGGAAGACCTCTTCTATGGAGAGATCGGACCACAGGTACCCGCCAAAATCTACCACCACCCATCGGAAGGCATTATCTAGATGAGTCACAATCCCATGCAATGGCAAACTTTCGCTTCCACGAGCAACAACCATGACGTTGAAAAAGAACTCAACGATCACTATCAAAAACGCTCCAACTATCATGCCGCGATTATTCCCGCGACCGCCAACTATAAATGCAGCCCAAACCAAAAAAGTAGACCGAACAGGGCTCATAAATTCAGGGAATATGCCAGTATTCAACCAGGCCCACAAAGCACCCGCCAACGCAGCAACTGCAGCTCCAAGTGCAAGACTTGCTGCTTTGTGTCTCAAAATGTCATGTCCGTGATGTTGACTCACGTCTTGATCTTCTCTGATTGATCTCAGGATGCGACCCCATGGCGAAGAAAGAACCGTGTCAAGCAGCCACCATATCGCTAATGCAAACAAAACACACATAAATGCAAGTAAAACGACGTACGGTGCTGCCACTTCCAACCCAATCCAGCGTCCAACGGTTTCAGACATTCCCGAGTCCCACCAACCTTCAAATGGTCGAGCATACTGAGATATACCAATCGCTGATGTCACCGTTCCTGCTCTTAGTAAAGGCTCAGATTGAAGTGCGATACGCAGCATTTCTCCTAAGGAAATCGTCACAATGGCAAAGTAATCCATTCGCAATCTTGCAGTTGGATACGCCAGCAACCACCCAGCTATACCTGATACAAAGACGGCAACCAAAGTCGCAAGCCACGGATTCCATCCATACCCATTCGTCTCAACAGGAGCAGACAGGAGCCCAACGGTCACGGCTCCAATGCCAACGAAGAAAATAACCCCAAAGTTATTCATACCGGTTATACCTGTATGAAGGTTCAATGAAAATGCCATCAGCCCAAAAATTCCAAGCAACGCAAAAATACGCCCAACTTGCATTACTTTCGTAAGCTCACTCGCGCTGGGCAACACTGATGTGATCAACAAAATTATTAAAAAAAGAATCAAAAAAACAATCCAGGATCCTCGTTCGGTATAACGATCGAGATTCAAAGAATAAGACCGTTGCCTCGAAAAGATCTTCGGGGAATTTGTCGATAATAATTCTCTTATTACAGTCGATGCACGAAATACAAAGCCAAAAGTACGGTCGAGGCCGAGTAACAACAGGGTTCGTAATGGTCGGATTAAAACTACTAAGCCTGCACTCCCTCGCCTCAATGTATCAATGATCAAGATCGCAATATCCTGAACATGGGTGATGGGTGTCCGCAGTGCGTTGTACAAAAGGACAGTGGGACGCTCTAAAACCCTATCGGACACGGAACGAGTAGTACTGCCATAACCTTTTTCATATCGCTTGCGCATGCGATCAATATGCCAACGGGTCAAGACGTCGCCGACCCCTTTTGGCATAACAAGTAATACAGCAACCAACAATATGAAGGGCATTACCTCGGCAAAGCCCGTCATAGTCGGTCGGTCTAGTGCCTGTCCTACACCGATCAAAAGTGGTTCAGAGCCCGCCCGCACCAACCCTATAAATATAGATGCAATAATCACACCGGGAATTGATCCTATAGTTCCTAAAACAATTATTGCGAATGCCGGTAATAGCAGAGCTATACCCAACTCAGGGTTTATAGGTAATACACCGGCGAGCAGAGCGCCACCTAAACCCGAAATTCCAGAGGAAAGAAATGCACTCATCAGGTGAACATTTTCTACATTAATTCCGCTAGATGCAGCGAGTTCTGGGTTATCTGCCACTGCCCGCATTCGCCTACCAAGTCTGGTTCGATGAAGAAGAAATAAAAGTAAAAAGACCGAAGCAAGCACACCGATAACAAGAATCGATTTGGTGTACGTGAACGCATATGGGTTGACATTACTAGCCCATTCCATCAAAGGAACATCTGTGCGATCACCGAGGTGCAGTTGTAGACGTTCTGTAGCAACAGAAAACTTGGAACTGGCCAATCGCCAATCCTTATCTGGAACAAAGCGGAACGTTGCGGCTGAGAATCGCATGTAAAGAACCGCTCTGATAAGCATCGCTATTCCTAACGAAGCTATCATCATCACCACTGGCGATGCCGCCTTTTTTCTGAATCTCCTGTAAACCAAACTGTCTAGGATGACTCCCACGAAACCAGTGACGAAGAAAGCTGTCACGGCTGCGGTAATAAGAAGACTCCAGTTCAGAGCGTCGTCTTTCGGCGCATTAGATATCGGGAAAAACCGATCAGACCACATCAATGTAATGGCTACATAAGAACCGACAAGCATTGTGTTAGCTTGCGCGAAATTCCCGAATCTTTGGACCTTATATGTAAGGGTCAAACCTGCGGCTACGCACAGATACGCTGCAGTCCAATACAAGCCGCTTAATCCAACAGCAGAAAGGTTGTAGTTCACCATCGCTGATCTACCTAAACCTGACAGCAGTAGCTCAAGCGTTCCTAAAATAAGAACAATGAGCAATACCAATGAAACAACAACCGCCACCCAACCCCAACGTTGCCTCATTGAACCCAGTAGAAGATGTAGCCCAAGCAATCCACCGGTCATCATTTCAAGCGATTGCAACATCCAAACTAAATCACCATTGAAAAGTCCTGACCACACCACAAGACCAGCGTCATAACTCAATCCAATTGATGCATCGAACATCAGAAGCAATGCAAGTAATATCTTGCGCTGCCCGCCTGTCACATCAAGTCTGGTGAACCGTAGGTCTTTTAAAGACAAAATAAATTATCCAGCCTGTAAAAGAATCCATTTGAAGTACAGATCCGTTTACTCCTCACTATCAAAGGGCCGCCGGACTACTCCGGCGGCCCCTCATGTTTAATTTGTTTTCTGAGACGAATGTAATCAGTATCCGACTGCAGGCAAACGAGCGTAAAGGCAGGTATTTGATTATTACTTACCTTCCACACCACCTTCGGAGGTCCATATCTGCTCACATGAGAAGTTAGTGCCACTGAAACGACAGATCTCGTAGCCCGTACCAGGCACATCACCGTTATCGTCAAACGTATGAGATCCGCTGGCACCATCGTAACTCGAGCCTATGCTAGCAAGATCATCACGAAGATCACCATCAGAGTCAGCTTTACCCGCATGAGCAATAATGTTCACTGCATCGTAAGTCTCGTGAGTGTAAATACCTTCTGTATTTCCTCCAGCTGCAGCGTAAGCAGCTTCAAAAGTAGACTTTGCGCTTGAGTCTTTACCCGGGCGAGGCTTCGTAGCAACCAAGCCATCTACCGCAGCAGTGTCAGTGAATGACTCCACGAACGCAGCATCTGCAACACCATCAGCTCCATAAAGATCACCACTAAAGCCCTGCGAGAGCAACTCTTCCATAATAGCTGCACCGTCAGTCGCATAAGACATTAGTACAACGGAATCACATCCACCATCTACTACAGCCTGCGCCAGAGTCGATGCATCGTAAGAACCTTCTGTCGGGTCGTACCCAACTTCAGTACACACGCTTCCCCAGGCACCTTTGAAGTTTTCAGCAAGGCCAGCCCCATAATCATTAGTCATGTAAAGAACACCAGGATTACTGCTTCCTACTGACTTGACTACATCTACCAGTGCGACAGATTGCTGAGCATCACTTGGAACAACACGGAAAAGATAACCATCGTCATCCGCCGTAGTCACAGCAGGCGAAGTGCTCGCATAGGAGACCATAGGCACACCGGCCGGAGCAGCAACTGCAATCGCTCCAAGCGTTGCACCAGAACACGCAGCTCCAACTATACCCACAACACCCGAGTCGATCAGCGACTGGGCGGAGGTCGCAGCCTGCGTACCATCACAACCTGAGTCCGCAACTATAAGCTCAAACTCATGGCTCTTCTGAGAATCGTTCAAAGCAGTTATAGCGACGTTAGCCGCATCCTCAAAACCAGGCGCATATACAGCTATGGGACCCGTCTGGGGACTCAAAAGACCAATCATGACTTTCGTCACACTGACTTCACCTTCCACACCACCTTCGGAGGTCCATATCTGCTCACATGAGAAGTTAGTGCCACTGAAACGACAGATCTCGTAGCCCGTACCAGGCACATCACCGTTATCGTCAAACGTATGAGATCCGCTGGCACCATCGTAACTCGAGCCTATGCTAGCAAGATCATCACGAAGATCACCATCAGAGTCAGCTTTACCCGCATGAGCAATAATGTTCACTGCATCGTAAGTCTCGTGAGTGTAAATACCTTCTGTATTTCCTCCAGCTGCAGCGTAAGCAGCTTCAAAAGTAGACTTTGCGCTTGAGTCTTTACCCGGGCGAGGCTTCGTAGCAACCAAGCCATCTACCGCAGCAGTGTCAGTGAATGACTCCACGAACGCAGCATCTGCAACACCATCAGCTCCATAAAGATCACCACTAAAGCCCTGCGAGAGCAACTCTTCCATAATAGCTGCACCGTCAGTCGCATAAGACATTAGTACAACGGAATCACATCCACCATCTACTACAGCCTGCGCCAGAGTCGATGCATCGTAAGAACCTTCTGTCGGGTCGTACCCAACTTCAGTACACACGCTTCCCCAGGCACCTTTGAAGTTTTCAGCAAGGCCAGCCCCATAATCATTAGTCATGTAAAGAACACCAGGATTACTGCTTCCTACTGACTTGACTACATCTACCAGTGCGACAGATTGCTGAGCATCACTTGGAACAACACGGAAAAGATAACCATCGTCATCCGCCGTAGTCACAGCAGGCGAAGTGCTCGCATAGGAGACCATAGGCACACCGGCCGGAGCAGCAACTGCAATCGCTCCAAGCGTTGCACCAGAACACGCAGCTCCAACTATACCCACAACACCCGAGTCGATCAGCGACTGGGCGGAGGTCGCAGCCTGCGTACCATCACAACCTGAGTCCGCAACTATAAGCTCAAACTCATGGCTCTTCTGAGAATCGTTCAAAGCAGTTATAGCGACGTTAGCCGCATCCTCAAAACCAGGCGCATATACAGCTATGGGACCCGTCTGGGGACTCAAAAGACCAATCTTAACCACTGTCGCTGGAGCCTCTTCTTCCTTTTCAGGTTTCGCTGGCTCCGCCGTAGCCGTGGGAGCTGCTTTGGCTGCCGGTGCAGCGGGAGCAGCAGGGGCATCGGAATCGTCTCCTCCCCCACACGCAACTACAAGAGAGGTAACCATTAGCACGACCATAATCAAAAATAATTTAGTAGTGATTTTCATTATATTTCTCGATTTCGCTACATCCCAGTAACTTGATTAGTCCTGGGGACCTCAACGACATGCTGTGCAACGGAAAATCCATTACATATGACTGATGTCTACATTATCTCACAAATGATGACTTTAAAGCACGTTCAAATGAAGGTGATCAAATAAACATTTGGGAAACTACTCTCGATGCAATAGCGTTTAAATCACTGTCTGGGCGATCGTTTGTAAAAAAATAAAGCGCCATTGCGGGTGAGAAATCTTGGTATTACTCAGTGAATGTCCCGTAAAAATTATCGGACAAAACTAATTTAGTCATTACCGCCAGAACCTGTTGAGGAGGTTCGGGACAATATGTACCAAGTGCCAATAATTGCGAGGGAAACTATGGGAATCTTAAATAAATAATTATATTCGGGAACCCATAATGAGACAGCCGTGAAAACCCATATGAAAAAGACCGATATAACCTTTGCTCGTAATGGCATGCTTCCTGTTTCGAGGTAATTTTTAATCAATTTCCCGAATATGCGATGCTCTGTTACCCAGCGATACATTCGGTCATTTGATCTTACAAAGCACGAAGCGGAAATAATCAGGAATATAGTTCCAGGAAGCCCTGGCAGTATGTAACCGGCTATACCAAGACCAAGAAAAAATAATCCCGAAAAATAGAGCAGGTATTTACGTACACTTCTAATCAAATTAGCGTCTTGAGAATCTAAACTTCTAAAACCTTAATTGAACCACAATCACGCTAAAAAATCGCCTGATTCACATGTAAAACAATATAGCCAAGATAAATATAAATTTTTCTAATATGGAGCACTTATTTAAATATTTGGCACTTTTAAATCAACCTCTATAGCTAGAATGTGGCTCCAGGCTCAAGCATATTGTTGATCTCCCAAGACAACCATCAAACCAATATAGAAAATTCTAATGGACAGACCAAACATCGTATTAATCAACTGTGATGATCTCGGATACGGCGATCTCGGTATTTACGGCTCAAAAGTCAATAAAACACCAACGATAGATGCCATGGCAGCGGAAGGCATGCGATTCACCGACTTCTACACAGCGTCCCCGGTGTGCTCTCCATCACGTGGTGCTCTACTAACTGGCTGTTATCCCCCAAGGATTAGCTTCGGCGATTTTGAAGGCAACTGGGTTCTAATGCCAGGCCAGTCCGTAGGACTAAACCCGAAAGAAACCACTATCGCAGGCGCACTAAAAAAAGTCGGCTATAGCACCAAAATAATTGGCAAATGGCATGTTGGCGACCAACCAGAATTTCTGCCAACTGAGCACGGATTCGACAGTTACTACGGTCTGCCCTACAGCAACGACATGGGTCGGCAAGTTGATGATCCGGGCCCTGTTGATAACCCGACCATTCCCGCACGAATGAAACAGCTCAAAGACCGGCCGCCACTACCGCTTCTGAGGGACAATGAAGTCATTCAACAACAACCGGACCTCCGAGCTTTAACCGAACGATACGCCGAGGAAGCGGTAAATTTCATACGAGAAAACAAAGATGGACCGTTCTTTCTTTATTTCGCACACATGTATGTGCATTTACCTCTCTATGCACCGGAAAATCTGGTGAAAGCTTCAAACAATGGCGACTATGGCGCATGTGTAGCCGGAGTTGACTGGGTTTCCAAGGTTCTAATGCACGAACTCAAAAAACAAGGCATCGACGAGGACACACTCGTGATCTTCACGAGCGATAACGGGTCTCGTATGCAAAATCAAGGTGGTAGCAACGGAAATTTAAGAGGCATCAAAGGGACAACCTGGGAGGGAGGACAACGAGTGCCTTGCATCATGCGATGGCCAGGTAAGATTCCTGCAGGGACAGTTAGAAGTGACATCATATCTGCAATAGATTTCTTCCCAACCATAGCGGCTATTTCTGGGGCCGAAGTTCCTCCAAACACAATTATCGATGGAGTAGACATGTCACCACTCATGTTCACTGATGGCGATATACCTACACCACGTGACCAGTTCGTTTACTACATGGGGAATCGACTAGAAGCCATAAGAAAAGGCAAATGGAAGCTTCATATCACCCGAGAGTTAAGGCCAGACCAGAGAACGGGTGTGGTCACAGAAAAAGCAATTAACGAAGCAGCCGGCACAATCCCTGGACTATTCAATCTGGAGACAGACATCGGTGAAACAAACAACGTCTACCATGATCATCCCGAGATAGTCGAAGAACTTTCGGCCCTGGCAGCCGCGTGCCGTGAAGATATTGGAGACGAAGCAGAAGGTGTGACCGGCAAAAACGTGCGCCCCTCGGGACATGTGGAAAACCCCGATACGCTGACACACTATGACCCCGAACACCCATATATATACGCAGAGTACGACAAAGGCGAAAGAGGTTGATCTCACGAACTCTAATACTTAACCATCATAGGCATGAATCGCAAACCACGGCGACTCAGGAAAAATTAACCCGCTGATGACCTCAATATGAATGAGAGGGCAATAGCCTTTCTGATGGTGTTATGAGTAATAATCCTCATCTCCTGGAGAACCATGGACTCTAATCAGGCAAATATCTATTTCGGCGACAATATGGATGTCCTGAAAGAAATCGAATCCGGATCGGTAAATCTCGTTTACGTTGACCCGCCGTTCAACACTGGAAAAATACAATCCAGGAAGAGAATTGAAACCGTTAGATCTGAAGATGGAGACCGAACAGGTTTCCAGGGTCACACATATAAAACCAAAGTCATAGGGGAACAGAGTTTCTTCGATATCTATGATGATTACATCAGGTTTCTGCGAGATCGAATAGAAGAGACAGAACGAGTTCTAACCTCAGACGGCAGTTTTTTTCTACATCTGGATTACAGAGAAATTCACTACGCCAAGGTGATGTGTGACGAAGTATTTGGACGAGAATCATTCATCAATGAAATTATCTGGTCCTATGACTACGGCGGACGAAGCAAAAGCAGATGGTCAGCCAAGCATGACAATATCCTGTGGTACGCAAAAGATCCCAAAAACTTCACCTATCGTTATGACGATATCGATAGGATCCCCTATATGGCGCCAGGTCTAGTCGGTGCAGAAAAGGCAGCGAAAGGCAAAACACCAACGGATTCTTGGTGGCACACAATTGTCAGTCCCAACGGAAAAGAAAAAACTGGCTACCCAACACAAAAACCACTTGGAATCATCAATCGAATAATTCGAGTTCACTCCAATCCGGGAGACGTCATCCTGGATTATTTCGCAGGGAGCGGTACAACTGGCATCGCAGCATTGGCCGAGAGACGTAAGGTAATTTTAGTAGACAACAACCGTCAAGCACTTGAAGTGATGTGCAAGCGATTCGACGTCAATCAAACAACTTTTCATAATTGGGACTGCAAACCCAACGATTAAAAGCACCATGAGATTCGTCGACGCCATGAATCGAGACTCACCGAAGAATACGAAACGGTATCTTCATGGTTGTAAACAAGCCCAAAAAAGATATTCCAAAAAATCTGATCAAAAGCCGGGCAGACATCTGGCACGATCAAGTCAATCTCACCATCTTCTGCATTGAACGCAGTTCGTCCGAAACACCCCAGATCCGTCCATAGTCGCTATGCGATACCTCGGCCACGTAGATGTTGCCAGCGGAATCCACTGCAATCCCATGAGGAGAGAAAAAACGTCCTGGCTGGGAACCGTAACTCTCGGTCCCAACTCTTCCCACAATCCTGCCGTCGGTGTCCATTATCGTTACACGTGGCCCAAGATCTGTCGCTATGTGATTAGTCCCAATACCACCAAAGTACTCCCCTATGTACACCAGATCACGGTCATGGCGAGTGTCAACGTATATCGTAGCTGCCCTGGATAAATTTACCCATTGATTTCTATATTGACCATCTGGGCCAAATATCTGAATCCGGTGATTCTCACGATCAGCAACATAAACCTGTCCAGAACTGTCAGTAGCAATATTGTGCACAATATTGAACTGACCTTCATCTGTCCCGGACTCACCCCATGAAAACAAAAGTTCACCATTAGGCGAAAATTTATGTACTCGCGCATTCGAATAACCATCTGCAACGTAGATCTCACCCGAAATAGGGTCAGTAGCCACGTGGGTAGGCGCATTGAAAGGATTGCCACTCATAGGTGGAGAAGGTTGATTAGCCTCTCCTATGGTCATCAACAACTCGCCTTCAGGAGTGAATTTCCGGACCGTGCTGTCCCCACTGTCCACGCAAAATAAATTCCCGTCCAAATCCAGAGATATTCCATGGGGGTTATTGAAAATACCCTCCCCCCAACTATCTAACATGTTCCCATTCTGATCAAAGACGACAATTGGACAGGTGCCTCGATTAAATACGTAGACCCGGTCCTGCTCATCTACAGCAACCGCTGTGGCTTCTCGATAGTTCCAGCCTTCTGGAAGACGCCCCCAGTTTTCACCTGATATCTCGTATTGAAATTCACCTTCGCCCAGTACGACCGGACCGTCAATACGGGTTTCATGTCCAGAGCGAGGTAATCCATATTCCTGATTCTCTATTTCGTCTGACATCTTCTTTGCCTCTACATTTCTACCGTTTGGGTATCCGAAATAATTATGGGTTATCTCTTCGTCTACGCGATGCTGTAGTAGCACCACCAGATTCGGGCCATGGACCTCCCAAGTGAGCCTCCGAGCGTAGAGGCATAGCCGCACTTCCTGCCATATTGTTCCAAGTCCTAACACGAAGACCGTGGTCGGTTTCATACTCATTTCGTGAAAGCGTTGAAGGGTGCTCACTGTCTAGGCGCATCCGAACCTCCGGAATATTTTCGGTATCGTGATCCCACGAAGGTTCAACATTTTCTTCAGTTCTTGAAAATGGAAATTTGATCATGTACCTGACGCGATCACTTCGATTCCCGGTACCAGCATGCCAGATATCGTAATGGGTCAAAAGAACAGAACCAGCTTCAAGAGTCGAAAATACCTGACCGCGCAAATTCACGAGCGTAACCATGGTTTCGGGAGCGGCGATTCGCCTTTGACTCCCTGGTAACAAAACTGTAGGGCCCATATCATCGGTCACGTCCTGCGGGTAGTACATCATCATAAGTTGCTTGACGTGGTCGATATCTCGATCTTGATGCCCGCGCCCAAACCTCTCATCCTGATGCCAAGGTTGTGCACGAGTGCGAGGAGGATTCATATGAATGTGTCCGCCGGGGTCTCTAACATATTTCGAACCCAGAAGACTCGTAAGAGCTCCAACTACCGCCGGATGCTCCAGCACTACTGAGATCGCAGGTAGGGCCTCAACTATATGTTCGCCGGGGTTCTCTGGCATGGAGCGAAGACTGTCACAAATTTTTTCATTAAACCCCGTCTGCAGTTCTGGATGAACGATGTGATACCCATTAATGATAAAAGAAGTTATCTGGTCATCGTTCAGCAAGTGGGAGTGGTAATTGTTATGCATCAATTTCCACCATTTGCTCAAGAATAAACTCGTATCCATACACTCCCACGGCCTCAGGATCTTCGCCACCACGCTGGGCAGGAAAGCTAACCACCCTCCAACCATCGAGAATCGCGCTATGAACCGTTTCATAAGGCATTTCAACACCGACTTCAATCTGAGGAGGATCTGAGTCGACAGGCTCGTGAATCGCAAATCCAACCACCGAAGCTCGAAGGCTTCGCGACGTCGTATTCAAATACATAATCCGTTGTATTGTCATCAGAAATACTTACAACTCATTCTTCAGGTTAGAAATTCACATCCAAGCTGGCAGGTCTGTGCAGGATGAACATAACGACATGGTATGTCAAATTAATAAAATATAAGCAACACCATTTTGCACACCAAACAATTCTCGTCTCACCATCGTAAATATTTAGGTTGTCGAATTTAAAAACCGTGCATAAAAAATAAAGAGATCTCCGATTTATTCTCCTATAAACTCACCCATAACTTTCAACTGAATAATTAATTAGCCTGACCATAGTTGGCAACTAAAACCAAAGATCAGTTTCGAACGGGGTACATCATGGGCCTATCATACGAAGAAGATAACTCACGATCAGAACGCTTAAAAAGGGCAATCACTAACCCCTCGAAGCGAACAATATTAATTGCAGTAGTGATAGGGCTGATAGCACTATCACCCGGTATGGTCAAGGTCTTCTACACTGCTCAAGAAGGCATTGGTAGCATCACGGCAGAACACGATTTAACGACCAATATGAGTTCGGTATATGAAGATATAGACAATTTGGAAGATAAGTATGTCGCCCCCTATTTGGTAGAGCAAAGCACGGTGATGCTAAATGCAACTGGACCCCTCGAATGGGAGATAGGCAATTACAGATTTGGTGTTTGTGCTCAAGAAGCAATTGGAAAAATGGCAGATGCTGTATATGCAGAAACGATCGACCAGGCTTGCAACGAGCTTTACGATATCCAGGGCAGGTACGCACGAAATTGCTACATAGCGGCAACCTGCAATGTGTCAGACGAATCCAAAGATGAACTTCGAAAGGTAATCGACCAGCTTTGGACTGCACACTCAACCGCTGGTTATACTCGCCCAAATCCTTGAAGTCGAATCATAGAACCGACTAGGTTTGACTCATGACAGGGGACTAAAAGAAAAAGGCATAAATAATTTATTCGCCTGCGTAATCGGAACGGGATTATCTGCTGGTGGCCAAATCTTTCGAGCTATCATGTCCGAGCGTACCTTAGTTCGCTCATCAAGTGATTGATAAGCCCACATGTGAGCCCATTTATTAAGATCCCCCAACTCTGAAAACCATGCTCCAATAAAAGCCGAATGCTTCCGACGCTCTTGGATCGCCTTTGACCAAGCATCGATCACTTTTGGTGTATCACCTGTCGCATAGGTATATGTGCGCAACTCATAATAAGGACCATGATCGCCTGTTATGGCCTCATCGTTAAACGGTGCCGGAAAATAAATCTCTGTATTTTGAGCAGTCAATAAATCTGCTGTAGCAGGTGGCCAAAAATCTATGCCGTTGACCTCCTCACGAACTTCTGTCCGCTGCTGGAGATCGTCGTAAGGCCAGATATGAAGGGCTTGATTCAAAAGGCCGAATTCAGAGTACCAATACCCGAAAAGCCTTGAGTGCTCCAACCTCCCTGCGGACAGTGACTTCTTTAATGTGGCATCGTACTGTCCAAGAGTCCTGGGTTTAAGGTCATATGTCCGGAATTCATAGATCATAAAAATCCTCATCGCATAGGCTACGTAACCCCACGCATTGATTAGTCATTCAGCCCTCTAGATCAAGACACTTTTGAAGGCTCAAGCGACTTTATAAATCGCTTGGACAAAGCGTCAGAGTATTGCCGTCCAACGTGTACAAGCAATCTAAATTCTATTGTCCGATACCGTCCAGCAAAGGCTGGCAGTCTTCGATTTTTATCTCGCACAGCAAAATCAAATTACCGACAATTGCGTAGGACAAGTAACTAGTGCGTGTGTTGGTTTGTGCATTAGTGATTGCACCTGAGTCAATCATTGAGCTTGGCTTGCGTCGCCCAGTCGCTGTATCCGCTAGATCCTGCCCCATGCTGATAGCTTTTTCCTGGGATTCATACACGCGCACTTCGACGTCGCGTTGCTGATAGAACCCATACCAAACACTAGTTGCGCCAGGCAACGTTTCAGGGGAAAGTTCTTTGGATTTTTTCCATCCCACAGCAGCTACATCGTCAGCAGTAAAAACCCCGTCTGGAAGCGTGATTTGTACAGCGTCAAGATCTGGATCATCGGCCGATTCATCAGATCCTCCGCAAGAAATTCCAATTAAGGCAATTATCAAGACAATGAAAACAAAAATTTGTGCCCGAGGACGAACAAGTAACGGGTTAATGGGTAAATACATATAAGTGTCTCTTCATCAGAAAATCACCAGGATGACTGTGTAAGTCATATTGAGGTGATTTTCACCAAATGGTTTCGTGCCCATGCTTTATTTATTTAAAACTAGACTGCCCATCACTACTATATCTCTGCAGCAAAGAAACAATCACCGACGAGAGATCGTAACATGTCCCCCCGTTTTTCGTTCAGTTTCTCAATATCCTCAATGCTTAAAACCCAGGACCCCTGCCTGATTCCCACACATGTGCTCGAGCTACGTCTTCATCCAGATCCACACCCCAACCGGGCTTGGTGGGAATCTGCAGCTCACCACCGGTGTAATCGAGGGGCCCACCGGTGATTTCATCCTTCCAGGGTACATCGTCAATATCAGCTTCCATAATTCGTACATTTGGAACGGATGCGCACAAATTAATCGAATGCATGGTAGAAAGGTGAGAGTAATAGTTATGCGGAGCAATGTTCAGTTCGTAACTTTCGGCGAGCATCGCAATATCGCGAGAACGTGCAAAACCATTCCACGGTACATCTATCATCACGTTATCCATTGAACGATTCTCAAAATAGGGTCGGTACTCACGTATTCCAAACAAATTTTCGCCTGATGTGACAGGAACCATTGTTCCAGCCTTCACTTCCGCAAGTCCTTCGGGCTCATACATATCAACCTCGACCCACATGGTGTTGAATTGCTCCATAACATTGCAAATCTGGCGCGCTGCGAGTGGCTTAAAGTGAAAATTAAGATCAAGGGCAATCTGAACCTGACCCTTTGTACCTCGTTCAAAAGCAGTGATGTATTTTTCCACATGCTCAAGTGTCTGCCAGGTAACGTTCTGATCAGTTGCACCAGTACCAAATCCACCATCATAAGGATGAGCTTTTGGTCCAGGATAATTGATGTTGGTCTTAAGCGCTTTAAACCCCTTCTCCCGAACCTCTGCGCCTAGTTCGGCAACAGCCTCAAATGAGTCGAGCGGTGGAACACCTATTAATTCATGTGCTCGAACACGCGAGGTGCCGCAGTGTGACCAGTAAACCTGCTGGCTCTGCCGGGTCGGTCCACCAAATAAAGCGTAAACAGGAACCCCAAGTGCCTTGCCCTTGATATCCCATAATGCCAATTCAATCCCTGCGATAGCTTTTGCAGCGATTCCCCCGGTTGACTGTCTGGCCAAGCGATACATATCCCAATAACGTTTTTCAACTGCCAGTGGATCTTGTCCCTTGAGAATTGGAAAAAAATCAGTAACTGCTCCTACTATCCCATACGGGTTTCTTCCATCCGACATTTCGCCATAGCCCGTTATGCCTTCGTCAGTCCTGACAGCCACGTATTGCCAGGGACGCCATCCGGCATCCACTACAAATGTTTCTATTGCGGTAATTTTCATAAATTGATCTCACTATCCCTCTTGCACAGGTATTTTCGATCGGAAACTCACTGAATATTCAAGCACTACTTGATAAATGTAGACAACATATAAAACTAGATAAGTAAGTGTTACAGAATGAGGTTCGACCAAATTTCTCAATTAGTCAAACACTCAGACATTTAAACCTCTGAGTGAAATTGCAATAAGTGTATTCAGATTTTCTCTTTCGACCACCAATATACAAACAGTAGCGCTTTATGCGAATATAGCGCTCTCGCAGCAGATACATAAGCAAATCCGCCTGATATGAAAAACCGAAACATATTGGCAAGTAAATGACACGGCATCAAGCCCAATCCGGAGATTGAAGTGAAAATAAACGACAAGTCACTACTCAAAAAACTCGGCGCTGGTGATTCGATAGAAGAAGTCTGTTCTGCTGCAGGTTTATCCAATGAACAATTCGAAAAATGGTGGTCGACACAGTTGGCTTCACGAGTGCCGTCGTCACAAGGATCCCGAACGTCATCAGCCAACGCCGAAATCCTTAGGGACAAGTGGGGGATCCCACACATTTATGCCGAACGAGACGAAGATCTCTTCTTTGGATATGGATACGCAATGGCTCAGGATCGGTTGTGGCAACTCGACTACCTGCGACGAAAGGCAATGGGACAACTATCTGAAGTTCTAGGACCATCATCTCTCGAGACGGATACGATTTCACACACACTAGGATTGACTCAATTAGCCGAAGCAGAAGTACGCAGAATGTCGGTTCGCACGCGCACGCGGCTTGACGCATTTTCCAGTGGAATAAACGAATTTATGATCGAATCTGGTGATCTGTTGCCGATCGAATTCGACCTACTGGATTACAGCCCAGAATCATGGACCTCTGCGGATTCGGTCGCTATCTGGGCAGAACTTCGTTGGTATCTAACCGGACGGCTCCCAATAATCGTGATTCCAGAACTGGCAAAGCAAACTCTCGATAACGACGAACTCTATAAAGCTTTTCTAACCGGCGAGGCAGAAAATGAAAGCATCGTTGCAAAAGGAATGTACCCAGCGCGACACTCAAACATTGGTAGTGTGGGCCAAACAGTCAGCGACTCATCCGAAGGACAGGGAAGCAACAACTGGACAATCGCTGGGCAACTGACCGCCTCTGGCCTGCCTTTAGTCGCCAGTGATCCTCATATAGCCTTTGGAAGCATATCCTGCTGGTACGAAGCTCACCTCTCGGGAGCAGGATTCAACGTGGCAGGAACGGGTTACGCTGGAGTGCCGGGATTGCTGTTCGGTCGTAACGAAAAAGTTGCATGGGGATTAACCAACAACATATGTGCTCAAAGGGATCTATACAAGGAAAAAGAAAACCCCGAAAAACCTGGTTACTACCTCTACGACGGACAATGGGAACAAGCCGTTAAGACCACGGCAACAATTACTGTCAAAGGCCAAAGCCCGGTCACACGAACAATTCGCCGAACGAGAAATGGCCCCATCGTTGATGAGATTATTCCCGAAGCTGCTTCTCATACTGGACCTGTTTCACTGCGATGGATGGGTGAAGACCCCTGTGATGAAATATCAAGCATGCTGGATATGAACCGCGCCAACACTGCTAACGAATTTCGAAAAGCACTACGCCCCTGGATCGTCCCAACATTTAGCTTCGTATTCGCCGATTCCGAAGGACATATCGGATATCAGGCGAGTGGACGATTACCGATTAAAAAAGACTGGGATCGCGGATACAGACCAGGATGGGATCCGGAACATCAATGGAACGAAACTATCCGATTCGAAGAAATGCCATCGATTACAGATCCGTCAAACGGATGGATCAGGTCTGCAAATAATCGAACAGCCCCTGAAGACTTCCCATATCCATTATCGGGAGTATGGAGCAGCGGATACAGGGCGCAACGGATACGGGAGATGATCGAATCGGAAGCAACACACACTCGGGAAACTGTAAATGAAATGCAAATGGATGTCGTTGCACAACGAGCAGTCGATACCATCCCTGGCTTGTTACAGCTACTAACAGGTACAAATGCCAACAACCTGGATGAAGAAATTAACATTCTTAAAAACTGGGATGGAAGAATGTCTACCGATAGTGTAGGAGCATCTCTTTTCGAAGTATTTTTTGCTAACTGGACAGAAGAAGTAGCAGCTGCCCGATTTCCTGCAAACTTGGTGCCGCTTATGGCTGGAGCCTCAAGTGGATTGTCGACGGAACTTCTGACGAAGGACACCAGTAATTGGTTCCCCTCAGGCGAACGGGCCAAATCAGCTCGTCGAGCAATGGATAAAACGATCGATAATCTCTCCAAAGATGTAGGTCAAGATAAATCTAAGTGGAATTGGGGCACTATACATAAAGTACACCTCTACCATCCCCTCGCACAGATGGGACCAATTTTCAGCCGACTAAGTCGCGGGGGACAAGGAGTCAGCGGTAGTGGGATCACCGTTTCAAACACGGGGTTTGACCCCAATTATTTGGCCGTGATGGGTGCAAACTACAGGCTAATCGCCGACCTCTCTGATGACCCGCCTGGGCTTTGGGCAGTAGACGCAGCCGGTCAATCAGGAAACCCAGGAAGTGTTAACTACTGTGATCAACTAGACTCTTGGATGCAAAACTCTCAACATTTCATTCCACTCGATCGGAAACATGTTGATGAAAATACCACCGACAAATTGATAATTCGACGCTCAACCTAACAACAGATGAAACTCTCCATCCTCGATCAATCCCCAATCAGCGTCGGTAAAACAGCACACGAAGCAATCCAAGCAACAATGGATCTCGCAGTTGTGGCAGATAAGTGGGGATACACTCGCTATTGGCTGGCGGAACATCACAGTTCCCGCACGCTAGCGGATGCCAGCCCAGAAATCCTGCTCGCAGCGATAAGCTCACGAACAAAAAACATCCGCATTGGCTCTGGAGGCGTAATGCTTTCACACTACAGTCCTCTGAAAGTAGCGGAGATTTTCCGGATGCTCGAAGCGCTGGCTCCGAATCGGGTAGACATGGGTCTTGGACGGGCACCTGGCTCTGACCAGATAGCCAGCTTTGCATTGCAGCCAGGACCAAACACCTATCCAATTGAAAAATACCCACAGCAGGTCCACGACCTGATGCGATACCTTAACGAAACATTCCCAGATGACCACCCATTCAGTCACCTTCGCGCAATGCCAGTTGCTCCAAATTGGCCAGTCCCGTGGCTTCTAAGTTCGTCAATGGGTAGCGTAGGCATTGCTGCGAAGCTCGGGCTACCACTCTCATTCGCCCATTTCATCTCTCAGGATGGGGGACCCGAATACGTGAAGTGGTATCGCGACAACTTCGAACCGTCAAAATGGTTCGATAAGCCGCGAGTCAATATCGGAATATCTGCGATAACGGCTGACACATCAGAACGCGCGCATGATCTTGCAACATGTCGACATGTCATGCGCCTGATGCGAGATAAAGGCCAAGAAATGAAAGGTGTACCATCGGTCGAAGAGATCAAGTCAATGAACTTCAACAAGACAGATGAAGAATTCATTGAACACCAGCGAACTAAGTCAATCGAAGGCGACCCGAAGACGGTCAAGGAGAAGATAAGGAATTTAGCTGATCAATATGAAACCGACGATGTGATCGTCCTTACCATCACACACGACTATGCTGAACGCCAACGTTCGTACGAACTTCTCGCAAAGGAATTCAACTTAAATGGAGAAGGTCGAACCGAAAATACAATGAAGAAAGTTGAACCACAGGGAACAAAATGAAGATTTCAAAATTCAAAGCCACGCCCGTTGCTATGCACGACCAGCCGCTACTGAACAGCACTGGGGTCCATGAATCATACAGAATACGAACGATAGTCCAAATTGAAACAACTGACGGTTATACAGGGGCGGGTGAAACCAGCGGAGATATCAGTACAGAAATAGAAAATAATCGTTCTTGGATCGAAGGACATGATCCCCGTCAAATGACACTCGCAAGACTTAATTGGAGCGGGTCGCCAAGAGCATGGGCCGCCGTGGAAACAGCAATGCTTGATGCTGCAGCCAAACATGCAGAACTCCCAGTATGTGACTACATCGGAGGCAGGGCGCGTGATCGAGTGGAGTGGGCGGCGTATCTTTTTTACAAGTTTGCAGATGAAAACGGGAAAGGAGAAGTCGCTACAGGAGAAGCCCTAGATCCCGAAGGTTTTGTCCGCCAGGCAGAAGAATTCGTGACCAAATATGGTTTTAAGGCTCTCAAAATAAAGGGTGGATTTTTTGACCCTGAAACGGATATCGAAACTTTCCGGCTATTGAGAAAACGTTTTCCTAAAAAAGACGGATATGAAATCCGTATAGACCCTAACGCCGTCTGGACCGTTGAAACATCAATTCGTGTAGCAAAGGCAATCGAAGAGTACGAACCACAATATCTTGAAGACCCCACCGATTCGATTGCAGATCATGCGGAATTGAAAAAGCACACCGACATACCAACGGCATCAAATATGTGCGTCTCTGCCTTTGCGCATGTCAAACCAAATGCAAAGCTTGACGGTATCGATGTGATTCTGGGTGATCACCACCACTGGGGTGGCATATTGGCATACAAAGAAACCGGTGTTCTTTGTCGTGTCATGGGTTGGGGTTTATCAGGACACTCCAATAATGCACTTGGCGTATCCCAGGCAGCAATGTTGCATGCCTGCGCCGCAACTCCTGAACTGAATTTCCCCGCTGACAGCCATTACCCATGGACTGATACTGATGAAGATGTCATCAAGGGAGGCAAACTTCAGTTCAAGGACGGTTTTATGGATGTTCCTGACGTGCCCGGTCTGGGAGTAGAGATAGATGAAGAAGCATTATCTCAGCGCCATGAACAGTTTAAAACAGACACACTATCCAATAGGCAAGAACTGGTTCTTTCCATAGATCCCAATGCAAAATCATCCGGACCCAAAAACGATAGGATAATCAATTTCCCAAATTACCAAAAACCCAGGTGGTAATATCGCCATCGCATGAAGAAGCATTATCGCAGCGCCATGAACAGTTTAAAACAGACACACTATCCAATAGGCAAGACCTGATTCTTTCTATAGATCCCGATGCAAAATCATCCGGACCCAAAAACGATAGGATAATCAATTTCCCAAATTACAAAAAACCCAGGTGGTAATATCGTCATCACAACATAATCGGCGCGTGAACAGGAGTGAGTAGCAACTCAGAGTCTAATCCGATTGCGCTAACACCGCGTATGCAACTGATCCTCCGAGGATCAATCCCGAAGATGCTGGCTCGACTCGCCGTACCGAATGTAGCCGCAGTTGCCGCGACCACCGCGGTTACCTTCGCAGACGTTTATTTCGTAGGTCAAATCGGCACGACAGCTCTGGCAAGTTTGGCAATAGTTTTCCCTTTCCAAACATTAATGGGCATGATGTCCAACGGTGCGATAGGTGGAGGTGTCGCCTCCTCGATTGTCAGGGCTCTTGGCGGTAACAGCATCCTTAAGGCCGAGAACTCCGCCTGGCATGCAATAGTTATCGGCATCTTCATGTCATTGCTGTACATGATCGTATTAGGCGTGTTCAGCAGGCCTATATTTTCATTAATAATCGGACCGGGAGACGTGCTGGAAGGTGCTGTAGATTACGCACAAATCGTTTTCAACGGGGCAGCGATCGTATGGCTCGCCTTTATGCTCTCCGCCATATTGCGTGGGACAGGCGAAATGGCAATAGCAGCGAATGCAATCATCCTCGCCAGTATTTTTCATATTGCCCTGTCAGGAGCTCTAACCTTGGGATGGGGTCCATTCCCCGTTCTCGGAATCACGGGTCCTGCCACAGCAATGATCGTATCCCACGGGCTCGTAGCGATGTATCTATTGACCCAGGTACTGGGTGGAAAAGCACGGATAAATCTACGTCCGCATAAATTCTCATGGATATCGGTCAAGGACATCATGAAGGTAGGTGGGCTAGGTCTGATAAACAGCACTGGTCTCATCCTCACGGTTATCGCTGTCACCGCTTTCGTAGGTAGATTTGGCGCAGAAGCACTCGCTGGTTATGGGCTGGGCAGCCGACTGGAGTTGACACTCGTACCGCTGGCATTCGGAGTAGGTGCAGCCTTAACCACTGCGGTAGGTGGAAATTTCGGCGCCGGCCAGTTCGCTAGAGCAAGACATATCGCATGGACAGGAGCAGGGATCACCTTCGTTGCTACCTCCATCATCGGCGTATCCGTAGCGCTATTCCCAGGGATTTGGCTCGATCACTTCACGGCAGATCCAGAGGTTTACGCAATCGGTGTTTCCTATCTGGTCATCGCTGCACCCGTATACGGAATATTTGGGGGCGGCCAAACCCTTTATTTCGCAAGCCAAGGCACGGGACACATGATTTTGCCGGTCATCATCACGTATACCCGGTTTTTTGTGGTAGCAGGCTTCGGTCTCGCGGGAGCAATCCTCGATTGGAGTCTCACAACAATTTTTGTAGGGGTTGGTTTAGGGTTGAGCGTAGTCGGTATAGGTCAAGTGTTGAATGTACTGCGTGGATCCGCATGGAACTACGATCGGTCCTAATAACCACGTAGAAACGGAAGACCCCTTGTAAACGAGGGGTCTTTTGTTGCTGATTATTTGCCAATCTCACAACACCGTAATCTAAAAAAGTATGTGTGCCACATGTAAGGAGAAAGCATAAGCATGATTGCAACTATCTATCGATTAGATGTGCCCTCATAATAAATTGAATATGGCTTATCAGTGATAAGCCAGGCATACTCTGCCCCGCAAAGCTGATTTCTGTTACGTAGGAGATAAATTTTGAGTAAAACGTTTTTTGTAATGATCTCAACTGATCCAGACGTGGATCCGGTGAAGTCTTTAGTTGCACTTGCCTGCGCTACACAGGCGACATCGGATGGACATAACGTTAATGCTTTTTTTGCCGCCAATGCAGTCAAATTACTTCAGGCTGATTATCTAAAAGCACTTGATGATCGAGTATCTCAGTCGGCAGGGTTTTGCAGAGAAATGTTTGACAAATTAACAGAACAAGCCAGTGTCTACTGTTCGACAATGTCACAGGCTGCAAATGGTGTGACTCCTGACAACGCACAGGATTTGCTAATAGGCGGTTATGACTTGCAGTGGAGTGGACCTCCAGGCGTAATAGCTCTAAGTGGTTCCGCTGATGTGGTCTTACCGTTCTAGAACAAAAGTAAGGTTACGTGTAACTGTGTCAAGCGATGGTCAACGCGGTCATTGATAATTCCGATGAGCACTCGTTCTTTTGATGCCTCTGCACTCCGTACGATACAGCCTCACTCCAATAACGACACCTACCAAAAACCCTTATAGAGAATCTATATCGGCACACCACGCTCGGGTATCATCAGGCGATGCCTGATAACAAGACAATCGATAACTTCAAAGATGCCGTTGCTGACATCCCCAACGGCGCATCGATTATGATTGGCGGTTTTGGGGGTGCGGGCGGTCAGCCAACCAGACTCATGCTCGCCTTACGTGATCTGGGTGTGAACGATCTAACCATCATCGGCAACGTTGCGGGCATTTCAGCAACAACACACTATGGCTGGCGAGAAGGTCCTGATGATCCGAAACCCGTCGATCAAGGAATGTTCTTCGCCAGTAATCAGGCCAGTAAGATCATCTGCTCCTTCCCCGTTCCCGGCACGACCAATCCCCTAAGTGAGATTGAAAAAGCATGGCGTGACGGTAAAGCGGAGGTCGAAATAGTCCCTCAGGGCACTTTGATCGAACAGATTCGTGCCGCCGGGGCTGGTATTCCGGCGTTCTACACGCCCACTGGAGTTGGCACTTCTGTGGCAGAGGGTAAGGAGATTCGAGAATTCCAAGGTCGCACATATCTGCTCGAACAAGCGTTACCCGGTGACTATGCATTTATTCGTGCCCAAAAAGCCGATACTCACGGCAATCTACAGTACGTCGGGACGAGCCGGGCGTTCGGGCCGGCCATGGCGACAGCAGCAAAAATTACAATCGCCGAAGTTGACGAGATCGTAGAGCCGGGTGGTATCGATGCAGAACGCGTTGGCACCTTGGGAGCGTATGTAGATCGGATCGTGCAGCGAAAAGCAGGAGATCCGTATCCATGACAACCGATCCTGCCCCGCGCCTTTCACGTACAGATATAGCTCGCAGAGCTGCACTTGATCTACCAGATGGTGGAATCGTAAACCTCGGCATAGGAATTCCGGCGCTCTGCTCTAACCTCCTGCCAGAAGGTGTTGAGCTTCGATATCACGCCGAAAACGGGATTCTAGGCTTTTCAGAAATGGACACAAAACTCGACGGTGACCCGAACATTATGGATGCTGGTGGCAACTTTCCTAAGCTTGTTCCCGGCATGGCATTCTTTGACTCCGTAGAGTCGTTCGGCTTAATTCGAGGCGGACACATCGATGTTACCGTCCTCGGCGGACTACAGGTCTCCGGTAAAGGTGATCTCGCCAACTGGATGATCCCGAAACGAGGCATTGGCAGTATCGGTGGAGGAATGGACCTTGCGACCAATGCAAAACGGGTGATCGTGGCGATGGAGCACACAACCCGTGACAATAAGCCCAAGATAGTTAACCAGTGCAGCTTTCCACTCACCGCTCCAAACTGCGTTGACGATATCATCACCGATATAGCTGTCATCAAAGTCAAAACCCAGGGGCTCTTTTTGATGGAAGCAGCACAAGGCTGGTCACCGGAAGATGTCCAGGCAATCACAGAACCTGAGTTGAATGTGAGCGATAACTTCAAGCCCTTCCAAACCGCGTAACTACCATCGCTCTGATAAACCTCGAAAAATTCAAGCCCAAGATCAACCCTTGTTGAAATCAGCCTCAATCTGTTGCTCACCGATCAGTGCTTTCGGGTAAAGTGCCATGAGTTAGCAAATCCAAAAGTACGAGAGGTCTACCCATGCCACTACACCCTCAGTCAGCCGATGCCCTCGAGAAGGCAGCAGCAATGGGATTCCCGCCAGTGACGGATGTCACTCCCGAAGAGGCGAGAGATAACGCTCGCATCGGGCGATCTGCCATTGAAGCAGAGGTGGAGCCAGTCGGTTCCGTCGAAGATAGCTCCTTCCCTGGACCGAAAAGTGAAATTCCAATCAGGATCTATAGACCGGATGACGACGAAGGCCATCCTCTGGTGATGTTGTTTCATGGTGGAGGATGGGTCATCGGAGATCTTGATGCCGAGGACACTACAGCGAGAGGAACATGTTCGCGTGTCAACGCAGTTGTTGTCTCCGTCGATTATAGGTTGGCACCAGAGACAAGATTTCCTGGAGCCGTAGAAGACTGCTACGAGGCAACAAAGTGGGCTGTCGAGAATTCAGATTCACTCGGTATCGACGGCAGCCGGGTTGCCACGACCGGGACCTCTGCCGGTGGAAACCTTTCAGGTGCTGTTTCGATGATGGCACGCGATTTAAATGGCCCAGCCATATCTCACCAAGTCCTCTTTTGCCCTGTTATCGACTTCGACTTCAATAGACAGTCATACATTGAATGTGCCGAAGGATATGGGCTCACACGCGAAGCCATGATCTGGTACTGGAATCAGTACACTGGCACGGGTGAGGACCGCTCAAATCCCTATGCTGCCCTAATCAAAGCCTCCGACCTGTCAGGGCTTCCCGATGCAACAATCATTGCTGCCCAATATGACCCATTGGTGGACGAAGCAGTCGCGTACGGAGATGCTCTCAAGGCCGCAGGCGTGGACACATTGAGTGTTGTCTACGATGGTATGACCCATGGCTTCAATAATCGGACCGGAGTCATTGACGCTGCTAAAGAAGCGATGGATCAGTCTGCTGAGAGGATATTGAGCTCATTCGCCAAGGTGTGAACTGAGAGAGATCCTAGAAAGCCAACCCCGTTAATTTTTTCGATGCTTTCCTACGCCACGAATCACCTGTTTATTTAAGAGGCTTTTAACTCACGCAGCCTCAAGGCTCATTGCAACCGCACCGCCTCCACCATGACATATCACAGCAAGGCCTTTGCGCCCTGCTGTACGCCTCAGTCCATGCAACAACGTCACAAGAATTCGTGCTCCGCTCGCACCGATCGGATGTCCTAACGCTACGGCACCCCCGCGAGTGTTAACACGTTCTTCGTCCCAGCCAAGCGCATCACCGTTGGCAAGCACCTGCGCTGCATAAGCCTCGTTAACCTCTATCATGTCGAATTCTTCAAGCGTCTCTCCGGTTCTTTTCAGCAGGTTGGCAACTGCCAGTTTAGGAGCATCAAACAACATTCCTGGGTCATTGGCAGCATGGGCATAGCCCGAAATTCGACCAAGCACGTTAACGCCAGATTCACCAGCCTTTCTATCGGAAATAACGATCGTGGCCGCTGCACCATCACTAATCTTGGAAGCGTTCCCTGCCGTAATAGTCTCCCCCGGAGGAAAAGCAGGCCGTAGCTTGGCAAGAATCTCGGCCGTCGTATCAGCTCTTGGCGCTTCGTCGGTGTCTACAACCGTTACATCTCCACGAGGACCTTTTACATTCACTGGTGTGATCTCATCCGAGAACCATCCCTCGGCGGTCGAAGAGGATGCAAGCACGTTACTGCGTTCAGCGAACTCATCCTGCCGCCTTCGCCCAATGTCGTATTTCTCGTTAATCGCCTCAGCGGAACTACCCATGTGGTGGTTTTCGAAGGGACACCACAAGCCATCATGAATCATCGAATCCGTCAGGTTCGCGTCACCAAGCCTCTGCCCCGTCCTGCTATCAAGTAACAAGTGTGGAGCTTGGCTCATGTTCTCCATTCCTCCGGCCGCAACCACGTCTGCCTCACCAAGTTGAATAGACTGCGCAGCGAGGATTACCGACTGCATACCAGATGCACAGGCCTTGTTGACTGTGAGTGCTGAGGAGGATTCGGGAATCCCGGCTGTGATAGCTGCCTGTCTGGCCGGTGTCATTCCAAGTCCGGCAGAAAGCATGTTGCCCATGATCGTGTATTCGATATCTTCTGCAGCGATTCCGGACCGTTCCACGGACGCGGCGAGAGCAATCCCGCCGAGATCCGTGGCTGATGTGCTCGAAAGGCTACCGCTGAACTTACCGAGTGGCGTACGAGCGGCGCTGGCGATTAATACTTCGGATTTCATATTTCCAATTCTCAGATTTGTTAATCAGCCAAAGTAATCGAATGAGCTACAGGGACCGACAGTATCAGAACAGTAAGAACTATCCCATCAAAGCAATCCAATGAGCAACAGGAACCGACAATATCAGAACAGTGAAAACTGCTGCAAATGCACCGAAACCCTTGAACGTTTGACCCCATTTAGATTCAGCCATTTCAGGAGTCATTTCTCCTGCAAGCACTTTCATGTCCATAATCCCCGACAGGGTCATCATCAAAGTCATAATCGAGAAAGCCACAGACATAATCATCAATGGAACGTCAAAATCGCTGTTTACTGACCCAACATAGATCACTAGTGGAGCAAAAAGCGCGAAAAACGGAACCAAAACTGCGAATATGTGCCAGGTACGCATACTCATCCAGCCCATCAATTCTTTGTTATCCATAAAAATTTCCTCCA